>JAAHGL010000279.1 GCA_010692635.1 Symploca sp. SIO2C1 | reverse complement strand
TCCCCCCTTAGTAAGGGGGGAATAAGGGGGGTAGCAAGATCTTGACCTATTTCGGTGAGAATCTTGTATACACGGTAGTTTAGTTGGTGAGGGGTCACACCCTACATCGATTCGCCAACAGTATCTTAACCAGGAAGTTCAGCAGATTGTAGGTGAATATTTCGCGTTTCAATTCCTGATAGGGATTCAAGTTAATTGGAACACTGTCATCTAATTGCCTCCAGTAAACTCCACGAATGTTTCAATCCCTGATAGGGATTCAAGTTGATTGGAACCTCAAAAAATTTTGACCAATTAGGCTGCATTTCTTGTTTCAATCCCTGATAGGGATTCAAGTTGATTGGAACTCGAGAAAGGTTCCCTTCCCAGTTCCTTTTGCCCCGTTTCAATCCCTGATAGGGATTCAAGTTGATTGGAACCATGCCGCACCTCCGGTGGAGTGCTGGGTATACCGCAGGTCATCGTTTCAATCCCTGATAGGGATTCAAGTTGATTGGAACCGCAGGCATGTGAAAAGCTTACTATGTTTAGTTTTCGAGGTTCATTTGCGACTACCGAACCAAATTGTAGCATTCTAGAACTGAGAGTTGCAAAAGAGCAGTGAGAGAATTAAGCTAAAAACCAATGTTAGCAAGCCTTTTAGCAGTTGCGACTACCTCTTGATAGGGGTAAGAGGCTTCAAACTCTTAGGTGACAGGGGATGTAAGCCAAAAATTTCTCCTCCATCAAAAAACACCTACAGGTAGGCGCAACAAGGCAAAGAAAATTGAAAGCGATATCGGAAGCAACAGAAACTGCTGAGCATCCTACATTTAACAAAATACTACCGAGCTACTGACGCTTCAGTACTACCCGGTTGCTCTTTGCGGGTTAGCCGCTCAAACTCTTCCTCTCCAATTGCTGCTTTAACATCCGGTTCTAACTCATCGGCAAGATTGCGATTGAGTGTAAAAGCCTTGTTAGCTTCCTCTACAATTTTTTGAGCTAGAGTTTCATCCACTGGCAGGGAATTCAAGGCATCACGGTACTTCCCTTTGAATGCCCGTCTTGCCTCGACAGTGGCAATTTGATCAAATTCATGTAACCCAGTTCCTTGATCCGGTGGTAAATTCATTGCAGAACGGGCAATATTTTTCAAACTCTGACCCCCAGAAAGATCACCCATATACCGAACATAAGCATGGGCAACTAGGAGTGCTGGTTCAGTGCTTGCTACTTTCTGGATACGAGTTATATAAGCCTTACTCCCTTCAGAAGCAACAATTTCCTCTTGCCAGTTCTCACCGTAGTAGAAAGCCAGATCTTCCTCTAATTTTGCCTTGCGATCGAGTTCCGGGAAATAGATCGAACTGACTACAGGATGATTGAGATGGCGCTGGATCTCTTCTTCCAAAGCACTGTAGACAAAATATAAGTTGGCTGTCAGCTTGCGGAAGAATTCTTTTTTCACCAAAACAATGGGTTTGAAGCCTCGCCCTTCTAGGGCGACTTTTGATTCTGAATATATTGCTTAAGTACTTCAATTGGAGCGCCGCCACAGGATGAAGCAAAATAACTAGGGCTCCACAATTGTTTGCTATTTGAGGGAAACTGCTTCCGGTACATTCTGCTTGAAACTCCTTTGAGATGATTAACAAGTGTAGATATCGAAAGTTTTGGAGGGTACTCAACCAACAAGTGTACATGATCAGATTCCCCGTTAAATTCGATTATCTTAAAATCCATTTTTCTAGCAACATTCTTAAAGGCTAGTTCTAGGGTTTTTAGCCCTTCGGAGTCAAACAACTTTTTCTATATTTGGTAACAAAGACCAAGTGAGATTATAACGCTGTAACACTGTGCTTGCATTTTCTCAGTCGATTACTCATACGGTAGACCAAATGCTATAATCATTATATGAAAGCACGTTATCGCTACCGAATTTATCCAACAGTCGGACAACAAATGGCACTAGCTAGGTTGTTTGGCTGTGTTCGAGTGGTCTGGAACGATGCTTTAGCCTTCTGTATTGCTCAGTACCAAGGAGGAAAGAAGAAGCCTAAGAATGCCGAACTCCAGAAACAGTTCATAACCCAAGCTAAAAGGATAATCGAACGGACTTTCTTGTCCCAGGTTTCGTGCGTCCCTTTGCAACAGTCTCTCAATGATTTAGAGCAGGCTTATCAAAACTTTTTCAAATCCTGCAAAGGACAGCGGAAAGGTAAACCAGTTAAACCGCCAAGGTTCAAGAAACGTCATGCTAAGCAGTCAGCCCGGTTTACTCAAAGGGGTTTTAGCCTCAAAGGTGATTGTCTTAAGTTAGCCAAGATTGGGAAGCTCAAAATCGCTTGGTCTAGACCACTACCAGCTGAACCAACATCGGTAACTATTATCAAGGATGCTGCTGGCAGATACTTTGTTAGCTTCGTTGTTGAGATAGTTTCTGAGGTTTTGCCCAACACCGAGAAAAGTGTTGGTATCGACCTAGGCATCTCTACTTTTGCAACCCTGGACAATGGTCAAAAAATCGATGCGCCCAAACCTTTGAAAAAGCGAATCAATCGACTGCGCAGATTGAGTAAGAACTTGTCCCGCAAGACGAGAGGAAGTAAGCGTTATGAACGTGCTAGAAAGCGCAAAGCTAAACTACAAGCCAAGCTGAAAGACACCCGAACAGACTTCTTGCACAAACTATCCACCCAGATAATTCGTGAGAACCAAACGATTGTCTTAGAGGACTTGAATGTTGCAGGGATGGTTAAAAACCGGAAACTCTCCAAAGCTATCAGTGATTTGGGTTGGCGACAGTTCCGGACATATTTAGAAGGTAAGGTCCAAAAGTACGGTCGTGAATTTCGAGTAATCAGCCGATGGGAACCAACAAGCCAGACCTGTTCTGAGTGTGGTTTCCGTGGTGGCAAGTTAGACCTCTCCATTAGAGAGTGGACTTGCTTAAACTGTGGCATAACCCACGACCGTGATGTGAATGCCGCAAAGAATATCAAACTCGCGGGAGGACATTCCGAGAGCTTAAACGGACGTGGAGGCAGGCGTAAGACTTCCGCAAAGGGAGCAGCAGCTAGAGAAGCGTCAACCCACCGAGAGTACGTTCAGCTATCACTGTTCGGCTAGTAGGAATCCCCGTCCTTCAAGGGCGGGGAGGATGTCAAAACACCTTTGAGGAAGCATTTCGTAAATGCCGTATTTTCGGCTGCAGTGTGGGAATGTTTCGTTCCTTCCCGAAGTTGGCTAGCTAAATCGTTACTCATGGGCGATATCTACCTCAACCAAATTAAATTCTACATAACGTTCTTGACGATAGAGCTGGAAATTCCGTTTGCGATCGCCTTACTCTATGTCTTATTGAGGAAAACAGTCATAGTTCATTATCATTGTTCAATCGGCAACGCTCAAGTCTATTACATTCAATTCGCTCCTGGCGCTCGGTCATAATAGTAGCTAAGTCCGGACGTCCTGTTAGAGCAAGTCGCCAGTCAGCCCAAATTTCGTATAATTTATCCACAATCCAACCAATCACCGGTAGTTTGGTTGCAGCATAGATCCATCCCATGCCTAGGATTTCATAGACTCGACGAAAGACCTCTACATTTTTGATGATCGTACCGTCGGGAAGTACAGCATGAATTCGTCCCATTGCCGTTTCAAAGTCTACCCCGGCATGGTCTTTGGGAGTATAGTTATCGTCTGCAATATCCACAAATGCTACTTTTCCTAAACCAGCATCCCGTTTTCTCAAGAAGTTGACCTCTCGCATACACAACGGACATTGACCGTCATACAGCAACTTAATTTCCCATGATGGCTGTTCAGATGCAGACAAAGTAGAGATTTCAACTGATTTGTGGGATTGAGTATTCGAGGAGAGCATAGGCAGTTGGAAAATTAAGAAATAATGATTTCCTAATTTTATCTCCAGTGGAAAGCGTTATAGCATTCTTACAACCCAAATCAATTCCAACAGGAGGTCTTAAACCAAATTTATCAATTATCAATTGTCAATTATCAATTGATAAAAAAATATCCAATCCCTTTGAAAGTAAAGGAGCTTTCGAGGGATTGGAGTAGGGAGAACCCTAATTCAAAGTCCCCCGTGATATCAATACCGTTATCCTGGTAGAAGGAGAGGTTATAGAGCCCTCTCAATTCGCTAAGAGAATTCTACACTTTCAGGTATGTCACACCACTAGAAGTGCGTACCTATTATTAAGGGCAATTATTGCATTTAGGCGGTCCACAAATTGGGAGTACGACCGTGGGCACATAGTTATCCTGACGAAGAGCCAGATTATTGCCATCAGGATCGCAAAAGAAGGCGAGCACAATATTAGGAGTAGATGGACTAGTAGCGCAAACTGGATCAACTGACACTCCTTTGCCGACGATACTGTTTCGAGCTGTAACAATATCATCCAATAAAAAGTTTTTTATTTTTTGAATTTTAAATATTACTTAATATTAAATTAAACCCGATATGCATTTAAACCGTAATCACTACATTTCCTTATTTTTTGTTTTTTTGCTGCCATTTGATCGTCATTTTTCTTTTGTTTAAAAGCTTGTGAGCTCTATTTTGGGGTTGGTATATTTATTATTAATAGCGCTTTTCATGAATTATTATACTAATTTAAATGCAGAATAGTTTAATCTCTGTTTCTATACATTTTTGTGTATTAGGAATAGTTTGAATTATTAAAGTTTTCACTTCTTACGTAATTATACGTAAGAGCCGAGCAGCTAACTAGGGCTTGCTGAATAAGTCGTAAATTTCGGGTTCCATAGGTGTTAGGTGTTAGGTGTTAGGTGAGGGAAAGAGGTGGTAGGTGTTACTGAGATCTTGCACCAAGCCCCAAAAATCTAAAAAACCGGATTTTGAGAAGCTGAAACCCTATTGAATTCGTTGTAATTTTGCTCAAAATCCGGTTTTCAACATCAGGTGCAAGATCTCAGTGTTAGGGATTTTCCACTTGCGGTGCCTTGGAAAATGAGCCCATCGATACAATTTCCTAGTGTCTCGAGAGCCGCCCGACGGGTGCCGCCGCACCCGCAATGAATGGAAGAAACAAGTCATACCAAATCCGCTTTACCAAGGGTCTATTAAAAAAAATCAAAGCCTTTGTCTGGAAAAGATTTGGTGATTTTGATAAGTACCCCACAATAACCGGATTTGGTATCAAACCCTCTTTCCTTAGAGCCTTCTGCCTTGTTTCTTAGACTAAATGCCGTTTGTAGACCATATATAATGGTTGCAAGTCGAATAACTGCGCTACATGTAGCGTATTTTTTGAATTAGTCTAAACTCCAGTTAAAAGCTCCCAAGGAGCGCTTCGCACCCCCAATTGCAATTGAGAAACAATTCTCTTCCATTAGCCATTAGCAATTAGCCATTAGCCATTAGCCATTAGCCATTAGCCATTAGCTTTGAGCATGTTTCTCGAGAGTAATGAGTGAATTACCCCTCGATTTGCTCTCATGGGGATGCTCCCGATACCCTACTCCCTAATCACCAATCCGATAAAATGGTCTTTCCCGCGCCATCGAAACCGCCATCTGCAGCATATTCTGCTGTTCAATTGCCGGAAAACTGAGGCTATAAATCATACCATTCTGCTGCCACATAAATGTCGAAAATGCAGAATAGGGATTTTGTCGTGGACCTTCTATCAAGTATCCTCTAATATTCTTGTCTAAGGTTACGTAATCACCTAGAGCTTGATGCCGCTGTAGTTCTCGCTGAGCACTAACAGATGTGCTCTTATCTACCATAAAGCTACCTAACAAGCAAGGTTGAGGATTGCGATCGCAAGTAAATAAGCTTACAGTAAAACTTTGGGGATTACTTGAAGGAAAGGAACGCACCACCAGTTGGTCTTCTTGAATATCTGACGGTTCGCTGAACAAAATCCTATCAGGCAAACGCATCGCCAATCCTACTGGCAAGTTTTGCTGCATGTGCTCCATATGGGGAATAAACACAGCCGCAGGACGGGCAGAGGCTCTCATCCCACCGTTGACAATGGTCAAAATTGCAGGCATTACTAGCAAACAACGCCACCAACTGAAGCTGAACACTAAATTTACGTAATCAATAACAATCTATCTGCACTTACTTTAACTTGAATCAATACCAATAGGACTATTTCAGGGCAAAGGTTAGCGTTAGGAGGGTTTGTGAATTATGATTAATCATCTAAAGCCCTACCTAAACTAGATAAAGGCAAAAACAACAATAAGGGACGCTCTTTCGTCCCTTCAAACCCATATCGCTCATAATAAGCTTTGGCTGAGATATCTTTGGCATCCACAAATAACCCAATCACCCCTGCGTTTTCAGCAATAACCAAAGCTCGTTTCATGGCTTCTATTAACAAAATACTGCCTATTCCCTGCCTTTGCCAATCTAAAGACACTGCTAACCTTGCCAACTTCACCCCAGGAACAATAGAGGGATATTTCTTTGCCCAACGGGGAGGAAGACACTCAACCCTTACCTCGCACAAAGACAAAGTAAAAAAGCCGATAATAACTGATGGTTGCTCATCATCAACCAAAACAAAGGTTCGAGATAATCCTTTCTGAATATGCTGCCGTGCAGTGCGCTGTAAAAACTGATTTAGGGCTGTCTTTCCACAATCAAACCCCTTTCGAGCATGAATCTTACTGAGAAGTTCAATCCGTTTCACTGAAAAAAGCCTGATGTCGTTGGATAGCTTCTTTTAAATGGTTGTTAGGGGCAGGTGGATTTTCAATCACACTAAAAATCCTATCTGCATCTTGGAGCGATAAGTGAATCACCTGTTCTGTATTAATCACTTTTTGGGCTTCCTTAACTGCAGCCTGAACGATAAATTGATTGAGAGTTGCACCCGTTATATCCGCAGCTTTTTGTAAAGTATCTTTGACTGATGTGGGAAGCCTAGCTGTCACACGAGCGTCATTAGGAATGCTACTTGCCATCTGAAATTTATTCGCTAATTTCTTGCATCATAACTAAATGGTGTCATTTTGTCACCGTACTTTATAAGCATTCTAAATTCTAAATTCTAAATTCTAAATTCTTAGCCGTCTCAATAATTCATAAAAAGGTTCCCAATTATCTTCTTGAGTAATTGCTGCCCAAACTTCTTCAATCACAGGTCTTAGTAGAGCTGTTTTTGGGTTCTTATCTCTTAAGCGTTGGGCAATTTCCTCTAGTTCATCATTGGACATATCTTGTAAAATGTGGTGGTATAACTCTTGCCACTTTGCCAAAACCGATAACTCAGATCCTCCTTTCGTTTCTATTGCTGTTTGAGCAGCTGATTGAAACAATGACAAATTACTGAAAACCTTACCTAAATCATCTCGCCAGCTCGAGTCAAACTGTTGAGCCAATTCTGCAAAGAAAGCATGGTAACCTACCTGAGTATCGTGAAGCAGTTGAATCGTTAATTGTAATAACTCCCTTTCCTGAGATTCTGGTAACTGCTCAAAACCCAACTTATTCAGCATTAGTTGCTGATAATTGTCGTAATAATGTTCTCCAAACTTGGCTAAAGCTGCTTCCATCTCCTTGATGGGAATGACAGCTGCTAATGGCTGTTGCAGCATCTCCAAATTCAACGCACAAATTTCTGGTTGATTGCCGTAACTGTAGCGCCGATAATAGTCAAAATAAGCAGCGGTAAACTGTGGATTATAAGAGGGGATAAAGGCATAGGGGCCATAATCAAAACTTTCCCCCGTAATCGACATATTGTCAGTATTGAGAACCCCATGACAAAAACCAGCTGCCATCCACTGTGCTGTTAGTTGTGCCACCCGTTGCACCAACTCAGCATAAAACTGAATATAGCTATCAGTTTTATCTTCTCCTTGCTCAGGGAAAGTAATTTTGGGATAGTAATACTCAATTACATGGTCTAATAGTTTTCCCGTTAAATCCTTACGCTTGAGGTAGTGCAACCGCTCAAAAGTACCAAACCGGATGTGGGAATCGCTAAAACGTATCATTACCGATGAGCGAGTGGGAGAAGGCTCATCACCCCGCCATAGAGACTCACCAGTTTCGATCAAACTCAAACAGCGGGAAGTATTAACACCTAAGTAATGCAAAGCTTCAGCTGCCAGTACTTCTCGAACCCCACCTTTAAGAGTCAGTCTTCCATCAGCACTACGGGAGTAGGGGGTAGTACCAGAACCTTTGGTACCAAAATCATACAGTTTGCCATCCTTTCCCCTTACTTGGCCATAGATAAAGCCTCTACCATCACCTAGTCTAGGGTTATATTCCCCAAACTGATAGCCATGGTATCGCAGTGCGAGAAAAGGTCGCATGCCCACAAATTTGCCAAAAGCTTGAATAAAATCAGCTTCTTGTACCTTACTAGGCTCTAATCCCATCAGAGGTAGCAGCTCGTCATTGCGAAAGCGTAGGATATGGCAAGGAAACTCTGCTGCCACTACTTCATCGAAATAGTCAGATCCTAAAGATTCCAAAGCCGGTTCGTATTCGAGAGAAAGAAACATTATGGGAATTGGGAATTGGGAATTGGGAATTGGGAATTGGGAATTGGGAATTGGGAATTGGGAATTGGGAATTGGGAATTGGGAATTGGGAATTGGGAATTGGGAATTGGGAATTGGGAATTGGGAATT
>JAAHGL010000278.1 GCA_010692635.1 Symploca sp. SIO2C1 | reverse complement strand
GCAGGTCTTCTGAATAATAAACCATATTTTCTGGCAAAAGGAGCAAGATTAGCTGCATCATGTTCATCAACTAGCTTAACTCCATACATATAACCACACCCCCACACCTGCTCAACAATCTCAAACTCATCCTCTAAAGCCTGCATTTGTTGATAGAAATAATCGGCATTATCCTTAACATGATTGAGAATTCTTTCGCCGTACAAAATATCTAGAGTTTTACTGGCTGCTGCACAAGCAATTGGATGTCCCCCGTGAGTAAAGCCATGATTTAACGTCGCATCCGTAGTCATAAATGGCTCAGCAATTTTGGCTGTCACCAATACTCCTCCTAAGGGAGCATAGCCTGAGGTGATGGCTTTAGCAACTGTAATTAAATCTGGAACAATACCCATACCCTGATAGGCAAATAATTTACCCGTCCGCCCGTATCCAGTGACAATCTCATCCAAAATTAGCAGAATATTGTGGGTAACGCAAAACTTCTTGAGTGCCTGAATAAGCTGAGGTGGTATGGGAATAATTCCTCCCGCTGCCATAACAGGTTCTATGACAATAGCAGCAACAGCTTCCACATTCTGAGCTAAGATAGCCTGTTCAATCTTGTCTAAATACTCTGTCCAATTGTCTTGATTAATCTCATAAGACATGGGAATATTAAAGCTATCGGGAGGAATCGGACCAACATTTTTCCGAATTGAGGGAATCCCCATAATGCTCAAAGCACCCAGTGAGACTCCATGATAGGAGTTGCTGAAGTGACCTACTTTCGTTTTCTGGGGATTACCTGTGACACAGTGATAAGCGCGACTCATTTTGATAGCCGTCTCAATCGCCTCTGAACCCCCGGAAGTATAGAAAATTTTGGAAAAATCCCCATTGAGATAGCCCAAGAGTTTATCCGCATAGTCAACAGCAGCTTGATGAGCCCGACTAAATAGGGGTAAACAGGCAATTTCTCTAGCTTGGTTCATCATTGCCTCAATGATATCCTCTCGCCCGTAGCCCAGGCTTAAACTCCACAAGCAAGCATTGACATCTAAATAGCAATTTCCCTGCTTATCGTATAGATAAATGCCTTTTCCTTTCGTAAGAATAAGCGGGTTTTCTACAAACTCGCCCATGTTGGTAAAAGGATGCCAAACTGAATAAGACACAGTTATTCCCCTAAATCAATTTTTATTTACTTCTTGCTTAATTACATAGCATCTTAGTTGAATCTGGCAAAAGTCTATATTTGTACATTTGCTCATAGAATGGTAAAGAATGCTCATAAAGTTCTCTAATTCTGTCATTGTTAGTAATATTTTCTTCATATTCATTTATATTTTTTGAATAAATCCTAGTGCTGGATGCTACATCAGCGTGCCAGATTTTCCAAATATTCCACTGTTGCTCATAAAACTGCTTCCATTCAAAAATCTTGGGCATAAATTCGATGTTGAGTTGCTTGCAATAAGAAAACAAAATTTTCTTGGGATAACGCTGCAAATCATCAGCATCAATCAATATTGGTGCTTTGCCTAACAACTCAGTTATTCTTTTAAAGAGATAATATTGCTGTTTGTAACCAAGTTCATCTTCAATGATATTTGAATCCAAAAAATAGTAAGAAGGTATTGATTTTGCTGGATCACGAATGATAAAAGTATGAGTCAAATTTGTCAAGAATTTTTGATCATTCAGCAGATACTCATAACAGTGGTATGCCATATCTTTCAAAAAGACAGGTTGTTTTTGTGAACCTTGTATAATGTAATTTTTAATATCTTCAAATTTTGTCGGATGTTGAGGATTAATAATCATCCCTGTAGCAGGTGCTTTTTTATGTAAAACGTAGTATATATAAGCAAAAGGTTCATGAAAAATTTTAAAGTCTCCCCTTTCCATCATCATCCGTTCAAACACAGTAGAAAGAGAGCGTGGATGTGCCCAAAGAACAACAATTTTATACTTCATGCTGAGCAAACTGATAATTTTTAACTTAAATTTTGCTCTTTAAGCTATACCATAAAGTGAGATAGAGGACAATAATAAAACTTGGATCATTACCGAAAGCAGCTTCTCGAAGAGCTCCCCAGAAGCGCTTCGCGTCCCCAATTGAATGAAGAGAAGATGCCTAAAATCACCAAAAGCAGCGGGAAGCCCATTCATTGTAGGATACTGCTGCTAGTAAATTCACTTTCTTGATAATGGATAATGAACAATGGACAATTACCTCTCCTTAAAAGAAGAGGATTGAAATCAAGGAAAATCTTTTTTTATTTCTTCGTCAACGATAGTGTTAGCGGTAGCGAGGAACGAGCGTCAGAGGTCTAAGACCAAATTTAGCAATTAGCAATTAGCCATTAGCCATTAGCCATTAGCCATTAGCAATTAGCCATTAGCCATTAGCAATTAGCCATTAGCAATTAGCCATTAGCAATTAGCCATTAGCAATTAGCCATTAGCCATTAGCCATTAGCCATTAGCCATTAGTAATTAGCAATTAGCAATTAGTAATTAGCCATTATCCCATACTAATGTTCCAGGTCAATGCCTTTAGCTCGTAATTGTTCTAGCAATTGCTCGTACTGTTGTTTAGTCTGTTGCGCCTCAGCTTCAGCCTGTTCAGCTCGTTGTTGCTCCTGTTCAGCTCGTTGTCGTTCCTGTTGAGCAATCCCTTCAGCCTGTTCAACTCGTTGTCGCTCCTGCTGAAGCTGTTCAGCCTGCGTCGGCAACCATTCCCCTTGAGCATTGTACCAACGCAGCCACAAACCGGAAATCTCTTGATATTTCCCATCCCAAGTTCCCAAGCCTAGTTCCAATTCCTCAAACCACAACCCGGATTCCGGCAGTTGCAATTCCTGGTAGCGCGTTCCCTCCAAGCGAAAAACCCGAAATTGATTGTGGTAGCGATCGTAAACTGCATAATAGGGAATCCGTAAGAAGCGCTCATAGACGTCCCACTTGCCAGGAGGCTGATTGATACGACGCACCGCTTCTCCTAGATCGTCTGCTTCTGTGCCGGGGGAGAGCAACTCGATCACTAAAAATGGATTCACCGATTCTTGCCAGACCAAATAGCTCCAGCGTAGATCTTGTTGGCGATCGAAGCAGGGCACATCCAGGGCAAGAAACCAATCGGGACGCTTGTAAAGACGTGGATTGCGGGAGTCATAATAGAGATTAAGGTCGCTTGCTTTGAAGAGGCGCTCTGCTGGGTAGAGAGGCGAGCGACAAGTCTCACTCAATAACTCTGCTTGCACTCGGTGGAATTCATCAGGCAAACCGGGATCTCCGACTTCTTCACTGGGTACATCGTACATCGTCGGCAGCACGGATTGATAGGGAGCTGGAGAGGGTTGAGACATGGAGAGGGCCTGTGCACATATCTGCTTTTAGTATAAGCATTTTGAATATTTTGAATTCAGGTAAATGTTGGTTGATGAGATCCACATAGCAGTGATACGTACATGCTTTTTTCACGACTTGAGGAAAAATGGTATTACCATTGTTGGGAAAACTTGATTCACATCTGATTGCTGAAACGCTATATTTCTACTGGTGCATTATGACTTCTCACTCAATTGACATTCGTCCGGTGACACCTGATGATGTACCTATTCTCTTCGAGCTAATCATGGCTCTAGCTGACCATGAAAAACTCTCTCACAAGGTCACTGGCACCTGTGAACAACTTCATAAAAGTTTGTTCGGTGCTCATCCTGAGGCTGAGGCAATCCTTGCTTGTGTGAATGGTGTTCCAGCTGGATTCGCTCTCTACTTCTTCAATTTTTCTGTTTATTTGATGAAACCAGGTCTATATTTGGAAGCTTTGTTTGTTCTACCTCAATATCGTCGTCAGGGTATAGGCAGTAAAATTTTTCGCCATTTGGCAAATATGGCACTTGATAAAGGCTGTGGGCGATTGGAGTGGAGTGTGCTCAATGGTAATGAAAGTGCGATCGCATTCTACCAAAAACAAGGTGCAACCTTTCTCCACGACTGGCGGACTTGCCGCCTTGCTGGTGACGCCTTAGCTGCATTCTCTTTACCTTAAATAGGGCATTATTTTAAGTCACTTTAAGGGGCTCAAGCAAAAAATCCACTTGATGATTGTACCATTAGATTTTTCTAAGAATAGAATTCCAATTTTTCGATCCATTGTAGCCGTACATATCCTGATAGTAGGTATCAATCAAATACTCATCTTCGTGCTCAAGCAACCAACCCCTTAAGTTAGACATTTTTTGCCTTCCTTTTTCATATTCTTCTTTATCTTCCCAATTCTCGCTCCCATAATCCCAGATAGACTTGTTAGTATCTTCTACAATTAAATAATCTCCACTGGTTAGACCATTAGCGTGAAAATACTCCACTACTCCCAGAACATTAACGTGGGCATCCTCTATAACTAACCAAGGATGAGGAAGTTGATCGAGCATTGTTTTTGGTAAAACAGCACTTAAATTATGACAATCTCCTTCAATAAAAGTTACTTTTCGATGGCTCCTAGCTTGTTGATCTAGAAGAGATAAATCGATATCGAGAGAATAAACTGAACCTTTAATTCCAAAAAGTTCTAAATTATCTGCTAGCCAAACAGCACTGCCACCATTGAGAGCACCAATTTCAATTATGGTTTGGGGTTTAAGTTCCCATAAAAGCATAGGATAAATTCCTATTTCGGTGACACCTTTGTTCAGAATTATTCCTTTCCAAGTCTGTAAATAAGTATTACTTAAGAGTGTGTTCCAAGTTGCAGATGGTAAATCACATCGATCTTCTCTGGCAGAAATCTTAACAAAGCGCTCAGGTTTGTTCAGTTCTTTAGTATGTTTGGCATCAGTTACTACCTTTTGATAAAACATGTTATAAATAACTCTATAAATTAAATGTACTAGTTGCGTAATTACTATTTATTTTTCTAGTATAGCTAAGCGCAATGCGGTTATGAAAATGCCGAATACTGAAACTTTACCTGTCAATCTTTTACCTTCTGCCTTCTGCCATCTGCCCTCTGCCTTTCGCTATATAAATGCTGAAATTGCTTAAAATGATGTCTTCCTTTAAAGTAGTCCCAATCTAAGAATATGCCCTCAAGATGTCTAGTGCCATGATTAGCATCATAGGCTGTTCTTCCATGCAAGATTCTGAAATTTTGTATTACTAAACAATCTCCTGCTTTGAGGCGATAGCAATATTGATAATCAGGACTTTTTAAATACTTAAAGAAAGCTCGATAAGCTTCATAGAAAGATTCTATTTTGTCAATTTTTAAATTGGGTTTGCAGTTTTTGTGACTGAAGTAAATTTCGCTTACTTCACCTTTTTGATTTAGTTTTAAGATGGGATGAATATTACATAAATAATATTGACTATGTAAATCAAACTGTTTAAAATGTACTGGAGTTTCAGCTAATACATTAAAGTATTCAGGATAATTTTCACGAAAATCTTTAGCTACACGATAGCCATCTACCACTATTGACTCCCCGCCAGAAGCATTGTGCTCTACACAATAAAGAAACTGTAATACTCGCCCTACATTGAGGTAAGTAAAATCAGTATGAGGTAACAAAGGATAAACAGACGAATAGGCTAAATCTACAGCTTCAGTACCCTTAATTGGCTTTACTGGTATAAATCTTCCATAGTAAGTTTCATAAATCGGTCCAATAGAGCAAACCAAAGACTCTAATTCTTTTGTCGATTGTATATTTTCTAGTATGGTAAAACCCAAGCTAAAAAGCTGATTCACCCACACATCAGAATCACAATTGTGAAAATCGTGTCTTAGGGTTGTCTGTTTTTGTACCTCAGCTTTATTCCATAAAATAATCTTACTTAAAGATTCTGCTGGAGTATCCAGCTCATTAACCTGAGCCATTAACCAAGAAATGGGAAAAACACTTTGGTGAATCGGTTGTTCTTTCCAAGTAATAGTTAATTTATCATCCTCCTCCACTACCGATAAAGGCTCTGGGGGAGATTGTGCTTCACTAATGTCATAGATTTTCTGAAATGAATTAGAATCGCGACATTTTGGACATAGGCAGTTATCCCGCAACCAAATGTAGTGAAAATGTTTGCCATCAACTGTTATAAAACGTTCGCGTTGCATAAATTTAATTTCTAATTTAAAAAGCAATATTTACTTAACCCTTTGCCAAGAGTTAGCTTCCCCGTCGCTTTTCGCATATACTCCACAATTTATCTAGTGTATCAGCAGCAGTGGATCTGATATTGTAATCAGCTATTTCTGAAAGTGCAGTCTCAGCAGGATTTATCTCTACTATGGGCACGTTTAACCCGTGAGCTTTATACAAAGGTTTAGTAATGTATGGGTAGTCTCTGGAAGTACCGATCAAAAAAATGAGATCAATGGTTGCATTATCTAGCATCTTGAAAGTTTCCTCGGACGAACTCATATGATGTTCACCAAAGAGCTCAATATCTGGACGAATTAATCCTCCACAAACTGGACATTTTGGTGGCAAATTCATCGGTTTACTATATCCAGCTAGGAGTTCTTCTGCAGTTGTCCTGTAAGAACAATTTACACAATAGAGTTCCGAGAGTCGCCCATGTACTTCAATCAAGTTTTTACTTCCGGCGGCACGCTCGAATCCGTCTATATTCTGCGTCAATACCAATGTATCTGGTTTCCAAGACTCGATTTGTGCAATCACCTCATGAGCACGATTAAATTTTGTTCTATGACAGGCTGCTCCAATTTGCCACAGATATTTCCAAGTTACTTCGGGACGAGTTTGTAACATTTTGTTACTAATTGCTTCTTCGATTGGTATACCTTCTTGAGTAAGAACCCCTTCAAAAAGTCCACCAACACCACGATATGTTGGCAACCCAGAGTCTGCAGATAAACCCGCTCCAGCAATGAAAAGAATAGACTCTGCCTTGAGAATACAATCAGCGACAGCATTCAGAATATTATCCATTAGTTGACAAAATCCAACATTGTTTAAATCAGGATGGTACTCAAATCTGATTTATAGTGACCCTAAAATTTGTACAATACACTTTTTTTAAAAGTCTTGCTGTGAATTATTTCGGGAGAGCAAATCATTAAAAATTATTACAGCCTATTTAGGACTGGTATACTATACCATTGTTTGGAAAACTTGATTCACTCCATTGACATTCGTCTAGTGATACCTAATGATGTACCTATTCTTTTTAAGCTAATCATGGCTTAGGCTGACCATGAAAGGCTCTCCCACAAGGTCACTGGTGTCTAGGAAAAACTTCATAAAAGTTTGTAAAGTGCGATCGCATTTACCAACACCAAGGTGCAACCTTTCTCTACGACTGGCGGACTTCCGCCTTACTGCTGACACTTTAGCTGCATTCTCTTTAGCTTCAATAGAGGTTACCAAGTCTTCAGCCTTTTCTATTTTGCACTTAATTAAAGCTACTTACTTATGACGATTAATACGCCCTCTCTTGCTCACGAATTTTATTTTTCCGAAGAAATCTTGGCCTTAGAAAAAAAGCTTTTTCAATTCCAGGATATTTTTTTAGGACACAGTAGCTTTGTCAATGAATCTCAGAACTATTTTGTACTGCCACATACTAAGGAGACAAAGGTTCTCATCGATAATGGAGAGGAGATTCAGGTCCTGCAAAACATTTGTAAACACCGTTATTCCATCATGCTCCAGGGCAAAGGACATTGTGGAAAAATTGTTTGTCCGATACATTCCTGGTCATATAATCTCAAAGGAAAGATTTTGAATCAGCCTGGTATAGAATGTGATCAGAGTGCACACTCTCTAGAAAGAGAATCCATCGATATATATGATGGTTTTCTTTTCCCTAAAAATGTCTCTGCCTTAAAAAATGCTCTAGAGGCTGCTAAAACTTTTACCAATATTGATTTCGAGAAGCTAAATTTCTTTGCCTATGAGCGCTTTTTTGTCAAGGTAAATTGGAAAAGCTATATGGATACTTTTCTAGATAATTACCATCTAGAACCATTTCATCCTAACTTCAGAACATTTCTGGATTCCAGATATATTGAATCAATTTTTCGAGACGATTTTAGTGTTCAGGCAATACATCTTAGAGAGAAACCTCAAATCAAAACCCCTGCTCTGAAAGCATATTTAGATTGCTATAGCAAGTATGTTGGTAAGTTTCCAGAAGACTACGGTGCTGTCTGGCTTTGTATTTACCCCAATATCATTATCGAAATTTCTCAGTGCTTTGTTCTGATTGCTATTGTGCTGCCAGACAGCATTGACACATGCTCAATTCACGAATACCGCTTGGTAGAACAGCAGTTTTCTCAACATCAAGACTTTTTAACTGCGTTTGAACAGTATATGTACGAGATAGAATACGAAGACCATGATCTGATGAACAAGATCCATCAGGGAAGGAAAGACCTTTACCAACAAGGTCACAAGCACTATGGTCCTTATCATCCTACTAAAGAAGCAGGTCAGCAGCAGTTTCATGATTATATCCGTAGGAAGATTTCTGGAAACTTCGATGAAACCACATTAGTAAGTTCACCACGGGAAGTAGTCAGAGTTTAAGCCTTAATAGACATCTCCATTCAAAAATTGATAATGAACAATGGATAATGGATAATTACCTCTCCTTGAAAGAAGAGGATTGACAATCAGGAAAATATTTTCTTTTTATTTTCTTCATAAATGAAGATGTCAAAGACCAAATTAACCAATTA
>JAAHGL010000277.1 GCA_010692635.1 Symploca sp. SIO2C1 | reverse complement strand
CGGTACGGGTAATTCTGTATTCGGCCAAGTTAGTAAATCATGGCAGGGACAAACAGGAGTAGGTATCCCGGCTATTTTGATGGGTATCGGCATCTGACAAAGAGCACAAGACTCTACTTCCCAGTAGGGTAACAACAACTCAGCAATTGTTTGTTGTGTACCTTCTAGGTAACAATCACCGCTGTCAGGAGAGAAAATTAGCTGACAAATGTCTTCAAATTCCTGACTGTAGCGCTCACCTACAATTACCGGCTGTGGTCTCACAAGTGAGTTACTTTTGTCAATTACAACTTTTTTACCTAACTGGAACCAGTAGGCGAGATAGCGTTTAACTTGTTGTTGAGATGACATGAGATATTTGGGGGTTGTTGAGATGACATGAGATATTTGGGGGAACTAGTACCGCTGCGCGGAATTCAAAATTCAAAATGTTTATAGAGTAAGGATTCTATCGATATCAAACTGGTCAGTTACTTCTGCCGTACTGCACTATTGCAAGAAGGGGATACCAATGAAATTTTTGCATCACCAGGTTATGAAAGTAAAAGTTCCCTAATGCTCTTACTAAGTAACGCTTGGTTCACTAACCTTAACACAAGCTGTTGATCAATGTTCCTGCCGAAGGATGTCCGTAGGGTTAGTGGCACATCTCTACTTCCGGAGTACAATCTCATATCTTTTAATTGTCTAGGTTCGGTATTCAACCCGTTTATAACTACCGCCGTTTCGTTATACTTCCAATTATATAGCCTACATTCTGCACGACACAATGTAGGATAGCCTAACTCAAAGGAAGACTAAGTAGAAATACTCACACTCTAACCAGCAAAAAAGTGGACTCAATGAGGGAAAATCAACTCATAAATAGGGCTTGCTGAATAAGTAACAAGTAACAAGTAAAAAGTAACAAGTAAGAAGGAATGAAGCATTTATCCTCGTCGGTGAGCACTTCCATTCCCCAAGGTTACTCAGGGATTTCCCATGAAAGTGCAAGGAAAATAAGCTTCTATAGACCATTTCCTTGCACAAGGCTTGGTCAAAAAATCATTGAAAGCACAGTCTGGTATAGCTTCCACACTTGTTCAGCAAGTCCTTAGCTAGAGACGAGCTTTTTTAAATCGGTAAGGTCAGCTGCTCACAACCTTGCTGAGATTTTTTACCATTGGGCATAGTTGCTTGACAAAAATTAGCTCCACTCAAGTTGGCTCCATTCAAGCTAGCACCAGTTAAATCCGCTTCTCTGAGATCGGCTCCAGTTAAATTAGCACTACTTAAATTAGCTCCCCTTAAGTTAGCACCTCTGAGCTGGGAGCGACTCAAGTCAGCATTTGTCAGGTTCGTATTACTGACACTAACATCTACGTTGAAATTTCTATTAAGACTCCTATTGATATTTCTTAAGTCTGCACCAACTAATTTAGCTCCAGATAAATTAGTATTAATCAGACGAGCACCAGTCATTCTAGCAGAAGTAAGCTCTGCAAAAGTTAGAGTAGCTCCATTCAAATTTGCGTTATACAGTGTCAGGTAAGGAGCAAAACTATTATCTAATTTTGCATTAATTAATTGAGCATTACTCATATCTGCACCATACAAGCGAGCTTGAATAAAATTAGTATTATTCAAAATTGCTTGAGTAAAATTAGCAAAATCTAGCTTGGCGTTACTGAAATTTGCTTCACTCAGATCAGACACTGTTTGGCTGACATCTGCTCGCTCTACTTCGGTGATGGGACTTAGATCTACTCCAGTGAGATCAACCCCACTTAAGTTGGCAGCTCTTAGATTTGCTGCCCTCAACTGACAACCAGCAAAACTTGCACTTCTTTTTTCGGGAAGATCATAAGCTGTTTCTCGTAAATAATCATAAGTAGTTATTTGACTAAAAGTACCACCTAGGTTACTTCTAGCATTCTGGCATTGCTGATCAAATTCCCGTTGAAAGTTATCACGGAATTGTGCTTGTACTGGTGAAGCTAAAATTCCTAGAAATAGCAAGGTATAAAAGATTTTGGTTTTCATTATCACCTCACATGGGGTTCAATAGGGTGAGCGAAAAAAAGGGTGGGGAGGGGTGAACGAAAAAAGGTGTGGGAGAGCTTTTTTGAGTAATGAGTAATGAGTAATGAGTAATGAGGGTCGAAACTTTTGTCAAATCCTCTTTCCTTATACCTCCTACCTCCTCCGGAGCCTCCTGCCTCCTGCCTCATGTTTCTTGAGAGCCACTGTAAATTTCACCTCACCCGGTGGGGAGATAGGGAGATAGGGAAACAAAGGAAAACTAATGATTTGAGAGGATACTTCGCTAGAAATTCCTTCCCTAATTTCGCTCACCCGGTTCAATACTGCTCGCTTAAGCTCGAAATTGCTTGTTCGCGGATTTCCTCCAATTTTTGAGCAACATCTCCGTTAGTAAATAAGGTTTCAGCTTGAGCTAAACCGGTAGGCAAATCAGGACAGATGCCACAACGCCACAAATAAAATCCACTGCTCCAGATAGCTGATGACATCAACGGGGAGGATTTGCCTTGTAACACCTCCTGCATCTGTACTAATAGTTTAGCAGTTGATTCAAAAGGTACTTCCTTCCCCGCAAAATTGTAGTCTCGGGGATGCAGTAGCAGACGTTCAAAGCCATCTTTGGTATCGGGTTGACTAATAGCTATAATCGCGGTGCGATCGCGTGGCAAGTCACAGCTACCTTCTAATCCCTTCACTAGGGTGAAATTGCTCACTCCCTGTAGCTCAAATGTTTTTCTGAAGCGAATTTCTGTAGGAGGGTGAACATACCCAGCAACCAAATGGTTATTTCCAGCACAAGGACACCAAATTAACTCTGCTGTTGCTACAGGTGGACGCTTGCCAATTTGCTCACGGTAGGGAACCAACCCCTGAGCTTGGAGAAAGTGTTGTGGTAGGTAGATAAAACCCAAACCCGTTTTCTCTAGTAACTGCTCAACTTGTGGAAGAGTTAGTCGAGAGAAATCAACTCCGAGTCCCTGCCAAATTTTAATTAGGGGAACTCCATACTTGGTAGGCATATAATCCCCTCCATGCATCACCACTGGTATCCCTGCAGTAGTAAGAACCAAGGCTGTGAGGGGAGTTACAGGAGCAGTACGGGATCTTCCATCATAAGGGGCTCCAAAAACTGTTACTGGTTTAGTTGGTTGCAGCTTTGGGCCAATCTGTTCATAAGCATCCAACATCCCTGCTAGTTCTTCACTAGTAGGTCTTTTAATCCGGTGAGCAATCATAAATGCTCCAATCTGTGCAGGTGTTGCTTGTTGCAACAGTAGCATCCGGGTAGCAGTTGCTGCTTCCTGACGAGTTAAATCTTTACCAGTGTGGACACCACTACCAACTTTTTTTAATAATTCCCTAAAACTATCACTCATATAGTATTTTCATTTCCACTCAAATAGCACAAAGTTTTTGGTTCTTTGCTTCACTATTGGTTGATACTTCCAGTTGACGTACCAATTCACAGAAATGCTTAATTGGGGGTATTTCTAAGCGATCTTGAGTGGTTACTAAGACAACCTGACGAGTTAGCTTAGAATCTATATTTGAGACATTGCCCACAATGTTGTTTGGGGTAGTCTCTGGTTCTGGAAAGTCGGCAAGCGATCGCACGGCTAAAGTAGGGTCTGTGAGTGCCTCTATTAAGGCACTGTGGGGTAATAGGGTAATCATTTCTCCCTGACGCACCACTCCTCGGAAGGCTTCGAGGGAATTCAACTCCATTACTGTCTTTAGGGTAGCTCCCAATCGGGAAAACCTTTCTTGCACTAACCTTGGCATCCCGTAGCCATCTTTAAAAACTACTTGGGGGTAGTGAACTAGTTGTGACCAGGGTACTTCTTCATATTGGCTTAGGGGATGGTCAGCTGCCATCAAGACTTCCACTGGCTCATTGTATAGGACTTCAACCACCATTTCTGGACTAGCAGTCAAAAAGCGATTGTTCATGACGATCGCAATATCTACTAAACCATCTCGGAGCACTTTCAAAGCACGATCACTACCCAAAGCTGTCACCCGTAATTGTACTTCCGGATAGTTAGAGCAAAATTCCTTGAGTACTGGAGGTAAGTAGTAGGAACAGACAGAGTGAATTGCTGCTACACAGAGTTCTGGTTGTTTGCCTGAAACTAAATCAGTTAATTCTTGTGTTGCCTTTTGCCACTCCAGACAGATTTTACGGGCGCGAGGCAAAAAAAGTTCCCCACCTACTGTTAGTTTAGTTTGAGTTGTACGATGGAACAGCGGCAAACCTAAGTCGGTTTCCAGAGACTGAATTTGGCGACTGATGGTAGATTGCGTCACCCCGCATTTTCGTGCCGCTTGCCCGAAGTTTCCAGTTTCTGTCACTGCCATAAAGGCTTGCAACTGCTCAATGCGCATAATTTATGTAAGCCAGATTACATCTGTTAATAATGGCTAGACAATAACTGATTTGTAAATTTAGTTCAGTAAGATATGATACAGCTGTTGTCGGGAATTGGGAATTGGTAACAAGCGTCTGACGACGCAGGGAGCAGGGAGTAGGGAGTAGGGAGTAGGGAAAATTTCCACGTCGAAAAAGAAGATGAGAAACAAGTCAGCTTCCTTTTGAGCCTTCTGCCTTCTGCCTCCTGCCTTCTGCCTTTTTTCTGAAGAGAGGTTCAAAGAAAAAAACCCTACCAGGATTGAAGGAGGAAGAAGTCTAATCAATCGATAGGTTTTAGTCGCGTTACCTTAAGCTTAAAGTTTCCGCCACCAGTTTCGCCAAAGGCACGTACTCGGATAATGTACTTACCTGTTTCAGTAATCCTGTAAAATAGCAAAGAATTAGTACTACCGTCAGGACCATCATCATTTTCTGCAACTTTAGAGCCATCAGATGCTATGAGTGTGACAATGGTATCAAAATTGTCCGAAATTAGATCAATAGAGACTTGGTCACTTTCCTTTAATTGCACTGTATAGTCTCGGGCAAACCCACCATCACCAGTAGGAATATCCTTATCGGAGAGATTATCAGAGATTTCTTTACTGTCAGGAATCTGAATCGGACGATACAGCTGATGCTCCTGCCCTCTAGCTGCCGTCGCAGTTAAGTTGATCATCAAAAAACTTGCTCCAAATAACAGAGCCAAGTTAAACCGATTGGCAAAAGCGTTAGTCATTAGAAGTTTATCGTTCAAGCTGTGATGGCTCAATTCTGACAGCTCCTATCCCATTCCAGCAAGGAACTCCTGTTTCACAGAGATTTTGCACTCCTGTCGAAAATTTACCTGTGAAGGTAGGGAGCAGGGAGGCAATACTGCTCAGTTAGGCTTAAAATCCAGATGATGAGGTAAATGTAGAATGCAGAATTAAGACTTAAGAAAAAAATGGCAATTCAGGATTAAGTGTATTTTTTTCGCCAAAAAGACATTCTAAATTCTAAATTCTAAATTCTAAATTCTAAATTCACTCATTGTTCACAACACCTGCCCCTACAGGAATTATTGCTCCATATATTCAATCACCTCAAATATCTGCTCAAGTATTGTTAAATATTCCTTATTCCCAATAACAGGAGAAGTAGCTTCAGATTCAACAATCACACTACCAATAACACTTTGTGCCCGTTCATTGATTACCTTAATTAGTTCTTCAGAAGTTGTGTTGTTTGCCTGGGCAATGCTACTGAGTTTAGGAGCAGGAGCATCTTCTTGAGCAATAACTTTAAGGGTTTCCAACTGATGTTTTGGCAGCGCTAAGATGAATTCAGTCCATACAGATGCTAAGTCCTCTTCAGATTCCACATCTTCATACTGTTGTGGCTTCATACCAGCCCATTCTGCTGGTAACTCCTCTGTAGGCATCTCACCTTGATTTTCAAATTCATCCTGCAACGCTGCAAAAGCAGCCCATTCAGGGGGTAACTCTTCGTCGGCTAGTAATCCTTCAGCAGCAGTTTCAGCACCTGGAATCACTTGGGCTGGTGTAGAAGACTTCCTTAAGGTTTCTTCTAGTTGTCTTCTTTGCTCTTCAAGCTGATTGACTTCTTGAGCCAAGAATTCTTTGTGGTTTTGTTGTGCTGTAAATTGAGCTTCTAGCTGCTCAAGTTGTCCTTCGAGTTGCTGCTTTTGGTTCTCAAGAGTAGTTAACTCCTGCTCTAACTGTACCTTAAGCTGTTGGGGTTGAGCTATTTGAGCTTGTAGCTCAGTAAATTCTGTTTCGAGTTGCTGCTTTTGGTTCTCAAGAGTAGTTAACTCCTGCTCTAACTGTGTCTTAAGCTGTTGGGGTTGAGTTAGTTGAGCTTGTAGCTCAGTAAATTCTGTTTCGAGTTGCTGCTTTTGGTTCTCAAGAGTAGTTAACTCCTGCTCTAATTGTGTCTTAAGCTGTTGGGGTTGAGCTAGTTGAGCTTGTAGCTCAGTAAATTCTGTTTCGAGTTGCTGCTTTTGGTTCTCAAGAGTAGTTAACTCCTGCTCTAATTGTGTCTTAAGCTGTTGGGGTTGAGCTAGTTGAGCTTGTAGCTCAGTAAATTCTGTTTCGAGTTGCTGCTTTTGGTTCTCAAGAGTAGTTAACTCCTGCTCTAACTGTGCTTTGAGCTGTTGGGGTTGAGCTAGTTGAGCTTGTAGCTCAGTAAATTCTGTTTCGAGTTGCTGCTTTTGGTTCTCAAGAGTAGTTAACTCCTGCTCTAATTGTGCCTTAAGCTGTTGGGGTTGAGTTAATTGAGCTTGTAACTCAGTAAATTCTGTTTCAAGTTGCTGCTTTTTCTGTTGGAAGGTAACTAGCTCCTGCTCCAACTGCTCCTTGCTAGTCTGTTTTTCTGACACTTGACTTTGGAGCTGTTCAAGTTCTGTCTGTAGGGAAGCCTGCTGAGCTTGAAGTTGTTCCTTGTGTGCCTCTACAGTAGATAGGGATTCCTGCTGTTCTGTTAGGATTTGAATCTGAGATTGTAAGGTATCTGAGTCTAAGTTAAGCTGATCTTTCTGTGCCCTCAGAGCCGTCAATTCTTGAGCAAGAGCTTCCTTATTATGCTGTTGCTGTGTCAGTTGGCTTTGCAGTTGCTCTAAATCAGTACGTAAGGAATTGAGGCTGGTTTCTAAGTTTTGTTTTTCAGCTATTGGTGCGGCTATTGATTCATTCAACTTAGCTTGTTGTTGCTCAAGCTCTTGAATATGAATTTCCAGGTTATCTGAGTCTGCTTGTAACTGGAATTTTCGACCTTCTAGAGTGGTTAACTCTTGCTGGAGTTGCTCTTGTTGCTCCTGCTTTTCAGAAACTTGGCTTTGCAGCTGATTTAGTTGCTCTTGTTGCTCTAAAAGAGCCTGAGCCTGAGTTTGTAAACTATCTGCTCTTTCTGTTATCTGATACTCAGTTTCTTTAAGAGCCGCAATTTCTTGCTCTAGCTCCTGTTTGTGCTGAAGCTGTTCGGCAACTTGAGTTTGTAGCTGCTCAACTTCTGTTTGTAGAGAATTCTTTTGGGTTTCTACTTGCTCTAGTTGAGTCGTTATCTCTGATACAGCTTGATTACTTTCGCCCTGCTTTTCTTGGAGGGACTGAAGTAGAATCTGTAGATTGGAAGATTCGGCTTCACTCTGCTGCTTTTGCTCATTGAGAGTAGCTAGCTCCTGATGTACTTCTTCTTTTTGCTGGTTGATTTTTGAAACTTGCTGGTTGAGTTCGGAAACTTGGCTTTGTAGCTGGCTTTGTTCTGCTGTTAAGGTATTGACACTGCCTTGTGCTTTTTCTTTAGCAGCTGTTGCAATAGATAGAGATTCAGTCAGTTGTTTTTGTTTTTCTTCCAACTCTTGAATCTGGTTCAACAGAGAGTTTTTGTGGCGTTTTTCTCGATTAGCACCCTGTTTATCTATAGCTGCTGCTCCTACACCAATAGCAGAACCAGTAATTAGACTAGTCAAAAGTGCCTTGTCTTGCTTGAATACTAAACCACCAAATATAAAAGTCAAAACGAAGGCAACTGAACCTAAAATAATTGGATTGACTACCTTAGATGATTGCATAATACTTTTTTCTGAACAAAGTAAATTTCTTGGTAAATAGGCTTGAACTTGCCAAGAGTTGGATTACGAAAATGGGTATGAAGGTTGTTTGCTTGATTGTGTTACCAAAGAGTAGACTGAAATATATAAAATACCAAAACCACCGACCAAATGCAGGCGGTTCACTTTTCCCTGAGTAAAAATTTTATCCGCTATTGGCATGAGCGTTTAAGGAACAGCTTAGCGAGACATTGTTGAGAATGCACCAAAACTTCATACTTTTTTGAACTATTGGCTAGCTCGATTGTTTGTACTTTGGTGAACCTCTCTGAAAAGTTCCCAAGTTATTACCCAGCCTAACAGCCTATTCTGGTTATGTCTGTAACGTCTCTTGTTTATGACTCACAAACGGCTAAATGTACTGATATGCCTCAATCAACTGACTGACAGTACTCCAGAATGTCTATCATGACAGGTTGCCCATTACAGGGCTTTATACTTTAATTCTTCTTTACTCAGGGAAATTCCGGTTATTTTTGCAAAATGTTGAAAATTTGTTATTGCTCACATCGCTAGTACTCCAAGAACCCCGACTTCTTGAAGGATACTGCTGGCGAATAGGGGGTATGACCCCTCACCTCAAGATTTTTGGTTATTCCGCTAGATGTAGAGACGAGCCTGCCGTAGGATACCCGTAGTGCTGTTGGTGCGTCTCTACAAACCAATTA
>JAAHGL010000276.1 GCA_010692635.1 Symploca sp. SIO2C1 | reverse complement strand
TTCTCCCTTAACTGAGCCGTTCGATATCGGGTAAACCCCCAAAAGCCCCCTACCAGTGCAGGCACCAACAGACCTATGGCTGCCCCTATAACTAAGGGAGTCATCGCTCCTGGAGGTGCTTTAGCCTTAGGCTCCTTCTCTGTAGGTCTATATTCAGGCCGATCATTTAAAAAATTGACATCCAGACTATACATAGCTTCAAACCTCTCGCAATCCTAATCCTAGTACAGTACCTAATCCTGGTCGTTGCACCAAGGGTATTTCCTCATCCATCTCCAGGGACAGAGCTGCTATGGGATCTACTTGAGTAGTGGGCAAGCTTAATCTTTGGGTAAAAAATTCGTCTAGTTGTCCAATACCTCCACCAGGACCTGCTAATAGAAGCTGTGCTACTTCTAAATTTTCGCTCTGATTTAGATAAAAATCGATCGAGCGACGCAGTTCATCTGCTAGCTCTCCCAACACCCTCAGCAAAGCAGCCATACCTGGGTTAATACCTGTTGCTCCGGTATGGATCCCTTGAACTGGTGTATTGGGAATAGTCATTCCTTGCAGCAGTTCTGTGTTTCTTGATGCGGGTAAATTCATAGCTCGCGAGAGAGCGCTTTGTAGTTGGTAAGTTCCAATGGGAACTGTACGGGAGAATTGAGGGACACCATCAACAATAATTGCAATCTCAGTGCTGTCAAATTCAATATCTACCAGTACAGCAGCTTCTTGAGGAGCAAATTGTCGTAGCTGTTCTCTAATTGTCCGAATTAGAGCAAAGCTGTTAATTTCCAGCACATCTATTTTAATGTCAGCTTGCTCAAAGGTATCAAGATAGAGCTCTGTGACTTCCTTACGAGTAGCAACCAGGAGTACTTGCACTTTTTCGATTTCATCCTCATCCACGAAGAAACCTAGCTTTTGATAATCTAAGTCTACTTCTTCTCTGGGATAAGGCAAGTACAGACCGGCTTCATGATTGAGTACCATGTCTCTAAGTTCATTATCATCTAGCTCAGCAGGAATAGGGATAATCCGAATCACTGCTTCTCTCATCGGTACAGCGGTGGCGACACTATCGGCTTTTACTTTACTCTGACCTAGGGCTTCTTTAATCAGTTCCGCTAAGGCAGGCGAGTCAGTAATCTGCCCGCCTTCAAAAATACCCTCTGGCACTTCGTGAGTGTATAGTGTGGTTACTTTGAAGCCTTGACCTTGCTTGCGCAGCTGAGCAATATTAATGCGCTCTGGAGCCAATTCGATGCCGATGCCTTTCTTGCCCTTGGCAAACAGACCTTGAAAACGGTTAAACATACTCCTGGTTCGCTATCGGCGATGACTAAAATGATTTAGTGGTGGGTAGTATAGGAAATTCATTCTAACAAGATTCATACCGATGTAGAGTATCGAATTTTAGGTACTTAATTAATACATAAGTACTACTAAAGAGGATGTTCAAGCGATCGCAAATTCACCTTTGGCAGCAATGAGTTCAGGATGTTCTGAAGCTGAATCACATCTGGTGATGGGAAAGTTTCTAAGTTTCCCATAGTGTCGTAACAAATATTCTATATCCAAGCTAACCTGCTGAATGTGAGTTAAATACTAAGTGTTGTCTAAATATTGTTTAAGTATTTTTCTAATTGCTTTCAATTGAAATCCTTTAGCTAAATCCTTAATTTCTTGAACAAAAGCCAGATATTTATCATCCAGATTTATCAATCTTTCTACTTGCTCAATTAAGCTATCAACTAATCCTTTTCTAGCTAGATCGTACAAAATATTCAGTTCTTCTCTAGGAGGAATGTTTACCTGAATACCTTGAGCACGAGCAATTATGGCTTCCGGCAACTGATTGTCTAATTTATTAATATTATTATATACCCATGTCAATCCTAAATAATTTTCTATTTTGACAAGTAAATCTTCTGCCTCAATCGGTTTAGGCAGAAAATCATTACAACCGAATATCCGACTTTGAACCTGATAGTATTCAGATACACTTGCTGAACAAGCAATCAAAATAGTTTGTTGAAACTTTGGTAATTGGCGCAAGCAGAGAGCAAATTCTAAACCATCCATCCCTGGCATCACTAAATCAATAATGATCAAATCTGGTGCAAATTCATTGGCTTGCTCTAAACCTTCCTTACCATTCGATGCCTCTTTAACTTCAAAGCCGATAGGCTCGAGCAAATTAACTAAGACTGCACGATTTTCCCAATGGTCATCTACCACAAGAATTTTTTGTTTTTCTCCCTGATAGCCAATAATTGTCTTTAAGGATTGTACCGGAGCTAACTCTATCGATGTTGAAGCTTGAGGCAATTCTAGCTCGAACCAAAAGGTGCTACCAACTCCCAAAATACTTTTTACTTGAAGTTCGCTCCCCATCAGGGAGATAATTTTCTGAGTGATGGTTAATCCCAGTCCAGTACCTTCTGCCTTATGGTTGCTCTCTCCGACTTGCTCAAAGGGCTCAAAAATTTTTTCTAGTTCCTCTGTTGCTATACCAATACCAGTATCTTCAATCTCAAATATGATTTTGTGGTTGGTTGTTGGTTGTTGGTTATTTGTCCTTTGCTCTTTACCAATAACACTTACTTTAAAAGTTACACCACCATTATCGGTGAATTTAATAGCATTACCCAGCAGGTTAATCAACACTTGCCGCAATCGTTTTTCATCAGCATGAACAGCAGTGGGTAATTGATGATTGGGTTGATAGGTAAAGGCAATTCTTTTTTGTTGGGCGCGAATCTGACACATTTGTGTCACTGCCAATAAGAAATTAGGAAAATGAAAATCATAAGGATAGAGTTCCATTTTCTGGGCTTCGATTTTGGAGAGGTCTAAAATATCGTTAATTAGGGTGAGTAAATGGTTACCACAGATGTGAATAGTCTCGATGCCTTGTCGTTGCTGAGGAGTAAGCTCTGGGGAACGTTGGAAAATTTGAGTGTAGCCAAGGATTCCATTGAGGGGAGTACGGAGTTCGTGGCTCATGTTAGTTAGAAATTGGCTTTTGGCGCGGTTGGCAGCTTCTGCCGCTTTCTCAGCTCGTCGGCGCTCAGTAATTTCAAGCCGTAGTTGCTCATTGGCTTGCCTCAAGGCAGCTGTGCGTTCTTCTACTTGTTCCTCCAAATCAGTGTAGAGGAGGCGTAATTGCTCAGTCATTTGATTGAAAACTCGAGCAAGAAGGCCAATTTCGTTTTCTGTTACTACAGGAGCGGTGGATGTTAGGTTACCAGCAGCCACCTGAGTTGCGGTGAAAGTAATTGCTAAGATTGGTCTAGTGATCCGGCGAGCCAGTAAAAACATAGCCACTGCTAGCACTTCAGCTAAGAGCATACCAATCACTAAAATAGACCTAGCTAGCTGACGTGCAGGCGCAAAAGCTAGGCTCTGATTCATCTCAACTAGCAAAGCTATATCCCGATCTGCCAGCCAGCGATAAACTCCAATTACTGGTACTCCTTGATAATTATCATAAAGTCCTTGATCATTATTACCGTTCATAGCATCAGCAATTCCCTCACTTTCAATGCCATCGGGAAATGCTTCTGAACCAAACCGTTTGGCTGAGACAAATACATATCGCTTAGACAAACCACTGCCAAAATCTCCCACCAAGTAAGTTTCGCAACCTTCTTTGACACCAGTATGCTCTCGTATAATCTCATCAATCCGATCTAAGTTTAGGTTGACTACTAGCATTCCCAAGCGCTTATCTGCATCATTGAGTACTGGGGTAGCAAAAGTGATCGTCGGTTGACCCGTTTCCGGCGAGCGGTAAAAATTCGACACAAAGGTGTCTGTTGGTTCTTGGGTGACTTCACTATATTGAGCTAGGGGCTGATATTTGCCTATTTGAGTTAGATTGGTAGAGAGTAAAATTCTGCCACCTCTACTGAGAAGGAAAATCTCTTTAAGACCAGACTGTTTGGTAACAAAGGACGTTAAGGATTTTTCTAGGCGATTATAAGCAAATTTATATTCATACTCGGATTTTTTGCTAGTTAATAGCACAATAGCTTGGGTCTTAACTTCTGGTAACTGACTCAAGGATAAGAGGTGTTGACGTTGAGCCAGCACCCAGCGGTTTAATTCACCTTCTTTGAGGGAAGCCGCAAGCTCTAATTGGCTAAAAACAGATAGTTTGAGAGATTCCCTAGCTTGATTGAAAGTGGTATAACATACAATCAAGATTGTTAATAAAGATAGAATCAAAAAAGAACCAACCAGCTGAACCAGCAGACTTTTTTTCCAGAATCTCATCGCTTATTATGATAAGAATCGCAAAATTTGAAGTTAAGTACTTCACTCAGCCCATTCAACAAATATCTCTTTAATCCTGTTAATAGCTTCATCTATTGCCTCCTCTGAAGATAATCCATCAACGACAACTCGTTCGATCGCTTTACCCCAGATATTTTTTGACTGCACCATAGAATAAGCTGAGTTCAGCGCTTGGTAGATAGGGCGAGTGGAACCCTTGCTGAATTGCTTTGCTGCTACCCAGACATGAGGATCATCAGGGTCTTGCCAGAAGCTATCTTCCCACAGTTGAGGCATCACAGGGAAATAGCGCCCAACTGCACCTTTGACATACGGTCCCAAATGTTCAGGTTGTACTAGGTATGAGAGAAAATCCTTGGCAACTTGTTGATTTTTAGATGAGGCAAAGATCACTGCCTGTTTGACAGATACTAAATATTTTGGCGCTTCCCCGTCAGGCTCATTGGGAAATTCAATGGTAGCTATTTGGTTGCGGTAGATGTCTTCGTCTTCTCGCTGAGAACCGGGAATCGATAAGCTAGGATTGAGGGTCATCAGTGCGGTGCGGTTCAGGAAAGCGGTGTTATTATCCGCATTCAACCAATCCACTGCAACAGGAGGCACATATCCCTCTTGGTAGAAGTTAGTATACCAGTCTAAAGTTGTGATTAACCCTTGGCGTACCTCGGGATTATCTAATAGCAGCAGACCATTTTCATCCAATAATTGGACATCGTAAGCCTCTAGAGCTTGTTCAAAAGCAAAGTAAGTATCAGAAGAATCAGCAGACATTGGTAAACCGATACTGTAAATATCCTGTTGTCCTTGCTGACGCAAGGTATCTTGAGCTTCCTTCCAAAACTTCCAAAAGGCATCCCACTCTTGAGGGATTTCTTCTCTCACACCAGCGTTATGAAATAGCTCTCGCCAATAGTGGATGTGGATTGTTTGTTGCTTGAGTGGTACTGCGTAGTAACTACGTTGTTTAGTTGTATTGTTGTACAAGTATACTGATGAGATTGCGCTCCTATTATAGTAGTCTTTCACGGGTTGGATAACATCCGAGACATCTGCAAGTTTACCCTCCCATGCCCAACGAGGTCCAAGAGTAAAGTCAGTCCTCTCAGAAAAGAGAATATCAGGAGGATTGCCTTTCTCTAGAGCTTTAATAATCTCATTAAGCAGGTCATCCTCGCTGTAGAAAAAAAGTTTAGCATTACTCTTATTTGTATCCTTCTGCTGGGGTGACGCATCTTGCCATTGGTTTACAACTTGCTCAAGAGCTTCATCTTGCTGAACATAGTAGCCTCGATTCCACCAAATTGTCAGAGGGCTCTTCTCAGTATTTTCTAGATTTGGTGGTTTGTAAGTATTAATATTGTTAGTACAAGTTGCTAATAATAAGCTTAACAATAATAGTAGTATAAATAGATACTTTCGTAGCCTCATTTTTATTTTCTCTATAGAATTTAGACCATTTTTCTTCCCCGCTATTGCAGGATTTATCTCAGGATTTTAGAAAAATGGTGATATATTATGCATTTAAACTAAATATTAATCAAATCAAATTAAAAATAGAGATATCTGTTCTTATATCAAGTTCGGTTGAATACTTACACTATCGTTACAACAAGGCAGAGGGCAGAGGGCAGAGGGGAAGGAAGAAGGTTGCAAGGTAGAACGGAATGATAACTGTTTATCGGAACTTGATATTAGATTCTACTTGTTATATGTTGTCTTAGTAAAACACATTTTAAATGCGTTGCAGCTTTGTGCAGCGCTATGAATTACGTTGCGGGTACAATTATTTTCAAAAGTTGCCTGAGTTCCACTCAGCAAATATCTCTTTAATTCGCTCAATAGCTTCATCTATTGCCTTCTCTGGTGACAAGTCATCCACCACAACCCGTTCGATTGCTTGACCCCAGATATTTTCCAACTTTACCTGAGTGTAGGCAGGATTAAGCACTTGGTATAAAGGACGGGTAGAACCCTCACTGAATTGTTGCCCTGCTACCCAGACGTGGGAGTCAGCTTTATCCTTCCAGAAGGAATCTTCCCAGAGACTTGGCATAACTGGGAACCAACGGCCAACGGAACCTTTGACATGGGAGCTAAGGTTTTCTGGTTGTACCAGGTAGGAAAGAAAATCTTTAGCAGCTTCTTGATGCTTAGAGGAGGCAAAAATTAGCAAATGTTTGACAGCTACCAAATATTTGGGATTTTCTCCATCAGGTTCGTCGGGAAAAGGGATGGTTCCCATTTGGTTACGATAGATCTCTTCTTCTTTCCTTTGGGAGGCAGGAATTGATAGGGTAGTGTTAAGGGTCATCAGTGTGACACGGTTCAGGAAGTTGACATTATTATCCGCACCCACCCAATCCACTGCACCAGGGGGGACATATCCCTCTTTGTAGAAGTTTGTGTACCAATTTAAAGTGGTAATTAATCCTTGGCGTACCTTGGGATCGTCTAGCAGCAGCCGCCCCTTGTCATCCAACAGCTGCACATCGTAAGCTTCTAAAGCTTGTTCAAACTGAAAGAAAGTATCATTAGTCCCCTCAGCAGACATAGTCAAACCAATACCGTAGATATTCTTTTGTCCTTGCTGGCGTAGAGTATCTTGAGCCTGCTGCCAAAACTCCCAGAAAGCATCCCAGGTTTTCGGGATATCTTTCTCACTCAAACCAATCTCAGCAAGTATGTCGCGCCAGTAGTGGATGTGGAGGCTGTGCTGCTTGAGTGGTACTGCGTAGTAAGCACGTTTTTTGGCTATATTGTTGTATAGGTAGACCGATGCGATCGCACTGCTAGTATAGAGTTCTTTTACTGGCTCGATCACATCCGAGACATCTGCGAGTTTACCTTCCCATGCCCAACGGGGACTTACCGTAGAATCTGCCCTATGATCAAAAAGAATGTCGGGAGGATTGCCTGCTTCCAGTGCACTCTGAGTTTGCTTGAGGATGTCATCCTCAGTATAGATAGTAAGTTCAGCTTCAATGCCACTTTTTTTTTCCCACTGAGCAACGACTTGTTTAATGGTTTCAGTTTCCTCCGCGTAGTGTCCCTGAGTCCACCAAATAGTTAGAGGACTAGTATCTTGGGATACTTCTGTTGTTGGCTTAGGAGGAGTCTTGGTACAAGTTGCTAATACTAAACTCAGCAACAATAGCAGTATAAATAGATACTTATTTGATCTCATATTAATTAACCAGTAATAAATATAAATTTTTGTAACTTTGTGCTTGAATATCGATTTTTTTGTGAAGAAAGAAAAAGTAGTTCAATACTACTCTCAACCCTTGCAGTATTAACCAATGCTAACTCAAAGCAAGCATCGGTATGCCGATAGATGGCAAAAGCTCAATTCTTTCTGACACTTGTATACAGCTCAAGAAATAAGTAATGCTTACTAATAATACTTCCCTAAATTCCCTGCCATTACTGAGTAGCAATCCCAATGCTACAGCAAAGATCTTTCTCGACTTTAATGGTCACATCACTTCGGGAACTGCCTGGAATATCATCTACAACAACAGCAATGATTTTATCACCCCTGCCTATAGTCTTGATGCTGATACTAATAGCTTAAGTACTAATGAACTAGATGCCATTACAGAAATCTGGCAGAGGGTAGCAGAAGACTTTGCGCCATTCAACGTAGATGTGACCACTATAGACCCGGGTTCCTTTGCCGCTAACCAAGCTCTACGGGTGGTAATCGGCGGCTCCTCTCAGGATTGGCATGGCTCCAATATTGGTGGAATTGCTTTTCTTAACTCATGGAGGTGGATTGGGGACACCTCAGTGTATGTCTTTGAGAACAATTTGGGTAATGGCAACCCAAAATCCACCGCTGAGGCAATTTCCCATGAGGTAGGTCACGCCCTTGGTTTAGATCACCAGAGTAGTTATGATGCTAACGGCAATAAAACCGAGTATAACCCTGGTAGTGGCAGCGGCGAAACTGGCTGGGCACCAATTATGGGGGTTGGCTACAATCAAAATCTGACTACTTGGCATGATGGACCCAATAGCACTGGAGCCAACAATCTCCAGGATGACATGTCCATCATTGCTTCAACTAATAACGGCTTTGGTTATCGAAGTGACGACCATAGCAATACTAATGCTGCTGCTACAGTTCTGTCTACTCCAAACTTTAGCAGTTCAGGCATTATTGAACAAATGAGTGATGTGGATGTATTTGAGTTCACTACTAACGGTGGTAATCTCAACATCGATATTAATGTGGCTGAAGTGGGTCCCAATCTGGATATAGTGGCCGAGTTGTGGGATAGTAACGATAATTTACTAGTAACAGAGGACCCAGTTGACCAACTTTCCGCTAACATTAACACTTCAGTAGCTCCTGGGACCTATTACCTGCATGTTAAGAGTAACGGTGATTACGGTCGGGTCGGTACTTATACTATCAACAATACTATTACTGCTCAGAGTAGCACCTTTAC
>JAAHGL010000275.1 GCA_010692635.1 Symploca sp. SIO2C1 | reverse complement strand
AAAGCATAGTTATATACTTGGCGGTTGGTTTCTAACCACTGTTGAAATATTTCTTTTTGGTGAGCAGTAGGTTTGAGTTTAAATTCATAGGTGAGTGTAAAGGTCATTCTCATCACCTCCTAGTAGATTATACAGCACTTCTAACTATCGGGAGTACATTTTTTAAACTGCACTTAAAAGTGCCTTGCGCTACATCCCACCTTTAAAAAGCGTTGGCTTTGCGCTAAATTCTGTAATTGATCATGGCATGGGGGTCGTCATTGGCGAAACTGCGATTATCGGCGACTATGCCCTAATTTACCAGGGCGTTACTCTAGGGGGCACTGGTAAAGAAACTGGCAAACGCCACCCTACTCTAGGCAGAAATGTTGTGGTGGGAGCTGGGGCAAAAGTGCTCGGCAATATCCAAATTGGTGATTTTGCCCGGATTGGGGCTGGTAGCATTGTATTGCAGAATGTGCCTGCCCATTGTACTGCTGTTGGAATACCAGCTCGCAATATTTGTCGGTCAAATAATCATTCTGCGCCCTTAAAAAAGGGTAATACTCCTAATCCTGAAGCCATTACTCAGCAGTTATTGCAACGGATTGAGCAGCTGGAAAATGAAGTTAAGGAATTGAAAGGGCAGTCTGGCTTCCGCGATAGCGTAGTGAAGCATTTCTAAGTAATCGCTCAAAGCCTAGATTCTTCGTTCCGCTTTGCTCCACTCAGAATGACAAATTATACCTGTTCCAACTTTTCAAACAGCCTCTTAGGGACTTACAAACTCATTTCAAGATGAGTCCCTAAACAAAGAGAGAATCTTCCACTTCCTGTTCTAATCATTTAAGATAATCTTTCTGGCGTTATTATGAATTTGTACTTCTAATGATCAGAAAAATTGGATTTGGGTTGCTTTGGGTCGGCTTTATTACTTATGCTTTCATCTTTGCCCCTCCGGATCAGCCCGACACCGCAGAATTAATTGCCCAACTTTCCTCTGGAGAATGGCAAGACATCAACCCTTTGGTTGTTGGTCTCTTCAATATTATGGGTGTCTGGCCGATAATTTATAGCTGCTTAATGATCATTGATGGTAGAGAGCAAAAGCTTCCCGCTTGGGCTTTTGCAATGGCCTCTTTTGGTGTGGGAGCATTCGCTATCTTACCGTATTTAGCATTAAGAGAATCAAATCAAGAATTTACTGGTTCTAAAGGAGTATTACTCAAGTTTTTAGATGCTCGCTGGTTTGGTATTGCCATAACTTTGGGAGCAATTGTTCTTTTAAGTTATGGGTTAAACGGCGATTGGGGAGACTTTATTAGCCAGTGGCAAACCAGTCGTTTTATTCATGTGATGAGCCTAGATTTTTGCCTATTGTGCCTCTTATTTCCAGTCTTACTAAGAGATGATATGGCACGGCGAGGTATGAAAAATTCTCCTTGGTTTTGGGCAGTAGCATTAGTACCATTGCTAGGACCACTCTTATATTTATCTTTCCGTCCACCTCTATCAGATGAAGGGAAGGAAGAAGTTACTAGTACACAGCAACCAGTTTAACGCGAGTGCTGCGATCGCCTATATTCTGAGAAACCAGGTTTCTCGTGAGAACAACAACTTTCATATCAGGATTTTTTCGCTAGGAAACCCGGTTTCACAAATCAACGCTCTAGGCTACTAATAGACCCCACACCCTGCATACTTTTTAAGTGGCTTGTCACCCCGTAAGATATGTAATGAGTTATCCAAAAATTGGCTTTACGACATTAATTACCTGCCTGAGTATTGTACTTACTCCCCGGGTACTTATAGGTGCGACTATTAATCTTCCTGAATTCTCTCCTTCTGCTCAGGGAGATGGCTTCGAGAAAACAGAAATTACTCGCCAAATAGCTAATCAACTTACCGAATCAACAGAGCCAATAGTTCCTGCTCCTGTACCTCCTCTGATTCTTAATCCTCCCCCTCGGTTTTGCCTGATAAAACCCACTTTCCTTGCGCGTCATCCTCTGCGGCGGTTGGTTATTCCTACTAGGAGAATGTATAGAAGCAGTAACTTTTCCTCAAAAGTTGGTCTTTTGAGTCAGATTGCCCTTCAGTATGCATCAATAGGTCAATCTGACCAAGCTCTCCAAAGTGCCCAAGCTATTAAAGATGAATATGCCAAAGTTGATACACTCATAGAGATTGCTCAACTGTACGTAGAAGCAGGAGAACCAGAAGTCGCTACTCCCATCCTCTCCCAAGCTCTACCTCTTGTCCCAGCTATTAAAGATGAATCTATCAAAGTTGATACACTCATTGGGATAGCTCAGCTATATATAGAATCCAGAGAACCAGAACTCGCTACTCCCATCCTCTTGCAAGCTCTACCTCTTGTCCAAAATTTCAAAACAGACTATCGGCAAACAACTCTACTAACGTCAATAGCTGTTAAGTTAACTGAAGCTGGACAACTGTCCCAAGCTTTACAGGTAGCCAATACTCAAAAACCAGAAGATGAGAAAGTCAATACCCTAGTTGAGATAGCAATCAAGTTAGCTCAAATAGGACAACTATCTCAGGCTCTAGAAATTGCCCAAGGATTGAACAAATTTAGTCAATTCAGAGTTTGGTCTAAGAGCGCTGAACACTATATCAAAACAGGACAACACAACCAAGCAATCCAACTTGCCCAAAATGTCAATGATTATTGCGATCAAGCGGAGATATTGTACAAGGTTGTTGGTTATTTACTTGATGCCGAACAATATGAACTAGCCTTACAAAATGCTCAGATTATTGAGTATAGACCTAGAAAAGATAAGGCTTTACGGGACATTGCGATCAAACTGGCACAAGCCGGAAAATTTGACCAAGCTCTGCCGCTTGCCCAAAGTATAGAATCTGTCCAAAACCGAGCTGAGGCCCTCACTCAGATAGCTACCCATTTAGTTGAGGCAGGACAACAAAGTAAGGCCTCAGAGATTTTATCTCAAGCTTTGGAGATCACAGAATCTATCAATACTGAGCAACTTTCACAACCTAAACCTTTGCCTATCAGGAGAGAATCTGTGCCATTACCCAACTTAATCGAGTTGACACAATAATAGGGGTGAGGTGAAAAAAGGTGTGAGAGAGCTTTTTTGAGTATGGACTTCCCGCCGCTTTCGCTGATTACAGCTTTGTTCCACATTCAGGACAAAAGTTGTTACTAGGAAGATTGCGAGCACCACAGTTACTGCAATAGATCGATTCTGTGCTTGGTTCTGGTTGCTTGCGCTCCGGTAAACCGATCATCTGAGCATTACTCTTGCCAGGAGCCACCATGGGATAACAGTTTTCGTCCTTGGTTACCCGTATATCTGCCAATACAGGACCATCATGGGCAAGGATTTGGGCGATCGCATTTTTTAATTCATCCCGACTCTTGACAAGTATACCTTTAACACCATAAGCCTCAGCCAGTTTGACAAAATCTGGCATCCCGACTTCCATATTGGATGAAGAGTAGCGCTCTCCAAAAAATGCCTGTTGCCACTGACGCACCATCCCTTGCCAGCCGTTGTTAATAATTACGGTTTTCACATTGATACCGTACTGTGCCAAAGTACCCAGTTCCTGAATATTCATCTGGACACTGGCATCACCAGCAACACAGATGACTTGTTTGTCTGGCAATGCGATTTTCACACCCATGGCTGCGGGTACACCATATCCCATGGTGCCTAAACCACCACTAGTAATCCACTGACGGGGTCCGTTTTTGAGGAATTGTGCTGCCCACATTTGATGTTGACCGACATCGGTAGTGTAGTAAGCATCGGGTGCCTGACGTCCCAACTCCACAATTACTTCTTGAGGAGAGATACTATCGGGATATTGAGGTACCTGTAATGGGTATTCCAAACGCCAACGTTTAATGCGTAATAACCACTCTCGTGTTTGATCTGCTTTCGGTGAAATACCTAATTCTTCATGGCGGCGCAATAAATTAGTCAGCACTAACCGCACATCTCCAACAATTGGCACTTGCGGTGCTCGATTTTTTCCAACCTCAGCAGGATCAATATCGATGTGGATCACTTGAGCATGGCAAGCAAACTGATCAAGTTTGCCTGTTACCCGGTCATCAAAACGGGTACCTACAGCAATCAGCAAGTCACACTCACTTACAGCAAAGTTGGCGTAGGCAGTACCATGCATCCCCAACATGCCCACAGATAAAGGATGGGATTCATCAAAAGAACCTTTACCCATCAAGGTTGTGGTAACTGGAATTTGGAAGATTTCTGCTAGTTGTTGCAGCTCAGCATGAGCACTGGAAGCGATCGCACCGCCACCTACATATAGTAGGGGTCGTTGGGCTAAACGCATAAGATTGAGCGCCTGGTTAATTTGGCGGGGATTGCCTTTGACGGTAGGACGATAACCTCTTAACTTGGCTGTAGTAGGTTCTATCGGTGTATAGTCAAATTCCTCTAGACCTACATCCTTAGGAACATCAATCAACACCGGACCAGGACGTCCTGTACTAGCGATATCAAAAGCTTCGGCAACAATCCGTGCCATATCCCTGGGATCGCGCACTACATAAGAATGCTTGACAACCGGTAGGGTAATACCATAGATATCAGTTTCCTGAAAGGCATCAGAGCCAATTGCAGCACGAGTTACTTGACCCGTTACTACTACTAAAGGAATCGAATCCATATGAGCAGTAGCAATACCGGTAACCAAATTAGTGGCACCAGGACCAGAAGTAGCAAAACAGACACCCACTTTACCAGTAGCACGGGCGTAACCATCTGCTGCATGAGAGGCTCCTTGCTCGTGTCGCACCAGAATGTGCTGTATTTCACCTCTGGCTTCCCACTTATAGAGTTCGTCGTAAATAGGTAGAATTGCTCCACCAGGATAGCCGAAGATATGCTCTACACCATGACACTTGAGAGAGTCAATCAGAGCAAACGCACCTGTCTGGCGACTAGTAGTTTTCGGTAGTGCTGTTGCTTTGGAGGTTGTGGTGGTATTAGAGATAGTTGGGGACTGCACCGAATTAGCCTCAAATGATAATGATGATGTTAGTTTAAGTTTTGTCTTTAGAGATCGAGGACTCAACGTTTGTTTAACATTTCTTTATCTTATATATTCTAGATTAAATCTTTATAAACTACTGCTCGCAATGAACAATGATAATCTTGCCCCTCTATATCCAAGATGAAAGCGCTATAGTATGAGCAACCTGCCTTTGCTCAAAGCAAATCATGTCCCTCTCCCAAACAGAATCAGTTACAGCTGAGCGAGAACTTATCCCCCAAGAGGAACAACTTCAGATAGAATCTCCTGAGATTAACCATTTGGTGACTGAAGACGATACTCCTGTGGATAACTTTATTCAAGAGAAGCTACAGCGATTTTTGGTTGAGTGTCTCTACAGCTCTCTAAAGTTGGAGATTCCCTTCCTTGCTGCAGCTAATGTAGGACTGTTTTATGCCATTAAGCAAGCACCTTTAGTGCCAGATGTAATGCTGTCTCTGGAGGTAGCAGTTCCTGAAGACTGGAGCCAAAAGAAAAATCGCTCCTATTTTGCCTGGGAATTAGGTAAACTCCCAGAGGTAGCCATTGAGATTGTTTCTAACAAAAAAGGGGAGGAGTTAGGCTCTAAACTTAAGGACTATGCTCGTGCTGGGGTAGCTTACTATGTGGTGTTTGAGCCACTCCAAAAACTAGGAGAGTCACTACTACGAGTTTACGGCTTGCGGGAAGGTATCTATACTGAGCTAGAGAATAGTTGGATGGAGCAGGTTGGTTTGGGACTGACCTTGTGGCAAGGAGAGTTTGAGGGTATCAATTACAATTGGCTACGTTGGTGCGATCGCGAGGGAAACTTGCTATTGACAGGAAATGAGCGAGCGACAGAAGTAGAGAGACTATATTTGTTGGAAAGACAGCGAGCTGAACGACTGGCTTCCTTACTGCGTGATCGCGGAATTGATCCGCAGGAATTGTTGTAGATGAGAATTGGTAATTGCCCAATCCGCGATCACTCAAACAATCAAGCTATCCCTCTTCTGTCAGACTCCGAAAAATGGGGGTCAAACCCTGATTCTCTCGTTAGGTATCCTTGAAGGAAATTTCCACAAACGATGTTCCCTGGATTTGTTCCGAAATTTTTTGTAATCCAATTGTTCCTTTTTTTACTAAAAATCTTGCTTAGCTTAAATAGATAATCAGGCTATAAAAAACTAGCCCAACAGCTAATATCTAACTAGTTAGGAAATCATTAGCTGGCGCAAGTATGGTGCAATAGACAAAAGGAGTTGTGCTTCAGCAGAAGTACTATCGATCAGTTCAAAACCTGTGAATTCAAAACCAGGTGCAACAGAACAACCAACTAAAACAGTATCTTGAATAGGCTTTGCTGCCTGCCAAACCCCTGAAGGTACAACATAGCAGAACTGGTTTTCTTCCGCGGACAAGGTAATACATTGTGGCGGTGAATCAGTGCCATCCCAGAGGTAGAGGTGGAGACCCATGCCTTGATACAAATTCCAAACTTCATCGCCGTTAACCCGATGGAACCGACTCTTCTGATCTGGATTTAGGGAGAAGTAGATATGGGTGAGGGCAGACCTCACGCTAGAATCATCAGAATTGGCAGTGTGTACTAAGATGTTAGAGCGGAATACCTCCTGGAATCTTCCTCCTTCAGGGTGCTCTATAAGATGAAGTGGTTTCATGTATTCAGTTAACCTTAATTGTTAGTGTCTCTGAAGAAACAAGGCAGGAGGCTCCAGGGCAGGAGGCAGGAGGGAAGAGGATTTGGCTTGTTTCTGACCTTCATAAGGGGTGGCGTGCCGCCCGTGGGGCGCTTTCAAGAAACAAGGCAGGAGGCTCCAGGGGAGAAGGCAGAAGGGAATAGGCATTGGTGACAAGTTAAGGTAAAAGTGTCGTTGTCAAGGGTGCTGGGGAAGCTGAGGGAGCTGGGGGAGCTGAGGAAGCTGAGGAAGAAGAATACAATTTTTCTAACCTCTTGAGTATTTCCATATATAGTGTTTTTTGAGCCTTCAAGCGCCATATATGGGAGTTGACAAAATGCACTACCGTTTAACTTGTCACCATTGGGAATAGGATTTGAAAAGGTTTCTGGTTTCTGACCTTCATAGCAGTTAGTAAGCCGCCTGTCAGGGGCTTCCAAGGAATGAGTTAAGCCTCGACCAAAGGTCCATAGGGAAGCGGAGTGTGGCTTTGGTTACTGGGGTGTGTAAACCAGTATCCCATATGACCTTCGATGAACTCCGTGCGGGTGATCGAACCGTTGCCATCAGCGTCAATACTATCGAAAGCCTTGTCAGCGCGTTCGGGCTGGTCTCCTCCAGAGTATATTGCCAAATACTTCCGGTATTCTTCACGGGAGATCTCTCCGGACTTATTGGTGTCAATGATATCAAAGAAAACTTCGTTCTTTCGCGTACCTACTGCCGGTGCTGATTGGAGTACTGAGACTGCCTTCGCGGCATTGGCTACTAACTCTTCTTCGCGAATCATGGTGTTGGCATCAACCGAAGCCCCTCCAGCAATCATGTTCTGGAATAGGTCGCGAAAGAGTGTCATGATTTCTTCATAGTTCGAGGAGTTACCTTGAAGTTCGACCAACCTATCTGCGATCGCTTCGTAGTCTGAGAGGGACAAAAACCCATCTCCGTTGACATCCATGAGCTTGAAGTAAGTCTTTATCCTGGCAACCCAAACACTAGATGACAAAAACTCTTCTGGAGTCATTTCTACTAAATTCCCTAATAAAATCTCAGTAATCATACCAGTCTCTACTTCCTTAGGGAAGGCTTAAGCATGTCCTTCTGATAAACTCTGGTATAGGCACTGAGAACCTGATTGACTATGCACAAGAATGATCTAATCCAACAACTCTCTTTGCAAAGCCACCCTGAGGGAGGTTACTACTCTGAGATTTATCGTTCTGGCATGATGATTGAAACCGATCGAGTGGGGCAGCAACGGTCAGCAATGACTTCGATATATTATCTTCTTACAGATGACAGCCCAATTGATTACTTTCATATTAACAAGTCCGATATTATGCACTACTTTCATCTGGGTTCTCCTGTAACCTATTTTCTCATTCCTCCAGATGGAACATTGCAAAAGTGTAAACTTGGTCTAGATCTAACTAAGGGAGAAGTGCCCCAACTTCTTGTTCCCGGTGGCTATTGGAAAGCAGCAGTATTAGAAGAAGGTGAATTTGGACTCTTGGGGGAAGGTGTTGCACCAGGCTTCGATTTCCGGGACATGAAACTTGGTAAAGATGAGGACTTCCGCCAGCAATTTCCTCACATTTGGGATCAGCTAGTTCCCTATATTAAATCTGGATATTAGAGCCAAAACACTCCAATATTTTCTGGATTTAAATTAAGCTTTTATCAGGAGATAATGAGGTAAAGTTCAAGTCAGGTAGGTTGCCAATAAAATGAACAATAAAATTTTAGAAAAACTCAATAATATTGGTATTCGCTTTGTACGCATCCTGTGGTGTGACAATGCTAATATTATTCGCACTAAGGCATTGCACCGGGCTACTTTATCAGATTACCTCAAACATGGTGTTGGCATTTCTGCTGCTCAGCAGGCGATTCCTGTAATGTATGATGCTCCAGCACCGGGTAGTGGTATAGGTCCGGTGGGAGAGGTACGCTTGATACCAGACTGGGATACCTTTACCCCCTTACCCTATGCCCCTGGTCATGCTCGTGTGTTGGGAGATATGGTTAAGGATAACCATCCTTAACCATATCTCCCAACACACGAGCATGACCAGGGA
>JAAHGL010000274.1 GCA_010692635.1 Symploca sp. SIO2C1 | reverse complement strand
GGTCAAATGATACCTTAACTCGCTTGACAACATCTTGTAGAACTTGAGAGTAAATGTCAGAGTACCAAGGTCTATCTTTCTTGAGTTGAGGTAAAGTTTTCTTCTGAGTGTAGTAGTCTGGATTGTCATTTAAACCAGATTAATTCACCATTTAAATGCATAATAGCTGAATGCCTCCTGCCTGATGCCTTCTTACATTAGGAGCCGCTTTGTGCTAATAACTAGCTACTAGCCATTAGCACAAAGCGGCTATACCCTAAACAAAATTAAATTTCAAGCTCTTGCTGGTTCTACGAGTTCAGCCATACGCTGAAATAAGTAGCCTGTTCCACGAGCAGTGATAATAAATTCTGGTTGCTTAGGGTTCTGTTCAATTTTGGCTCGTAGGCGAGAGATGTGAACGTCAACAATCCGCAAATCACTATGACAGATGGGGGTTATCCCCCAAACTGCTTTCAAAATATCAGCACGGGAAACTGGTTTGCCTGAGTGATTAACTAACAGTTGCAGCAAATCAAATTCTATGCCCGTTAACCGAATTTGCTCATTGCCTCGAGCAACTCGTCGTTTGTTAGTATTGATGTGCAGTGCACCGACTTGAATCTCTCCAGAACTGATAAAATCTGAAGTGATGGTAGATTTGAACCGACGCAAAATAGAAGCAATTCTAGCCTCTAACTCTTTGGGTGAAAAGGGTTTTACGAGATAATCATCTGCTCCGAGTTCCAAACCAGCGATTCGATCAGCGACATCTCCCAAGGCAGTTAGCATAATGATGGGCACATCAGATTTTTTTCTTATTTCTTTACATACATAATAGCCATCATACTTAGGCATCATTATGTCTAAGACTATCAAATCAGGTGCTTCCTCAGAGAACAGTAGAAGTGCCTCTTCACCATCAGCAGCAGTGACTACATTGTAACCAATCATCGAAAGGCGAGTTTCCAGAATACGCCGGAGGGCGGCTTCGTCGTCTACCACCAGGATTTTTTCTGTGTGGTTTTCCACGTTTAATCAATACTCCTTACTGAATTTATGTAAATAAAATGGTCAATCAGCATTTGTTGACTTGAGCTGGTGGACGATCGCAGCAGATTCAGATATACAGGTATACCATCTTGCTCCTAGAAAACCCATTTTGATTTGTGCGCAAGAATACTAGGGTAAATGAGCAACTACTTTTTCGGGTCAAGAGTCGGAAACCATTGTCAGTCATTGATTACAACCACACGATATATTTACTTTTAATTGATCTTTGTTATCATAATGATAACGTTTATTTTCCTTTTTTTAAGACTCTAGCTCGAACTGACAACCATAGTTTAAGAAGTTTCCACCTCAAGTTAGAGATGAACTGATGTGCATTTAAATTGGGTATTCCCGATTTTTTCCTTGTCCCCTGTTCCCTTTGAGAGAATTGAAGTATCTCCTCGTCTACATACCGAACAGCTTGGTATGTGTGGGATTGAGCAACCATTTGTGACAACATAGTGAGTTGTGACTTTAGCATTAATTAATTAATTGTCACAGTTGATTTTGTCCTGACTACCTACTGTTATCATCTAATTGTTATCTTCTACTGTTATCATCTCTAGAACAATTATGGAACTGATACTATGGCTAACCCATTCCTTGGTGTCAGAATATCTCCTGAGCTGAATGAAGCGATCGCAGCTCGGATGAAACAAACTGGGCAGTCTAAGTCAGATATAGTGATTGCGGCTCTAAGAAGCTACCTAGGAATGTCATCTTCTCAACAGAGGTTGGAAGAAATAGAGCAGCGACTCTCCGCGTTAGAAGAGGTTGCTGGGGGAGTTAAGCCTCTGTTTGAGGAGCATCAGTCACAAAAGCATAAAAAATAAATCTATTACTGTGGCAATTATTACCCATTCCTGCTAAGGGGTGAACGAAATTTTGGGTGGGATTTCCTAGCTAAGTATCCAAAAATTATAAGTTCTCTCTTCTCCCTCAGCTCCCTCAGCTCCCTCAGCTACCCCAGCTCCCCCAGCTCCCCAACCTTTTTTCCTCACCCCCTGCTAAGCATAAATTTCACCTCATCATCTCCTGATCTCTCAAACCCTCACTTGAGAGCCTATATCTTCCACCTTTCTGACAAATTTTGCGATCATAATCGTGGAAAGCCTTATTCAATCTGGCTTTGCTCCCGCTCCGAATAAAAAAACAATACATTGACAAAACATCCGGATAGAACTGAATAATTATTGAAAAGATAAAACAGTTTTAAGAGGCAGTAGGGGCCAAGCATTTGGGCGACAATTTAAGTATTGGTTGAGAATAAACAAGTCAATTATGGATTTTTAATACTATTGTTGTTTTTATCTCTGTAACCTTTGATACAAATTTAAATGCGTTTACCTTGTCTAAATGCTTTGCCCAACCCACTGAGACTCCTTTTGTTTCTTCAGAGCAACTGGCATCTTGCCAGTTCCACGCTATGAAGGGAAGAAACATCTCTGCTCCCTAAATCCAAAGGAGTATTTCTTAAGAGGTATAGAAGAGGATTTTAGGATAAAAATACATACTTTAAATTGTTACAATTAATACAATTTTGAATCAATTCGACAATCTTAATTTCTCTTTTAAAAAAAAACAAAATTACTCTAAAAACAAAAAAATATTTTTATTAAATTTAAACAAAATATCAAAAAAAACTAGACAGTAGAATATTAAATTGTTAGAAATGAGATGAAGTTGATTGTTTTTTGATACAAAAAGGAGATGTATGTCCTTAAATCCTCATGATTTTATGACTACAATGGAAAAGCGTGTTGCTTTTACCCCAGAAGACAAAGAAATTCTAAAATCTAATCTCGATTGGGGTAAAGAAATTGCTCCAGAAATGGCAGATCATTTTTATGCTTACTTGGGTCGTGATCCAGAAATGAGCGATATTTTGAATGAAAAAGAAGGACGTATGCATCGCCTACGGGAAACCTTTGTTCAATGGTTTGCCGAAATGTTCAATGGGATGGATGAATGGGGTGATTCCTATGCTGATCGTCGTTGGCGTATTGGTTTAGTACATGTACAAATTGGCATTGGACCTCAACACGTTGTGCCAGCAATGGCAACCGTAATTAATGAAGCTCGCAAGCAACTAAAAGTAGATGGCAAACCTCTAGAATTGCTTGATGCTTTAAGCAGAATTTGCATGATTGATTTAGCTTTCATTGAGCAAGCTTACGTAGAAGTTAGTTCAGCTGCTGTTCTCCGAGAAACTGGTTGGACTGAAGGTCTTTTCAGACGTTTGATCAAAACTGGCGCAAATACTATGTAAATCTCAGTTGGCTAGCTTTAATATATACAACTGAACCAGATCCCACTAACTGAAATTTAAGTAGGAATAAGTAGGAACACAACAATGGCAATTAATTCTGAAAAACTTGGACAGATACTACAAAACTTCGTCACTGGCACTAGTGATGTTCAGGGAGCAGCAATGGTTACTCCTGATGGTTTACCTCTAGCCTCTAGCTTGCCTGGTGGTATGGACGACGAACGGGTATCAGCTATGTCTGCTGCTATGCTTTCTTTAGGGGAGCGTATTGGAAAGGAACTGGTTAGGGGTGCAATTGATCGCATCTATGTTGAGGGTAATGAAGGCTTTAGCATTTTGACTAGTTGTGGTGAGGATGCAGTTTTTCTAGTACTAGCTGGTAAAGCAGCAAAGCAGGGAGTGCTGATGTTGGAAATTAAACGTACTCTGGTAGAACTAAAACCTGCCTTGGCTTAGTTAAGCCTAGCTACTTGTCTGCAAAAATTATAGTAGTAGCAGAGTCTTTCAAAGGATCATTAATCGTAAAACAAACTTGTTCCTTGAACAAATTTGTGATCCTTGATCATCAAGCAAGAGATGTGGGTTGCAGATTAATGACAACTATTGTAGGTTGATCGAGGAACTATGAATTAGTAATTATCTGGTCATCAGAGTGAATTTAAGGTGAACTTGGCTGAGAAATACTATACCTCTTAACAGGTTTTATGGCTCAAGTTTGATGCAGGATCGACCATCATTTAATTAGGTTAAGTATAGACAAAGGTTCTGCCAGATTTCAGTATTGGTGCATGATCTCAACAGTGAATAGTTAACGGTTGATAGTTAACATTTTTTTAGTCATTAGCATTAGGAGTAAGAGCTCTCCATCTCTATAGATACTAGGTTTTACATGGAGGTTTTAAACCTCCATGTAAAATTGACTGGTTAGTGATTTAATTTGGTTGGATGAATTTTAGGTAATCTTTCGGAGCAGAATTAAATGAAAACCATGCGTTTAGTTGTAGCTGGCACTCCAGGAGCTGGAAAGTCTACCTTTGTGCAGACAATTAGTCAAATTGAAGCTATCAGTACAGAACGCACTGCTACCGATGAAACAGCCCAGCTTAAGAGAAAAACTACCGTTGCTTTCGACTATGGTCGCATTTCATTTGGTTCTGCGATGGATATACAAATTTATGGCACTCCAGGTCAATCTCGCTTTAGCTTTATGTGGGATTTTTTGATCCAAAAAGCTCACACTTATATTGTGCTAGTAGCAGCCCACCGCCCCAATGATTTCCGCCAAGCTCGTCAGATTATTACGTTTATGAATCAGCGAGTCAAAATCCCAATGGTTATTGGTATAACCCATATGGATTATCCAGAAGCAAAGGCTCCAGAGGAAATCATGTTAAATCTGGGCTATATCAATAGGTTACAACAACCCCTATTTGTGCGAGTAAATCCTAGGGATAAACATTCAGTAATTGAAGCTGTCATGGCCTCGATGGCTCTGATGCTTTCTCAATGTAATTTTGAGCAATTGGCAACGGGCAAATCAGTCATTCAAACAGCTCAGTATCAGAAAAAAAGTTCGTATCAATTATCTACAAGATCTTTATCACGAGAGTTTTAAAATAGCTAAATATCTAATTTATTTGTGATCAAGATAAATATTAATTTTAATTAAATAAGGAGGAGAAGGATGGCAATCAATTCTGAAAAACTTGGACAGATATTACAAGGCTTTGTCACTGGCACTAGTGATGTTCGTCGTTATTGGTGATTTGTTGTTGGTTATTTGTTTATTTCACTATCTACCTTTAATCTCTACACTAACGCTTAGACAAACAACCAATAACAAATATTTTTGCGGAGCAAAATATAATGAAAAATATGCGTTTAGTAGTAACAGGGACTGTTGGAGCGGGAAAGTCTACCTTTGTGCGAACTGCCAGTGAAATTGAAGTCGTACAAATAGAACGAACTGTTACTGATGAAATATCCATAGATAAAGAAGAAACCACTGTTGCTTTCGACTTTGGTAAAGTAACATTTGGTCCTGATATCGATTTACATATCTACGGCACTCCAGGTCAATCCCGCTTTGATTTCATGTGGGATATTTTGATTCAAGATGCTCAGACTTATATCCTGTTGGTAGCAGCTCATCGACCTAATGATTTCCCCTATGCTCGCTCAATTCTCTCGTTTATGGAACAGCGAGTAGAAATACCGATGATTATTGGTTTAACCCATATGGATTGTTCAGGAGCCTTGTCTTCAGAAGAAATTACGCTCCAGTTAGGTTATGTAAGTGAGAGTAATCGCCCTCCCATTGTGACAGTTAATCCTAATCTTAGAACTTCTGTACTTAGTACTCTCATGACTTCAATGGAGCTTTTGATTCCTGGTAATGCCTGAAGTTATATAGCTATTAGTTTTATGTGGAAGCAACGAGCCAACGGAGCAATCTATGGCTGAAGATAGACCAAAGTACAAACTAATTTTTCACGATTTAGTAGAAGGTGTGGTGGCTGGTGATAATAAAAAAGTCATGCAGCTGTTTGAAAGTGCCTTGGTTCAGCCTACATCCATACATCAGCTCCCTTCTGATATTGCCAACTTCATAGGTCGCCAAGCAGAATTAGAGCAGGTGAAAGCTTGTTTGCAACAGTCAACACTAACGCTTCAAGAAAAAGACCCCACTTTGAAGAAGGATGAAGGATTCTTTCCTTCTGCCTCCTGCCTCCTGCCTTCTGCCTTACAAGGCGAGAGCCTTGTTAAGCTCTGTACATTGACTGGTATAGCAGGAGTAGGCAAATCAACTCTTGCTATCCACATCGCCCATCAACTGCAGTCGTATTTTCCAGATGCCCAACTATACATCAATCTGAGGGGAAACGAGAGCCAGAGCCAGGAGCCATTGGTAGTGTTAGCTAGTTTTTTGCGAGTCTTGGGTATCGAAGACGATTTGATACCTGAAACTCTCAAAGAGAGAACTGAACTCTACCGTTCCTTGCTTTCAGATAAACGAGCTTTGGTACTGCTCGATAATGCTCGGGATGAGGCTCAGATACGTCCTTTGCTACCAAATAGTTCCACTTGTGGAGTCCTAGTTACAACGCGCAAACAGTTTGAGAATCTAGAGGAAGCTACTGTCGTTGACTTAGAAGTGATGACGGAACCGGATGCCTTGGCTTTGCTACAGCATCTTATAGGAGTAGAACGCTCTCAGGCTGAATTGGAAGCAAGCAAAAACTTGATCAATCTTTGCAATGGACTACCCCTAGCTATCTGTATCACCGGTAATACTCTAGGAAATCAACCAAACTGGGAATTAGCAGAATACACACATCAACTTGCTGATGAGCAGCAACGACTAGCACAACTGTACCTGAGCGATTTGGATGTACGAGCTAGCCTTTTCCTCAGCTATCAGGAGCTCGATACAACTGCTGCTCGCCTGTTTCGCTTACTGGGATTGTTAACCGGACCTAACTTTACGCTCCCTTTAGCTGTTTCCTTGTTAGATGTTGAGTTAGCTGTCGCCAAGGAATCGATGCAGTATCTAGTTGATAGGCAACTGTTGGAGCCTGTTGAGGAGGAGCGCTACTGTTTCCACGATTTGGTACGCTCTTTTGCCCGAGGGCAATTGGCTCAAGAGGAGCTAGTAGAGGAACGGCAAGCAGCTCGTTTGAGGGTGGCACGCTGGTATCTTGAGAATTCAGAGAATTTCACGAAAGCCTTGAACCACCAAACTTGTCAAGCATTGGCTCAAGTATTAGTTAAAGACAAAAACCAATCTCTAGAAGCTATTGAGCCAAACTTGCTGGCAGCAGCCTTAAACTGGTTTGAGACTGAGCGGAGCAACTTGTTAGCTTCTTTAGAATGGGCTTACCAAGCTCAGGCATGGGATATAGTAGTTCCCTTTGCCAAGAGCTTAGTTAACTTTTTTGAGACCCGTGCCTACTTGGCTGACTGGGAACGGACTCAATTGTGGGCTTTGGAAGCAACCCGCGAGCTAGGTAATACCCAAGAAGAAGCTCAAACCTTAACTAACCTGGGTAAAGTCTATTTTAGGCAAGGGGATTGGGGGAAAACAATCGAGCGCTATGGGCAGAGTCTAAGTCTTTTCAGAGAGTTGGAAGACTCTCATGCAGAAGCGATGACTCTGGGCAATCTAGCTAATATCTATTCCCAGCAAGGAGATTGGCTTAAAGCTAGGGATTGTTACGAACAGAGCCTAGGCAGCTTCATAAAACTAGGCGATCTTAATAAAGAAGGTCAAACTTTAGTCAATATGGGTATTCTCTATGTACAACAGGGTAATAAACACAAAGCGGTTGCTCTGTGGGGAGAAGCCTTCACTAAACTGAATCCGGAGTTATCAGAAGCTCAACGGGTAGCAAAATGGCTAGAGTCGATGCAGGATGTAACTTCTGAAAACCCTCATACAGAGTTGCAAGCAAATGTAGTAGATAGGGAGATTAATGGAGACGCGGAGACGCGAGACGCACCAGATGCGGAGATAGGGAGATGGGAAGATAAGGGAGATGAAGTAGAATCTACGAACGCAACTCCCTATCAGTATCGCCTAGGGGATATCATTTTAGGTAGTTTGATGTTAGCGATCGCAATCTCCTTAATTGTGCTGTTTCTGATCTCGTAGCGAGAAGGCAGGAGGCAGGAGGCAGGAGGCAGAAGGCAGAAGGCAGAAGGCAGAAGGCAGGAGGCAGAAGGCAGGAGGCAGAAGGCAGAAGGCAGGAGGCAGAAGGCAGAAGGCAGTCGAAATGAAAAATTTTTTTCAACACCAGGTGATGAAAGTAGACTCTTGCCTGCTCCCTACTCCCTACTCCCTCCTCCCTACTTTCAAGTCAGGAGGGAAGAAACCTTGTAGGGTAAGATTTTTAATCTTTTGTCCTTATATTTTCACATTTTTTTCACAACTACTCGTTAAACTCGTCCTTAAAATTTATTAAATTTCAAGGAAGTTTAATGAAAGATGTCAACAAAGTGCAGTCCCAACTTCCCCATTTAATTCGAGTTTATGCTGGCGTTAAGGAATCCTCTCAGTGGCTGAATCTCGAGGAAATTGCACAAGTAACAAAAGTGAATACCCATAGCGTCAGACGGTTAGTTCCTATGCTCCATCGATTAGGGGTTTTTGAGCGTACCGGAGCCTCCCACTCCTTCCGCTATAAAGTTTCGGATAATTCTAGAGGCTTTAAGCACAGATCAGCACTGGAAACTGCCTATAAGCTTTTGTGCATTTAAATTGTGAATTGTGCTGAGGCTGAGAAATGTAGGGATGCGGAGATTAGCACAAACCAATTTAAATGCGTCATTGAGATTTACTCTCTTCCTTTTTAGCCTACAATCATGGAAGATATTTTAACTTTACCACAGCCTCTCATCACCAGGGCAAAAGCCTCTCATTCAACAATTGATAATGAACAATGGATAATAGATAATTACCTCTCCTTGAAAGAAGAGGATTGACAATCAGGAAAATATTTTCTTTTTATTTTCTTCATAAATGAAGAGGTCTTAGACCAAATTAACCAATTATCAATTATCAATTAT
>JAAHGL010000273.1 GCA_010692635.1 Symploca sp. SIO2C1 | reverse complement strand
TGCACTTTGATGGGAAATCCCTGAGTAACCTTGGGGAATGGAAGTGCTCACCCACGAGGATAAATGCTTCATTCCTTCTTACTTGTTACTTTTTACTTGTTACTTGTTACTTATTCAGCAAGCCCTATGTAGCAAGCTCTAATGAAAATAAACCCTCTCAAAGTTTTTGTTTACGGCACTTTGAAACCAGGGGAAGTCAATTACAAATTATACTGCGCTGATAAGGTAGTTGAGGCGAAAAAAGCGATTGCAAAATTGAGTTTACCCATTGTGAAAGAATAATACCAAAAAATAATGGCGAATGCTAGGCCAATAAATAGTATTTCTTTCAGGACTTACGCAGTGACACCACAGATAGAATCAAAGGTGCGTTATGCTACGCTAACACACCCTACAAATGGAGGCTTGGCGTAAGTCCTGAGCTTATTGTTCTCTACTAGCTAAAGAGGCAAGCCCTAAGCAAAGCAAGGCATTGACAACTAGGAATGAGCGAGCGGCAATACCATCTCCCAGCCACATCAAACTAGGAGAGAAGAAAGCACTCACTGCCAAACAACTAGCTACACCCAGAGTAGAGCCAATTGCCAACCACTTCAACTGAGGATGTCCTAGAAATAACACTACTAATACCAACGGAATCAGCACACTGGCAAAGATCGGGTTTAAAGCAGTACTGCCTTGAATCGCTCCCCCCAACTCGGGAATAGAACTACCCATGACTCGGAATGGCCATTGGGGTAAATCAAAGATATAAAAACCTTTGAGGAAGAACAAACCACTGCTACCAGCAATTAAACCACTCGTCAGAGACCAACCCCAAGCAAAGGTCAAATAATTCCGCAAGAACCAGGCAAGCAGATAAGAACCCACCACCATCAAAATCTTCGGCATTAAGGCGACTACACCACCATCAAACCAAAACCGGAGATTGAGATAACCATTCTCACTGAGCCAGCGGAAGAAATCACGGAAGTTAATTTGTCCTCCGATAGCTAGCTTGACAGCATTAGCAGCATCTAGATGTCCGGCTCCAAAGTGGTTTAAAGGGTCTTCTTCCACAGTGCGGGTAGATTGCTGAAGTACAGCCAACACTTCATCTGGTTCAGTAATACCAGCGGCTTTGATTAAAGCAGCAACTCCAGCAACATGGGGAGCCGCCATGCTAGTACCCTGAAAACCAGCAAAAACTGGTTCCCCGGTTTGGGGATCGATCGTATTTTGCAGAATCTTACCACCTTCACTACCCCCAGGAGCTGAAATATCCACACCAGCACCAAAGTTAGAGTAAGGTGCTTTATCTCCTACTGCATCTATGGCTGAGACACCGATAACATGAGAATAACGAGCCGGGTAGGAAGCACTATTACTGTTAGCATTACCTGCTGCAGCAACAATAACTACACCTTTGTTGTAGGCATAGTCAATAGCTTCTGCCATTACCTGGCTCTCACCAGCACCACCCAAACTCATATTGATGACATCAGCACCATTGTCAGCAGCAAAGTGAATTGCTTCAGCAATATCTGCAACAGTACCACCACCGCTAGCACCTAAGACTTTCAAAGGCATGAGGCTAGCTTCGTAAGCAACCCCCGCCACCCCGTAGCCATTGTTCGTAGATTGAGCAATTGTACCAGCAACATGGGTTCCGTGACCTTGGTCATCAGAAGCATCGACTTTATCATTAACAAAGTCATAGCCTTCGACAAGTTTTGTATCCCGCAAATCAGGGACAGCAGTGATACCAGTATCGATTACTGCAACGGTGATGCCACTACCTTTCGTTTCGTCCCAAGCAGATTCTATATTGATATTGTGCAGATTCCACTGCTTGTTATAGTAAGGGTCATTAGGTCCTCTAAGAGAAGGATTGACCCTAGAGTTGTTTTGCTCAGAGGAAATAGCTGACAAATTGTCATTGATTGGCTCTGGCAAACCGTAGATATAATTCGGCTCAATAAATTCTGTTGCCTTAGAGAGTGCTGACTTTTTCAGGGTATTGAGCAATTGCTGGTCACCCTCTAAGATGTATATATTGTCAGCTGTAGAAAATTCGCTATTGAGCTTCAGTTTGATGTTGTACTGTTGCGCGATCGCTTTTACTTGTTCTTGTATCTGAGCTGCTGGGATATCTTCCCTAAAGTCCAGCACAATCGACTGATACTCTCCTTGGCTGGCTAAACCTTTAAAGTTAAACAGGGCAAAACCCAGCCCGAAGATGAATAAACACGTTAACAGAAACTTTTTCATGGCGACCTTTGTACCGTTGCGCCTCTATAGTCACTACATTAACCTTATCCTATTAGAATTTACGTCTGATGTGGATTAGCTTAAATCTTTGTTGTGTCAACGGAACAGAGAATAGGGAACAGAAGGAAAATTTAACCGAAAATCAAGGGTTGCAGCTTCTAATTGACATTAAACTTAATTTAGAATTTAGAATTAATTTTTGGGCTAAAATCCTTGCACAGCAGAGATTGTAGAATTTATTTTCGGCAAAAAAAACACACTTAATCTACTAAGACTATTTCTTTTCTATATTTTCAATTGTGCTTTAGTCTTGCCAAGCCAGTAGGGTGGGCATTATCAACAATCTCCAACAGCTGCGATAGGTGATGTACTTTCTATGGATTTTGCATTGACATCAATACTCTCTACAGTTGGGAGTGAGGGAGTGGGGTTCGCAGAAGGCTCGTTTTGCGTTAAACGACAGATAGCCTGTAAAATCTCCAAGCCGTGAGGATGATTCATGGCTGTCATAGCGGTTTTAAGGGTGTTCTGGGTCATTTCCATCTCTTTAAGCTTTCATGCATTGTCAGTTTATCACATCTAAAATAAAATGTGATAAAATAAAATATTCTCTTTTTGTATATATTTAACTGCTGGCACTCTCTGAAAATAATGTGCTAAACTCTTTAAAGACAATAATAGTAAGATATTTCGCCTCCATGTTTTCCGAAACCGCAAATCTGACTCAAATCCCCGATAGTCAAGGGAATGAGCAATCCTTAGTTACTCCAGAACTAACTCAAGCTATACAGCAGAGTATTCAACCCATCATGGTGGATGGATACCGAAAAGGACAAACCTTTCTAGCGATAGGTTCTCAACATGGTGATCGTTTGATGCTTCAAATCAATGTTCACGCCGCAGAGATAACAACTCTCTTAAGATCAAGGAGTGTAACAGAAGATAGCAATAGCCCAAATTCTGGAAAAAATCGTCCAATCAACGACAAGCATGTTGAAAGTATCAAAGAATATATAGTTGATCGTTCTCAAGCTAGAAATAAATGGATTATAGGAACCATAACAGCTAATGTAGATCCATCTAAAATTAAATATCAAAATATTTGGGGAGATTTATATGTCGTTTTTATTTACAATAGCACTTCCTTGGAAATTACAGATGGACAACACCGAAAAAGAGCAATTCAAGAGCTTATTGCATCTGAAGGAATAGAACGTGATTTAATATCTGATGCCACGTTTCCAGTCAACTTGGTACTTGAAGGAGATCTGCAACAGTGTCAAACTGACTTTTGCGATATGGCTCAAACTCTTGCAATTCCACAATCACTTTTAGTTGCTTATAGTGGATTTGGTAAAGATGCCATAGCAAGAGAATTGGTTGAGCAAGTAGATATCTTCCGCAATAAAACTCAAAAAATCAAATCTACTCCTGGATCTAAGACAGGCTATATCTATACGATTAACTACATTGCTAAATTAGTAAGTTGTGCCTTGGCAGGAAATCCCACCAATAAACTTACTGAAATTAATACGGATAAGCTTGTAAAAGAACAATCAAAAAAATTAAGCGATTGTCTCAATTACTTTTTCCTTGCTTATTCTCAAACAGCAGATATTGAGGAAAAAGATAGAAATTGGCAAAGGGTTGCACAATTAACAGTAAAAATCATTGAACAAGACAAACTTTATTGGAAAGATGCAACTAAATTTAGGGAGGATTGTATTTTGGGAATTAGTGTGGGACTAGAAATCCTTGGCAACCTCTTGTATTATATTTCACAAGAAAATGACTCCTTCGATAAGAACATGGTTAAGCAAATAGCAGAAGAGATAGATTGGTCAAAGAAAGGTAAGTGTTGGAAAGATACAGTTATTGTTCCTGATGGTAAAGGAGGAACTAAAATTAGTGCAAGTCGAGGTTCAGCAAATACAGCATTTCGTAATTGTATTAAACAATTAGGTTGGGACAAGGAATAAACAATAAATTGAGTGTCTGAAAGGATTAGAGGTTTTGCCCTATCAAATTCTTCTCTCGGAAGAAGCTGAAATTCATCTACAGTTTTTAACTGCTCGCGATCAACGTATAGTAATTGACGGAATCGAAGATCAGCTATTATACCAAGCCAGCGTTCCTACCCGAAACCGCCAACCAATGCGACCTAATGATATTGCAACTTGGAAATTGCGGATCGGAAATTTGCGGGTGTATTACGATATAGAGGAAGAGCCAGAGCCAATAGTTCAAATTCTGGCGATTGGAGTGAAAGAGCGTAACCAAGTACGCATTGGCGATCGATACTTAGAGCTATGAAACATCTAGACCTCACTCATGCAACGGATTCTCTAGCAGCCTACATCAAAAAATTGGAAGAAGATCAGCTAGTTGTCATGCAGCATGGTAAACCTATCGCAGTGCTTATATCTGTTACAGAAGATGAACTGGAGGATATCAGTCTGAGCAAAAATCCTGAGTTTTTGGCCATTTTGGAGAAGTCGAGAACTAGTTTACAACACAAGGGTGGAGTTTCCCTCGAACAAGTGAAGCAGGGATTAGGTTTAGCATAAGCGCTCAGTGGTCATTAGGCATTAGTCATTGGTCATTGCATAGTGATGTTAGGTTTCGCACTATATGCAGAAATCCGCAAAGATTTTGAGTTGATTCTCCGCTACATTACTCTATTCAATTTCATCAGGGTTAATTCCTGCCTGTCGCAAACGCTGAGCCAACCGTTCAGCACGCTGACTTTCTCGTTCAGCACGCTGACTTTCTTGTTCAGCGCGTTGACTTTCTCGTTCAGCATCAGTGAGAATCCAGTTACCGTCGCTGTCGTACCAACGTAGCCACTTTCTTTCTCGTTCTTGATATTCTCCCCGCCATAGTCCCAATCCTAACTGCAAACCTGGCAACCAAACTCGCTCCTGAGTCAATGCCTGTTTTCGGTAGTGAGTCCCAGCCAATTGAAACACCTGCAATTCATTGGTGAGGCGATCAAATATGATGTAGTAGGGAATACCTAAAATTTGCTCGTAAACTTCCCATTTTGTAGGGGGTTTTCGGTTACGTTCTGTTTCCCCTAAGTCTTCAGCGCGGGTGCTGGGAGAGAGGAATTCGATCGCAACAGTCGGACGTACTCCCTCCTGCCAAGTGACGTAGCTTAGGCGCAACTCTCGCTCTTCGTAAAACTGCGATACTCCCAAAACAGCAAACCAATCAGGACGCTTGTACCAACTGTGATGTTGAGGATCGTAGTACAAATTCAAGTCGCTGGCAGAGAAGATGCGATCGCTGGGATAATGGGGGGGTCGAAAGGTTGCTGAACAAAGTTGTGCCTGCAACAGATGAAATTGATCGGGCAAACCTGGTTCCTCCGGGTCTTCACTGGGTAGATCATACATGGTGGGGAGGATTTCTTTCGGGGAACAGGGTGGATTGACTTGCTTGGTGGAGGATTCAACTTTGACACTCATGGTTAATAATTTGCTGCATTTAAATTTTAGGCTGAGGTTTATGGTGAAATGCGCAATAACTCTCAATATGTTAGTATCACTCAGCTTCAATCCAACCTCTTACCCTGGTAAAAGTAATATATTTCAATTCTCATGAAGCGTCCTTTGTGATTAGTGCGATCGCACTTAACTTATGCGATGGTATATTCTTGTCCGAATAGTATTAGTGTAGGTTGGGTTGAGGAACGAAACCCAACAAAGCAGTTTTAGGCATGTCGCGCCATTAGAGAAAGCTCAGCACTTATTCAGCAAGCCCTAATTAACTTGCTATAGGCTGACAGGACTGAGATGGTCGATACACTGCTAAATCGTAGTTGGTTTGTAGATTCATCCAAAACTGGGGTGAAGTGGAAAATGCTCCGGCAAATAACCAGGCTGTAGTTGCAGTAATCCCTCTTTTGCCTCGCACAATTTCATTAATTCTTTGTACGGGAATATCTAAATGTTCAGCTAGTGCTACCTGAGTCAAGTTCAGAGGCAGGAGAAATTCTACCTCTAAAATTTCTCCTGGATGGGTAGGTATTCTGTTAGTTGGTAACATTAATTAGTTTCTCCTCAGTCATGGTAATCGATAATTTCTACATCCTTAACCAAGTCTGATTCCCAACGAAAGATAATACGCCATTGGTCGTTGATGCGAATGCTATAAAATCCCTTTAAATCACCTTTAAGTGCCTGTAGGCGATTCCCTGGTGGAGAACGCAAATCATCTAGTTGTTCAGCTGCATTTAGTAAATCCAGTTTACGCAAGGCAGTTTTGACAATATCATTAGGAATTTGGCGAGTTAGTTTGTTTTCTGTACCGTGAAATAAGGCTTCTGTGGCTTTGTCTCCAAAGGATTCAATCAAGGTTAGTTAATTAAGTTGTCAATAGCTATTTTAATACTTTCACGGATACCATGCATAGAAGGTGAACTTTCTTACTGATGAAGTTTTCGATTTTAGCTTAGTGTAAGAGATCTCCCTAAGTAGCTATAATTCCTGAGGTATTGAAAAATGATAAATAACCAATAACCAACAACCAATGACCAAACAACAAATTGCCCCTTATGGTTCCTGGAAATCCCCCATTACCTCTGAGCTGATTGTTGCTGGCTCAATTGGTTTAGGGAGTGTTGTTCTAGATGGTGATGATGTTTACTGGATTGAGGGACGACCAGCAGAAGCAGGACGCAATGTAATTGTACAACGAACACCGGATGGTCAGATAACTGAAGTGACGCCAGCTCCCTTCAATACTCGTACCCGGGTTCACGAGTATGGTGGTGGTGCTTTTACTGTAAAAAAAGGTACAATCTACTTCTCTAATTTTGCTGACCAACGTCTTTACCAACAAACCCTTGGCTCTCAACCCCAACCCCTAACACCTAAAGCTAAAGAATGCTATGCAGATGGGGTAGTTGATACTCTACGAAGACACCTCATTTGTGTACGGGAAGACCATTCTGATGAGAGTAAAGAGCCAGTTAACAGTTTGGTCAGTATCAATCTACAGAAGAATGATAACGCTGGGGAAATTACCCCAGATGTGCAAGTAATAGCGTCTGGAAAAGACTTCTACTCCTCTCCCTGTCTGAGCCCTGACAACTCTCAACTAGCATGGCTGAGCTGGAATCATCCTTATATGCCTTGGGATGGAACTCAACTCTGGGTTGCCAAGATTCAAGAAGATGGCAGCTTAGAGGAAGCTCAATTAGTTGCTGGTGGGTTTGATGAGTCGATTTTTCAGCCAGAATGGTCACCAACTGGGATACTACACTTTGTGTCTGATCGTACTGGTTGGTGGAATCTGTACCGTTGGCAACCATCTAACCCAGGTGGAGAAGTTGAACCACTGTGGAAGATGGCGGCAGAGTTTGGACTTCCCCAATGGGTGTTTGGTATGTCTACTTATGGCTTTGAGTCAGAAAATCGCCTGATCTGCACTTATAGTCAGGATGGGATTTCCTACTTGGGGAGTCTCAACCTCCAGACAAAACAACTAGAGGTAATTGAAACACCATTTACTAGTATATCTTCGCTTCAGGTTACCCGTGGTAAAGCTGTATTTATCGCTGGTTCCGCAACAGAACCTACTGCTGTAGTGCAGCTAGATTTAGCAACCGGGGAAATGACAGTACTGCAACAGTCAACTGAGTTAGAGATTAGTCCAGAATACCTCTCCAAACCCCAAGCGATCGCTTTTCCTACAGAAGGGCGCCTCACCGCCTATGGCTTTTTCTACCCTCCCCAAAATCAAGATTACCAAGCACCCACTGGGGAAAAACCACCCCTGCTAGTTAAAAGTCACGGCGGGCCAACGGCAGCAACATCCAGTACATTAAGCTTGAAAATTCAATATTGGACTAGTCGCGGCTTTGCTTTCTTGGATGTCAACTATGGTGGTAGCACCGGCTATGGCAGGGAATATCGGGAGCGGCTTAAAGGTAACTGGGGAATTGTAGATGTTGATGACTGCGTCAATGGCGCTAAATATTTGGCAGAGCAAGGATTAGTCGATGGAGAACGGTTAGCGATCGCGGGTGGTAGTGCTGGAGGCTATACTACTTTAGCGGCTCTCACTTTCCGAGATGTGTTTAAAGCCGGAGCTAGTTACTACGGCGTCAGTGATTTAGAAGCTTTAGCAAAAGATACCCACAAATTTGAATCCCGCTACTTAGATGGCTTGATTGGACCCTATCCAGAACGGCAAGATATCTATGAAGCGCGATCGCCTATTCATTTTACTGATAAACTTTCTTGTCCGGTGATTTTCTTCCAGGGACTGGAAGACAAAGTTGTACCACCTAATCAAGCGGAAATGATGGTGGAAGCTTTGAAAGCTAAGGGATTACCGGTAGCCTATGTTGCCTATGAAGGAGAGCAGCATGGTTTCCGCCGTGCCGAGAATATCAAGCGTACTCTTGATGGGGAATTTTACTTCTACTCCCGAATTTTTGGCTTTCAACCAGCGGAGGCGATAGAACCAGTGGAAATTTAGAATTTAGAATTTAGAATGGAGAAGAGTAGAGACGTTGCATGCAACGTCTCTACAGGGTTTTCGGGGTTTCCTCAAAACGGGGGTCGTCAACCCGGATTTAGTATCAGATGAAATACATTTTTGTACCGTCCAGTCTAGTGATTAATTTGCTGGTTCTGTAAACAATATATACTCACCACCATGACCGCTTACTGGTTGTTCATGGGGTTGCTCGGGATCTCCAGGGAAGTAGGTATACTCGCCTAATGAGTCATCGCCAGCCAAATCGTCATCAACTAAAAAAACCTGTACTGAATCCTTAAAACTTAGGGGAAGGTTCGTTGGCCAGTCCTCGCCTGTTTCGATAAATCTGGGACAGATTGAGTTAATGTTGGCTGGTTCATTAGGAAAAATAACAAAAATAAAGATTTGCGTATTATTTACGCAAATCTTTATTGTAAAATAGTTTTCCCTCAATCGCTCAGCCCATGCC
>JAAHGL010000272.1 GCA_010692635.1 Symploca sp. SIO2C1 | reverse complement strand
CAGGAGTCAGGAGTCAGGAGAATAGGAGTTTAGGAGTTTAGAATAGTCTTTAAAGGGGATTATGGGTTAAGAAGATGCAAGGAAATTGCATTGATGAGCTCAATTTTCTTGCACTTTTCAAGGAAAATAAAAGCTTAAAAGCTATACCAGGCAGCGCTTTCAGACTCTTGCAGCAAGCCCTAATTAGGGTTTTCATTTCAGTAGACCACACCAAAAGTAGGTTGGGTGAAGCGGTGCGAAACCCAACAAAATCAGACCGCTACACCAATTAAATTGTAGGTTCTATTTTGAAGCGAGAGAAAACCGGGCTCAAGAGGAGAAAGCCTCGTGTTGAGGGACATTATGTTGGGTTTCATTCTTCAACCCAACCTACAAGCGATCGCACTACAAAGAGCGATCGCACTTAAAGTATCATGCAATGCATGATATTATTGGAATGTAAGAGGTTATATTGCGGATTTTTAAGAATGCATGGTTTCAACGCTTCTCCCGTAGGGAAAGAATAACAGATGCCATGTTGCTCACAGCTGTGATACGGGCAGAGCAAGGCTTCATCGATGCTGATGTCGGTGGAGGTGTTATCAAGCAGCGCATCGCCCGTGAGAACCAGGGTAAGTCTGGAGGGTATCGCTCAATAATCCTATTTCGTCGTGGTGATAAGGCGTTTTTCATGTATGGGTTTGCTAAAAGTGAGCGCGATAATATCTCCAATGATGAGCTAGCAGACTTTAAGAAGGCGGCTAAAGAGTACTTGGCTCTGTCCGATGAACAGATTCAGCAATTGATAGACATCAAGGCACTAGGGGAAGTTAAGCAATGAGCGAATCACTACAGTACAAATCAGAGGCTTTTGCTGCCATCCATGAGTCGATGGAAGCTTTGCATGAAATTGATGCCATTACTAAGCAGACAATGGGTGAATTTGATCAAACCTGTCTTACTCCTATAGAATCTCTATCTCCAGAAGATATCCGTGCTTTGCGGGAGCGGGAAAATGCTTCTCTACCAGTCTTCGCTCGTTACCTCAATGTTTCACTCCATCAGGTTTCTGACTGGGAAAGTGGTGTTCAACAACCTGGGGGAACTGCGCTACGCCTGTTGACGCTCGTGAAGAAAAAAGGGCTACAAGCGATCGCCTAGAGCATTGTAGGTTCTATTTTGAAGCGAGAGAAAACCCCGTTCTTGATGAGAAGACGTTGCGTTGAGGGGAATTATGTTGGGTTTCATTCTTCAACTCAACCGACAAGAGCAACCATTGCTACGAGCCAATTCGCATCAGCCTAGTTCTTCACCTAGGGTTTGCTGTGATATCATATAGGATCAGTAGGATAAGCGATCGCACTATCTCTTCCATGGTGCCAACGTGTTTTTGGTTAAATTCACCTATCTCCCGATTAACCTCATTTTTCGCAACTCGATAGTCTGGTGAGCATGAGAGATTGTTCTGTTTATCTGCTCGATCGCCTTCCTGCTCGGTTGCTTTGGTGCATTCCTACAAGAGCGGCGATCGCACTTAACCAAATCATCAAGATAGAATGTAGGGTGTGAAGCGCGACAGCGTAACGCACCGAGATTATACCGAAGTTGAGGATGGTGCGTTCCCCATAAATCAATGTTGAAATCATAATTGTAGAAAGGAACGTACCCTACAAGAGCGATCGCACTGTTATCCAGAGCGACGATTTACAAAGGTGAGATGTTCCTAATCGTAGGTTGGGTTATCGTACTAAATTTCTGATTTCATCTGCTTCAATGCAAGATAATGTTCGTCAAGGGCGCGTCTTAGCATCATCTTAATCACAGCAGATATGCTAATGTTGAGTTCTTTTGCCATTGTATCAATTTCAGTGAGCATCGGGCTAGGAATTTCCACCTTTGTGGTTTCTATATCCTGTCTTCTTCGTGAAGTCATCTGACGGCGTATTCCAACTCTTGTTGTTGCGGAGTCAAAATAGTGGTCTATAACTTCTTCTCCTGCTTCAATTTTTTGTTCAATTTCTTCAATAGAAATATTGTTCATATATTTCTCTCTCTTTTCGTGCTTTTCCAGTAAGTTATTAACCATATATATTCCCCTTCTTCATCATAACGCACTTCATAAATAACTGATAAAAGAGAATTTTTTAAAAAACCAATGGCAATAAATTGTTCAGGATCATCTTGTTTAATTCGTTCTACGTTGAGGGACATTATATTGGGTAACATTAATCAACCCAACCTACAAGCCATCGCACTCGGCATCTTCAGGATTATCCCAAATTTTAGCAAAGACAGATTCAGAAAGTTTAGTCGATTTACTTAGTATAACGCGATCGCATGGAGCAATATATATTATCCGCAACCTAGGATAAGCGATCGCACTAAGAATGCCATATAATATAAAAGTGCAACAAATTGGAAAACCAGAACAAATTAATACCCTGGATCTTGAGGAAATGAATCATGAATCATTCTAGTTATGAGCTAACACGTCCGCTTACTGAGTTGCGGGACGATCTATTATTAGAAATTGAAAATATTCCCGACGAACAGATTCCACAGTTATTACAAATTATTCGTTTATTTCGTCAAAGCCAAATGACGAATCAAGAATCTTCTGTAGATAATTGGCAAATAGCTATGGCTCGGCTGGAAAAGTCCAATCCAATTCAACGAAAGCAGCAACAACAAAAGTTAAAAGAGTTGTTTGAATCTTGGAATGATTTAGACGAAGAACAAGAACAAAAAGAAACTTGGGAAATCATTAAATCCAGCAAAGGAGTTGCGATTTAAACTAAGATGAGAAAGGTGATAGTTTTAGATTCAGCCCCTGTTGGTTTAATTACAAATCCCAAAGGCGCTGCGTTGTCACTGCAATGTCAAGAATGGTTTTCTAATCTTTTTGACCGAGCATATGATGTGCTTTTACCCGAAATTATCGATTATGAAATTAGACGAGAACTATTACGAGCAAATAAGGTATCGGGAATCAAGAAATTAGATCGCCTTAAAACCGAAATAATCTATCTCCCAATTACTACGGAAGTTATGTTAAAAGCAGCAGAATTATGGGCGGAAGTTAGAAAAAAAGGTAAACCAACAGCGGATGCTAAAGCTTTAGATGGAGATGTTATTTTAGCCGCTCAAGCTATTTTAGTAACCAACTCTGGGTATGAAGTTACTGTGGCAACCAATAATACAAAACACCTATCTTTATTTGTCGATGCTCGGGAATGGCAAGAAATTTAAAAATTTAGACGATGTAGTTTGGTCAGTAAAGGGAACGTTTTTTTGATTATATTTTTTACTTAGTATAATACGATCGCATGGAGCAATACAGCGCTTACCGCTGCAATGAGGTACACCTGAATAAGTTGTCAAAATTTGATAGATTTTTTCCTCGTCGATTTTACTGTACCTCGTAACAGCGCGAAGCGCTGTATATTTTATCCGCAACCTAGGATAAGCGATCGCTACATCACCACCTCAATTCCATCGTAGGTTGGGTTGACGCTCCGAAACCCAAGAGGCAAGCCCTAACTAGTGGGTTATTTCCGCCGCACTGCACTAATTTGTAAACGCTATATATTTGTGTTGAAATCTCGATATATAAGAACTGCAGGGCTTGCGGTGGATAGTCTGTGGAGCAAACATAAGACTAAATCTCCTTGAGAGTAGAGGCAATTGCAATGAAGCTGTGACAGCTCCCGTCGCTAAACTCTTGCGAGTTATAGCGCGGGCTTCTCGTTGACTCCCGGCAACCCGTCGGACATTTCACGAGATGAAAGTTTTACTTCCCCGTGCTGCCCCACCTCCAGAAGGAGTAGAGAAAATTTCTGACTCTACCTATATTCCTTGAAAGTTTTACATACAAGAGGCTGGCGATGAACGCGCAATTCCTTGTAAAACCCCATACTTTCAGTTGTCTAGGTTCAATATTTAGGCGGCGGTTAGCTCTTGTGTTTGACTTTACCTACACTCACATTTTAGCAACAATCGTGTCCACTATTCATCCCGTCTCCAACCCTACGGTTATGGAGCGGGGCTTCTGGCGGTTGAAGCTAAACCTAAAGTCTGAATCATGGCCTCACATAATGCCCCATCTACAACTTGATCAAACCTGACAAACATGGGGGAACTATTCAACTCCAAAAATACTAGTTGCTTAGTATCTGGATCCGTCTTGAAGTCAGCAGCGCCAAAATCCATACCTAAAGTTACCATTAACTTACGTAGTAACTCTACTTCTGCCGGAATTGTTGCCAGAGGAATCACTTGTGCATCTTGCTTAACCCGATAATCCAGGTGTTGGCTACGGATTTCAAAGGCAAAGGCATGATTACCGACAACATAAATCCGCACTTCTGGCGCTACTAATCGATTTTGGACAATGGCTGGCATGGCAGCACAACCATTGCGAAACTCCACAGAGGAGTGCAGTTGTTCTAAGGAGTAACAAAAACCACCCCCTGCTACCGGTTTAGCGACGGCACTACCGGTAGGATATTTCCCCAACTCCTCTGCTTCATTGGTAATCCAAGTATCAGGAATGACTAAACCCAACTTTTGGGCTAACATCAGCATTGCTGGCTTATTGCCGACTGCAGGTAACTGGTGACGATTAAACAAGCGGATATTGTTCTGGGATAGCAACCAACCATACAGAGTTTGATACCAACCCATTGCCCTTTGTGATGCCCCAGATTTCCCAGTGTTCAGATTACCAAAAACGTCATACCGAATAAATGCTCCGGTTGCCGACAGATTTTGAGCTTCAACTCTGGGTTGCCCTTGGGCAAGATGCCAGGAAAATATCGGACTGACTTCTTGCCCATGGCGTAAATCGCAGACAGGAACTTGTTTCCGTTGAGCAATTTCCATCAGCCGAGTTAGATTCGGATCTAACTCTCCACCTGCAATCAGCAAGCATCCACCATCTGCTAAGTTAACCATTAGTAACGACCAAATGGACTACCCTCTTCACCAATAGCCATAGTAGTAGGACCTTCCTCTCCCAATGCCTTTGTTGTTGGCTCTTCTTCTCCTATTGCATAGGTAGTTTGTTGAGGCCCTTCCTCTCCTACTGCCATTGTTGTTGGTTGTTGAGGACTTTCTTCTCCCAATGCCAGAGTAGTCGCTTGAGGCTCTTCCTCTCCGTATGCCCTTGTTGTTGGTTGGGGACCTTCTTCTCCCAATGCCTGTGTTGTTGGTTGTTGAGGCTCTTCCTCTCCCAATGCCTGTGTCGTAAATCGAGGTTCTTCCTCTCCCAATGCCATGGTTGTCGCTTGAGGTTCTTCCTCTCCGTATGCCCTTGTTGTCGGTTGGGGACCTTCTTCTCCCAATGCCTGTGTTGTTGGTTGTTGAGGACCTTGTTCTCCCAATCCTTGTGTCGCAAATCGAGGCTCTTCCTCTCCTAATGCCAGTGTTGTAAATTGAGGCTCTTCCTCTCCGTATGCCCTTGTTGTTGGTTGAGGACTTTCCTCTCCTAATGCCATTGTCGTTGGCTGAGAACCTCCTTCTCCAGGCTTGATAAACTCAGCAGCATGAACAGTAACAGAATTTGTTCGGGCACCAACAATTACCGCATCTGCACCATTGGTAGGTGTAAAGTCAATACAAGCCATGATTGGCGTCAATTGTGGCAGACTAATACCTGATGGTTTATCAGCGTCAAAGCTGAATTCTAGGACAGAATCATCTGGATTGGGATCTGCTGAATTGTCTAGCCGAGGATTTGTCCAACCGGAAGTTGCTGCCAGCCCTTCTGCTCGAATACTTAGCACAAGAGGAGACTCACTCACCTTAATCACAGAAACTTGCAAAACACGGAAAACTTTCATGGAATTATCACCAACTATAAGTTACTGATATCAACAATTTATCAAGTTGTGGCTATCTGAACCGAATACAAAACCAGGTTATAGTATTTTTTATATTTTTGACAACATATTGTTATCTTCTTAGCGTAGAATAGCGCTATTCTAAATTCTAAATTCTAAATTCTAAATTCCTATAGGCAAAAGCTCTAATCGATAGCGATAAAGAGCTACTGGTTTCTCCAAAGCTTGAAAATAATCGGTGTCTTGGGGTGAAAGGTAAACTGCTGTTATCTGGTCAGCCTCAATTGCTAAAGTAGGAGAATGTACTAGTTGATAGCTGGTTGTTGTTTCCACTTGGTTGAAATAAGGCTGGGATGAGCCGCGAAAAATTTGCTGGGAAACTTCTGTGGCAATAAACTGCTCAGCATTGGGTGTTTCAGAACCTCGACCAGTTACAATCGAGATTAGTTGATTCCCGTTACGTAGAGAAGTAATTTGGCGATTGGGGTCATTAGGATCGACTTTAACAGAAAGAATTTTGCGATCGCCTAAATAAGCTGTCCCAATATTCAAGCCATTAAATTCCCGGTCTGCAACTACTCCTGCAGTGCTCAATCTAGTATCTTTGCCTGTAAAAGGTAAAAACTGACTACTAATAACCGATAGGGATGGTTGTTGGTTTTGAAATCGTACGAGGAAAGTTATTGGTTGATTGAGGTAAGAGCGATTACTTTCAAATCCTGGAGTTACTACTTCTGGCGCTAGGGGTGCTACTTGTTCAACTAAAGTGCTAGTTACCTGCCAAGTGCCTTCCATCCAATCGGGATACACCAAATCCCCTTTAGCTGAGGCAACTGCTGGCTTACTCTTCCAATGGGGAAACTCTGCCAAACGGTTAGCCAACTGTCCTGCTTGTGCTTCACCACTTACCAACAATAAGATGATAATCAAGCATAATCCCCAAATTGCTCTGATAATTGCCACTACATGCTCCCATCATGACCAAAAAATTAATTTATCATGCAAATCACTCTTGAAATCCCCGATCACATTGCAGCGCAACTTGCGGATAGTCCCGAAACCCTCACTCGGCACTCCCTTGAACTCCTTGCTGCTGAAGCTTATCGTCAAGGCGCAATTGGTTCAGGGGAAGTCGGTCAAATGTTAGGCTTTGCCTCCCGTTGGGATACCTACGACTTCCTTCAGAGCCAACAGCTTGAACCCCCTTTCACTAGCGCTGATTTAGAGCAAGATCGCGCCACTCTGCAAAACCTGCTTGCCTAATTAGGGTTTAATGAATTCTTGACTCATTACTTATTACTCATTACTCATTACTTCAAAACCCGAATCAATCGACTTATTCAGCAAACCCTAAGTAAAAAGCTGAAGCTACCAAGGATTTCCTACCAGAGTAAAAGCACTCCAGTAGAAGGGATGGGAAAGGTCTTTGTCTCCCAGCTTAGCTAACTGAGGAGGTAAGGGAATACTACCCTTATTGCTCACTAACTGACCTTCGGTTAATCTTACCTCTCCTTGAATCATTCTCAACTGTGCTTGCTGTAGAGCTTCAGCTTTAACGGGAGCAACCTGTAATTGTTCGTAGAAGGTCTTCATTAGTCCCAAAGTACCTTCATCACTGACATACCACAAACTGCCTATAGCCGATTTTACCCCTGCTAGCACTGCTAAACCAGCAAATCCTAACTCGGCATCTTGATCCCCTAAAGCGGTGCGACAGGCGCTCAGCACCAACAATTCTACAGTTGGTTCATCCAAATTCAGTTGGCGCAGCTCATCCAATCCCAGCTTATTGTTCCACAAATGGATGTAGGAGTTACTAGGTTTACCTGGTAAAAATTCTCCATGAGTGGCAAAGTGAATGATACCAAAGGGTTTTTGCTTACGAAATTGCTGGAGATTGTCTATGGTAAAGCCTTCATTCAGGACTGATTTGCCTTGCCACACCTGATCTGTGATCGCTTCTAATTCTACTGGTACTCCTGGTAAGGGTTGTTGATCTGGGAATTTTGCTGCTCCCATTGCCAAGACATTTGTATTCCTTACATCTACGTAACGGGTATCAGTAAGGCTGAAGCTTGGCATTAAACTGACGCTGTATTCTTCTATGATAAACCCTTCTCCATTATGGAGTGCGGCAATCGGTAGCGATCGCAAACCTGTATCCATGATAAATGCCAGATGGTCAATCTGTTGGTCAGCTAAATCTGACTCTAGTGGAGCAACTAACCATTGGTAGAGCTGTTTAGCTGGGGGTAGATACTCATCATTGCTTTCGGCATCAGTAACTGTCTTGTGAAATTGTCGAGCTACTTTTAGTAGTTTAGATCTGGTTATTCCTGATAACTGGGGGTTAATTACCTCTCCAGAGGAAGTGACAAGCAATAATTCTAGTTGATCAGTACCTCTTGGTGTTTGGTTTTTGGGAAGCAGTTCCTCCCGCAGGGAAGAGTTGAACTGCCAGAGGATATCTGGTTGTCGTTTAAAGAAGGCATAGATTAGTGCAGATTTCATGCCAGTGATTTTTTCATTCTGGCGCAGGGTAGCTTGAGTTTTTGTGAGGGTTTTGATGGGAGTATCTTCCAATCCCAGATAGTTGTTAAAGTCGTTAGTAATACTTTGTTCTTGTTGGTTTAACTTCCTCTCAGCTGCTTTAATACTAGAGTCTATAGACTCGGTAGCCATTGTGAGTAATGGTTCTGCTGAATTATAAGTTTGATTAGCTTCACCGTCTTGATTAGCGTTACTGTCTTGGCTCGGTTCACTGGCTGGGAGCGGTTCATTAGTTGAACTTAGTTGATTAGGATCAACAACTGGATTGACGACTGGATCAACAACTGGATTGATGATTGGATCAATAACTGGATTGATGATTGGATCAATAACTGGATTGATGATTGGATCAATAACTGGATCAACACTAATAACCTCAATATTACCTTCTGTGTAGGTAAAGGGTAAGGACTGGAAAGGTGTCATCGCAAATTCTCCACTGGTGATGGCACCTGCTGTACCGTTAATGCTGGCATCTCCTACGGTAAAGGGAGTAATTCCTTCTCCCCCATGATGAATACTAATCATTCCTCCTGCCATTTCCCCCATCGTCGAGATACTAGCAAGCTCTCCATCAGCAGTCATGAAACTACCGGTGGCACGGAAATTGCTGCCGGTGATAGCTTCCACATTACCGCCACTAGTTCCCCCTTGAGCGTTGATCCAAGTAACTTGGATATTACCGGAGGGATCAAGCGTCACATTCCCTCCTTTACCAATCCATCCCCTGGAGTTAATTGCTCCTGCACTAATGAAGGTACTAGCTTGGATACTAATATCTCCTCCATCGGTGGCTCCTGAGGAGTTCAGGTTGCCGGTCGTCACTCCTCCTGTAGTACTGGTAAGGTTAATTGTGCCACCAGCATTACTAGCAGAAGAACTGTTTACGTCACCAATGGTAATGTCTTAGA
>JAAHGL010000271.1 GCA_010692635.1 Symploca sp. SIO2C1 | reverse complement strand
CTCTCCTTGAAAGAAGAGGATTGACAATCAGGAAAATATTTTCTTTTTATTTTCTTCATAAATGAAGAGGTCTTAGACCAAATTAACCAATTATCAATTATCAATTATCAATTATCCATTGATAATACAACCTTATGCTCCAAAGCAAGGGGATTTGATATTAGATATATTTTCTGTTGCCTTCTGGAGCTGTTTCCACAATAAATCACTAGATCTACAGGACTACCCAAATAAAATTCACTATTCCAAGCCTCCCTATGACCTAGAGGTACTGATAACTGATAACTCAAATGACCCAACTTCCTACGTCTATCTCGACCAATGATGTCTCTAAACTCACAAAACCACAGGTGGGACATCACCACCATCATCACCACCATGATGGTCATACTCACACCCACGGAGTCATCGATCCGGAAATCGCTAGCTCTGAGCGGGGCATCTGGGCTGTAAAATGGTCCCTGGTGGGGTTAGTGATTACTGCGATTTTGCAGGCGGTGGTGTTCTGGCTTTCTGGTAGTGTTGCTCTGTTGGCAGAGCTGATCCACAACGTCGGGGATGCCATGACTGCTGTGCCCTTGGGTGTGGCGTTTTTCGTATCCCGACGGAAGCCAACAGCAAGATTTTCCTACGGCTTTGCTCGCTTGGAAGACTTGGCAGGAGTGATGATTGTAGCTATTGTGCTACTGAGCGCTGTGATTACTGCCTATGAGTCTGTAGAGCGATTTTACCATCCTCAGCCCCTGCATCATTTAGGAGCACTAGCGATCGCAGCGATCGTTGGCTTTATTGGTAACGAAGTAGTGGCAGTGTTCCGCATTCGAGTTGGGCGCGAAATCAACAGTGCTGCCCTAATTGCTGATGGTTATCACGCTATGGCTGATGGCTTGGTGAGTCTGGCAGTATTGCTCAGCGCTCTAGGTGTGACTTTGGGCTATCCTTGGGCAGATCCAGTGATGGGCTTAGTAATCACAGCAGTATTGCTCAAAATTGTCTGGGAGTCAGGACAAACTGTTTTTAGTCGCTTGCTGGATGGGGTGGAACCTGATGTGTTGGAATCGCTTCACCATGCAGTCGAGCATGTGCCAGAAGTTGAAGAGTCCGCAATTGCCAACCTGCGAACCCGCTGGCTGGGGCATCGCCTCCATGTAGAAATGGATCTGATGATGCCATCCACTCTAACCCTTCAGGAAAGCCAAGAAATTACCCATACCGTAGAAGCGCAACTCAAAGCCCATCTCTCTTATCTTGGCTTAGTTGTTGTTCGAGCTGTCCCTTTTCCTGAGTCGGAAGCATAGGGAACAGCAAATTTCATCAATTGTTTTGAATAGTTATAGCTAAGCGCATTGCGTTTAGGACAACGCCACATGCAGCAAACCTTTACGTGTCAATCTTTTCCCTTCTGCCCTCTGCCCTCTGCCCTCTGCCTTTCATATGACGGAAACAGCAACAAAATATCTCCCTCAAGCAACTCTTTTGTCGAAAATCCCAGTGGAACATCAGGAACAGCCTAAGCTAATTATTCGCATCTTAAAAGAACCTTTGCTCCATTTCCTGGTTTTAGGAGCTTTGCTCTTTGGACTGTATTTTGGGGTAGGGGATAGATCCATCTCCTCAGTTTCCCCTCGACAAATTGAAGTCTCTCCCCCTGTGATTGAATCTTTACAAACAACTTGGAAACAACAGTGGGGAAGTTTACCCAATCAAGAGCAATTACAAAGCTTATTGGATAATTACATTCGGGATGAAGTTATCTATCAAGAAGCCCTGAGTTTGGGATTAGACCAAAAGGATCTGATTGTGCGGCGACGACTGATCCAAAAGATGAAGTTTCTTATGGAAGATGTGGCTGCCCTCAGAGAACCTTCTGATGAAGTTTTGCAAGCCTATTTAGCGGATCATATCGATCGCTATATTATCCCAGGAAGGGTCAGCTTTGCCCAGATTTACTTTAGCCGAGAATTGCGGGGCGATCGCACTGATGCCGATGCCCAAGCTCTGCTAACTCAGCTCCAGAGTGATTCTAATGTTGAACCATCCCAACTCAAGGGCCATCCCTCAATGTTACCTACCACTTATACTTTAGCTTCGGCCAAAACTCTCAACAATACCTTTGGAGGAACCTTAGGGCGAGAAATGGCTCAAGTAACGGAAACAGGTTGGCAAGGACCAGTTCATTCGATTTACGGTAGTCATTTGGTTAATGTAACTCAAATTGAACCAAGTCATCCTCCCACCTTAGCCGAAGTTAAAAAGAAGGTTCGTCTGGATTGGTTCCGAGAAGAACGTCAACAACAGAATGAGCAATTCTATCAAAAATTGCGCGATCGCTATACTGTTTCTCTTGACCCCAAGGTACTCAATTTAGGGGTTGAGGAGGGGGATGCATGAATCTTGAAGTGGAATCCTTGCGCCGCCAGGAACTTAAGCTCCTGGCTGATAGCTCAAGTCATCTAAAGATGACTAACTCACATCTTGCACCAGTACAAAAATACTTAATAAGGTCAATCAGAACAATCAATTCCAATGCTGAAATAGTCAAATCTTATCACTGTTGCCTGTTGCCTGTTACCTGTTGCCTACCTCCACAAGTATGTTTTCGATTTGGTGCAAGATCTGAGACTAAGATGAATCCGAAAAATTTAGTCCATTTCAATGGACTTAAGCTATTAGCCTTGGATTTGAATCCAAGGCGGGTTATGGGATTCAATCAGCTAGCTAGGCTTAAGTTGAGACCAATATCCATGAACCCGATACTACGTTGGCTTTGTATCATTCTCCTAGTTTGTATAACTCTCGGATTTTCTCCCACTCCAGCTGAAGCCCACGGCTTCCAAACTGCCTATTTAGACCTACGGGAACAGCCTTCTGGACAGATCGACGTATACTGGAAAACCCCGCCTGCAACAGGGTTTGGGGATGATGGGTTAGGTCCGCCAATGTCCCTGCGACCGATTTTTCCTGAGCACTGCATCCAGAGAATCGCCCCTGGGGAAATCCCTAATGCGATCATTCCTGTGTCCCACTGGAGCTTAGATTGTGGGGAAATCGGATTAGCGCAACAAACTATTATTTTTCCAGGGGTGGTCAATAATTTTGTGGAAGTCCTACTACGGCTTGAATGGGCTGATGGTCATTCCCAAACTACCATGTTGCCTACGGGACAGGAAAGCTTTGTTATTCCTGAAAAAACCACCGTTTTGGCAGTGGGACAAACCTACCTCAAATTGGGGATTGAGCATATTTTCGGTGGAATCGACCACTTGCTGTTTGTCCTGGGATTGGTGTTAATTGTGGGACCTTCCTGGCGGTTAGTTAAGACCATTACCGCTTTTACTCTAGCCCACAGCGTAACCCTGGGTGCGGCAACTTTAGGTTTTGTCAATGTACCTCAAGCTCCCGTAGAAGCGGTTATTGCCCTCAGTATTTTGTTCCTAGCTTCCGAATTAGCCCACAGTCGTTTAGGAAAAACGGGCTTAACCCAGCAGTATCCCTGGCTAGTAGCTCTTACCTTTGGCTTACTACACGGTTTTGGCTTTGCGGGAGCTTTGGCAGAAGTGGGATTACCGCCCCAAGATATTCCCCCAGCTTTGTTGTTTTTCAATATAGGGGTGGAAGTAGGACAACTGGCTTTTGTGCTGGCAGTTGTTGCCGTCATGGAGAGCCTGAAACGCTTGGGTTCCCAGAACTATCCTCGTTGGTTGGGATGGATACCGACTTATGGTATCGGCACCCTAGCCTCTTTTTGGTGTATTCAGCGAGTTGCAGCCTTTTGGAGCTAACCAATATCAACTTTGCCTCAGCAATAGATGTTGAGGTACTATCACTTTTGCCTAAAAGCCTTAATCGGAAATATATCTTATGATTAACCGCGAACAACTTAAACACGAACTTGATAGTGTCGATAATGCGACCATTAATATCTTGCATAATGTCATCATTGCACTCAAACAAAAGGGTGAATATTCTCATTTTTCAACCAACTGGTTAGTCGATAATCCACTCAAAAACAGTGTTGTTTATGAACAGGATATTCTTGCTTATATCGATGAAATTTGGGACGTTTACTCATGATTATTCTTGATACCCATGCTTGGATTTGGTGGCTGACGGAATCTCCTAAACTTTCAAATAAAGCAATCGAAGCTATTGAGAATAATACTATCGTCGGGATTGCTGCCATTAGCTGTTGGGAATTATTTATGCTAGTTCCAAAAAATAGAATTGAACTATCAATGGATGTTCAAATTTGGATGAGTTTAGCTTTCCAGCATCCTAAAGCTCAACTCTTACCCCTTAGTCCAGAAATTGCAGTTTTATCAACTCGATTACCTGGAGAATTTCATGGAGATCCTGCGGATAGATTAATTGTTGCTAGTAGTTTGCTTCATAAAGTTCCACTGATTTCCAAAGACGAAAAAATCAAGAGATGGGGATATTTACCTGTCGTTTGGTAAATCAATCCATTTTGTGCCTTTTCCCTTCAAGACAGGTTCTGCTGGCATCTCACAATGGCTTGGTCGTTTCAAGATTGATTGAGTATAAGTCCAGCAACCGAGTGATCGCCTCTAGTCATGAAGCGATCGCAACTAAAAGTAACCTATGGACATCTCGTCTAGGGTTCAAACATTCAACAAAAGACAATTCCTGTAGGAGTTTATCAACATGAATCGAACGTTTGCGCAAATCCGCAAACTGTTATTAACAGGATTGCTGATTTGCTTATTTACAGTGAGTACCTTCTCATTATCTTTCAGTGCGTTTGCCCAAGGGTTACCTTCTGGCGAATATGAGGAAAACACAGAGTTTCCCACTGTCAACGACTATGGTTATGGCTACTCTCCTTATGCTGGGGGACGAGAATATCCTCAACAAGTCCTATGGGGTGATACCCATCTGCACACCGTCTATTCCTTTGATGCTGGAACCGCTGGAACACTGCTAACCCCTGAAGAGTCCTATCGATTTGCCCGAGGTGAAGTGGTAACCACCGATGGTGGAGAAGATGTACGTTTATCCCGGCCCTTCGATTTTCTGGTAGTCACTGACCATACCGACTCCTTAGGATTTTTTCCTCAGTTCAAGGATGGCCCTGAACCGACCCCAGAAGAGTGTGGAGACGATTACGAGCGGACTCTAGGCTGGTATGAGGATATCAATAGTGGTGATCCCGACCGTGGAGCTCAGGCCTCCGTTGAAATCATCGCAGCTTTTTCTCAAAACGACATTCCTGAGTGTATGGAACAAACAAGACAGGAATTCCGTACAGCTTGGAACGACGAAACCAAGTGGGCAGAAGAGTTCAACGAGCCAGGCATTTTTTCAGCCGTGATTGGCTATGAGTGGACATCCCTAGCATCCGGCAATAACCTCCACCGGAATGTAATTTACCGAGATAACAGGAAAAAAGCAAGGCTAATGCTCCCCAAGACAACAGCAGATGGGACCAATCCAGAATTGCTGTGGGCTTGGCTGAAAAACTATCAGGATAAAACAGGGGGACAAGTCTTGGCAATTCCCCACAATGGCAACATCAGCAATGGGCTAATGTTTGCAGACAATATGTTTGAGGATGAAAGAGATCCCAATGGTGAACCCCTCACCCCTGACTATGCTAAACAACGACAGCTTTGGGAACCCCTTTATGAGGTTATTCAGGTCAAAGGAGCTGGAGAAACCCATCCATTTTTGTCTCCTGATGATGAATTTGCTGATTTTGAAATCGCAGGTTGGGATAACGGGAACTTAGACCTGAGTCAGCCCGAAACTAGTGATATGTATGAGCATGAATACGCTCGTGCAGCCCTCAAAAATGGACTCAAATTTGAAGAAGATTTAGGGACTAATCCGTTTAAATTTGGTCTAGTAGGGTCTACTGACTCCCACATGGGTCTGTCTTCAATGGAAGAAAATAACTTTATGGGTAAGTTTCCCATTTATACTCCCAGTCCAGAGCGGGCAGCCCATATCTCCAAAGAGAGTTCTTTCAATAAAACCCGAATCAAGAATGCCATTGATGACAAAGTTCCTGAGCCTATCCAGGAGAAGATAGGTGCTACAGGAATTATGGGAACTATCAAAGAAAAATTGAGTTCTAAAGGAATCACAAAAGAGGACATTCCTGAACCTATCCAGGAGAAATTAATTCCTGAAGTGAAACGCTTCGGATGGCAGTATGGGGCAGCCGGGTTTGTCGGCGTTTGGGCGCAAGAAAATACCCGCGCATCTATCTTTGATGCGATGAAGAAGCGAGAAGTTTATGCCACCAGTGGTCCTCGCATGGTAGTCCGCTTATTTGGCGGTTGGGACTTTACTGACGAAGATTTAGGTCGCAATCCTGGGGATGTGGGCTATGCTAAAGGAGTTCCTATGGGGAGTGATTTGACTGTTGCTCCAGTCGGAAAATCCCCTACCTTTTTAGTAGCTGCCTTAAAAGACCCCATTCGCGGAAATTTAGACCGCATTCAAATTGTCAAGGGTTGGCTGGATGCTAATGGGGAAACCCACGAAAAAGTTTATAACGTTGCTTGGTCAGATCGTCCTAATGATACGGCGGATAATCTTTCTCCTGTAGGTAATACAGTTAATACGGAAACAGCAGAATGGACTAACACCATTGGTGCAACCGAATTAGCCACCGTTTGGACTGATACCGAATTTGATCCTTCCCAACGGGCGTTTTACTACGCGCGGGTACTGGAAATTCCCACCCCTCGCTGGACAGACTACGACAAAGCCTTTTTCCCTGATGCAGAGATACCTGAAGAGGCTCCTTTAACCTTGCAAGAGCGGGTTTATACCTCTCCCATCTGGTATTCCCCTGCCTAATTTTGTAGCGCGATCGCAAGTCTCGTAGTGTGATCGCAGCTTTCGTAGGGTGGGCAAAGGGAAACTTTACCAATAGATTCATCAAATACCCCCTTTCCCCTTGCCCACCCAATTACTCCGCAAGGGGTGAGCGAAAAAAAGGGTGGGGAGATAGGGAGATTTTGTTAGAAAGTTTTTCTTGACAAACAACTAACAACCAACAACAAATAACGCTTGCATCCCACGTACTTTAGTCGTGGGATGAGCTTAATTAGGGATTGCTGCATAAGTGTGGAAGCCATACCAGACAAGGCTTTCAATCATTTCTTTGCCCCAAAAAGTCCAAGGTTTTTGAGCCCATCGATACAATTTCCTTGCACCATCGTAGGGAAACACCCGCTTAAATTCCGAATATGAGGTAAAAGTAAGCAGATTTTTAAGAGCTACTTTCACTTCAATTAATTGCCTCAAAGAGTTGTGCCGCAAGCGATAGTACACTCTTTACTTATTACTTATTACTTATTACTTATTACTTCAAAACCCGAATCAATCGACTTATTCAGCAAACCCTAATTATCTATTTCATCAGGGTTTATTCCCAATTGGCGCAATTGCTCCATTAATTGCTCTACTCTTTTTTGAGCCTCAGCAGTTTCTTGTTTAGCTTCGGCAGCCTCTTGTTTAGCTTCAGCAGCCTCTTGAAATGCTTCGGCAGTTTCTTGTTTAGCTTCGGCAGCCTCTTGTTTAGCTTCAGCAGCCTCTTGAAATGCTTCAACAGCCTCTTGAAATGCTTTTTCCTCTGGGGAAAGAATTAACTCCCCGTCTCGGGTAAACCACCGCAACCACACTCGGTTGATAGAGCGAAATGAACCCTGCCACACACCTAAACTTATTCCCAACTCTGGCAGATATAAGCGTCCTTCAGTTAGCTCTACTTCTTGATAGAGTCCATCTTCTAGATGAAAGATGCGAATTTTGTTATCACGACGATTAAATACTACATAGTAAGGAATCTTCAGAATACTCTCATATACTTCCCATTTGCTAGGAGGTTTGTCAGGACCTTCTTCTATTTCCTTTCCTTCTGTTTCTATTTCCCCAAGATCCTGCTTTTTTGTACTTCTAGATAATAACTCCACAACGATTGCTGGATTGATTGGTTCAATCCAAGTTACATAGCTATCACGGGTGTCATGACCCTCATATAATCTAGAGGTTCCCACTACTCCAAACCAATCTGGGCGTTTGTGCCATTGAGGATGATTGAGGTCATAATAAATATTAAGGTCGCAGGCACTAAAAACTTGTTCTGGTGGAAAGGTAAGGGGAAAAAAAGTTAGGCACAAGAGCCAAGCTTGTAAGGCATGAAATTCGTCAGGCAATCCAGGCTCCTTCGGGTCTTCACTAGGTAAATCGTACATAGTCGGCAAGTTTTGCCGAGGTAGAAGGGGAGTATCAGGCTGAAATTTGAGGGAACTTGAAGAAGTCATACGATATGAGGGGGGTGATGTTTTAAGACTTCAGTACTTAACTTTACTTTTTATAATAAAATCAATAAAATCACAAAAAATACATTGCGCCCTCCTGGGTATCTCTCAGGTAACTATGCAGTCTCCTACCCTCACTAGTTCCTTAGACGCTTTTCTTCAGCAACCCAATATTGAAACCTCTCCTGCCTGGGAGTTCATCCAAGGACATGCACAGCAAAAGCCTATGCCAACGCTGTTTCATTCCCGCCTCCAACGCAATCTTGTTAACACCATCAATAGCCAAACTCAAACTTACGAAGCTATCCAGGAACTCCGATGCATCGTCCCCCCCTTGTCTCCCGTACCGGATATTACCATTGTTAGGAGCGATCGCCTTTCAGAAGAAGATGGTCCGCTGCAAGGTTCACCGGACTGGTTAATTGAAATTCGCTCCCCTGATCAAAGCACCATTAATTTACAAAACAAAATTTTACACTGTTTGAGTAACGGGACACAGCTGGCTTGGCTCATTGATATTCAGCGAAAGCAAATCTGGGTTTGGGAAAATGAAGAGCTGCCAATTGTTTACGCGAACACGGACATACTCCCCACCCTTGGCGAGATCTCAGACATTACTGTGGAAGCTGTTATTGCCATGACCCAGCAGCGATAACTCAGGAACAGGGAATCTGAAGAACTTTGGAAGAGCATCTTCGGAGTCAGGGCAATAAATTGCCACATATTGACCGTATGCAATATGCCCCTAAAGTTCCTACTGAAGGATAGTTTCAGTGCTGAGGCAAACTTGATCTTAGAAGAAGTACCTTATATATGGGCGCATACTTTTTCTATTATGAAACAATAATATCAAAAAATAAGAGCGAGTGCAACCAACTTGCCCAAGAGTAAGCTTTACTGTGTTGAGTTGAGTGCGATCGCGTCCTCAGTCAGTACGACGTCCTTTAATAGTTATAGTCATTATGTAATAAAGTTTCTTCACTCATTACTC
>JAAHGL010000270.1 GCA_010692635.1 Symploca sp. SIO2C1 | reverse complement strand
CTATTTTCCTATATATAGTTAAAGATTGCTCATAGAAATCAATGGCTTGCTCATACTCTTCCAAAAGATAATAAGCAGCACCTAGATTATTGAGAGAATTAGCTTCTCCTTCGCGATCTTTTATTTTACTAAAAATATCTAAAGATTGCTCATAGAAATCAATGGCTTGCTCATACTCTTCCAAACTACGATAAGCATTCCCCAGATTATTGAGAGAACTAGCTTCTCCTTGGCGGTCTCCTATTTCCCTATCAATAGCTAAAGATTGCTGATGGAAATCAATGGCTTGTTCATACTCTGCCAAACGATAATAAGCAGCACCCAGATTACCCAGAGAAGCTGCTTCTCCTTGGCGATTTCCTATTTCCCTATCAATAGCTAAAGATTGCTGATGGAAATCAATGGCTTGTTCATACTCTGCCAAAAGATAATAAGCAGCACCCAGACTACCCAGAGAAGCTGCTTCTCCTTGGCGGTATCCTATGTCCCTAGAAATAGCTAAAGATTGCTCATGGAAAGCAATGGCTCGTTCATACTTTGCCAAGCTACGATAAGCAATCCCCAGATTACTCAGAGAAGCTGCTTCTCCTTGGCGATCTTCTATTTCCCTTTTTATAGCTAAAGATTGCTGATAGAAATCAATGGCTCGCTCATACTCTGCCAAGCTACGATAAGCATTCCCCAGATTACCCAGAGAATTAGCTTCTCCTTGGCGATTTCTTATCTCCCTAGAAATAGCTAAAGATTGCTCAAGGAAATCAATGGCTCGCTCATACTTTGCGAAACTCAAATAAGCAGCACCCAAATTACCCAGAGAAATAGCTTCTCCTTCGCGATCCCCTATTTCAATATAAATGACCAACGCCTGTTGCCATAACTGTAAAGCTTCTCGAAATTGACTAATGCTGTATTGTTTCTTAGCTTCATTAAATAACCTATCTGCCTCTACTTTACGCTCATCAACAGTTTGCGCCATCACCTCAACCGTAGGCAACCTGACGCCAAAATCCAGTAACCAAAACTCGGCAAAGCTTAGTGGCAAAGCAATCAGTACAATCTGTAAAGCCTTTTTCAGCATCATCTTTAAAATTACTGTCAACGGTATTTACTCTCGTATATCCATGAAATAAGTCAGCCTATACATTTTTCAGGGAACGGAGAAGGTAACAGGCAATTTTGGTAAATCCTCCTTTTAAATACGGATTGGGTATCAGTCCACAAAGCGTGGACTTGAGCTAAAAGCCTGTGAGTTTAAACACTGGACGGGTTTTGGAGCTTGTTGAGAATAATGCAAAATGTAAGTATTTCTTGATTTTCATGACGAGAAACCCGGTTTCTTTAACCCTAAGCGAAGATAATTCCCCAAGGTTACTAAAGGCCAAAATAAAGGTAATACCACTGCTAACGAAAAATAAACTTGCAGAGAAACCAAGATATAGACCACTGTAGCGATCGCAAACCTGATCAGCCAAAGTCGCCTAGGATCATAATTGCTTCTAATTAGCAGTATCAACCCCTTCCCTAACCCAGCAGCTAATAACACCAGCAAAAAACTGGGAACCATGACGACAAGATGTTGATTGAGATAATGGTAAACCATGTAACCATGAGTTTCACCTCCTGTAAAAGAACGTTCCCCTTGTATAAAATCGCTTCTCCCCTCGAAACCGCGCCAAAAGACTAATGGTAAAGGGAGTAATTGATTATCATCTCCACCTTTATCAACTCCTGCCTCCTTATATCCTCCAGGTACAATCATCACAATTGGCGGTAGGGAATTGGCTAACTTTGGAGTTGTCTCAGATTGACAAGAACCCAGTAACTCACAAGCAGAGATGGTGGCATAAACTTGTTCTGGGGGGAGAGAATAGTCAATAATCGGTGGAAACCAGAAGAGGAAATCAGTGCTCGCAGGAAGTCTTAATTTCTGCAAAAAGTTGACTTTCTCATTGTTTCCTGGGTTGAAGTTGACTACTGAAGTGCGGAAGTCTGTCTGACTCTCCTCAGGTTGGGGTAAATTAGCAGGGGGTGTATCCTGATTAAGTAGGGTGTGGGAAAGGGCTAGCAAATAACCAAAAGGACAAGTTTCCGTACAATCTCTCCCAGGCAATTCTACGTACCAATCGTAGGAATTAATGTCCCCTGCCATCGTTTGCTGGAGGCTGGCAATATTGGCGCTAACTCCTTCATTGTCTTCTTCAGAAGCGCCCCACACTAGCCAAGTTCCCTGCTGAACTGCGACATCCACAGTTTCTTTCAGTTTTTGACTCTTTTCTGGTTGTTCCTTATCCTTATCTAATATATAGTCTACTCCCACAACCTGAGCTTTTCTCTTGGTCAACTCAGCTATAATTTTTGCTAAGTAGCTGTAGTCCATATATCGCTCATTAACCAGTTCTACATTATCTGCTTTGAGGGACTTATTATCAATTTGTACTAACAGAATTTGAGGAAGAGACTGGGAAGAGTTTGAAGTTGTTTTTTTATCTCCGAGAACGACTTGAGGGTGGAATGATTGTAAGAGTAGACGCGGTTCTAGCAGTAAATCCTGTAGCGGAGGAAATAAGCTGAGAAGGAGGAAAGCTGACAACCAAATAGCTTCCCGTTTCGTTGGTAGCCAATTTTTAACGCTGTGCCAGAGTCCAAAAGGTTCTAAACGAAATAGTTCTGCTTTAGGATGGCGAAAGAGAGAAGGAACCAGATAAGCAGAGGGATAAGTGAGTAACTTTTCCTCCTTGAGAAAAGCACAGGCATCTAGTACAGCTTCGTGGACATCCTTATATTGTTCGTGGACATCCTTATATTGAGTTAAACTTTGCAGGAATTGTACCAAAAACTCCTGAGCCACATCATTGTGAATCGGTTCCCGCATTACCACTACTTGCGGCAAACCCAAATTAATCAAGGATTCAGCAATGGAGATGCCATCACAAGAGTTAAAGATAGCAAACTGCAAACCATGCGATCGCGCCTTTTGCAGAGAGGGTTCCAATTCCTTCATACTCAGGGAAACCCCAGGAGCAATACCCAATTCTCCCCCAGTAAGAGCAGTTTCGTTACTATGTCCAGCAAAGAACAGGATATCCCAACCCCGGCGATCGCTAATTTTTTCGGCTATCTTTTCCTTAAGTCGAGAATTATCTTTACCTTGTTGCCAACCGCAAAACTCTACTTCGGCAATTTGGGAGAAGTTGCGTAAAGCCCGTTTTTCTTCCTTAAAGTTTAAACCCTTTTCATCCCCCAAGATAGCCAAAACTCTGGCTTTACGGCGAAGAGGAGCAACTGGCGCATAATGAAGATTTCTGGGAACATGGGCAATACGAATACTCTTTGTTCCTGGTGCTGATAACTTGGTATTGATTTCCCATGCTTCCCAAGGTAGACGCTCTAATTCTGGGTTCTTGCAGGTGAGGAAAACCTCCACCCATTGTCCCTCTGAGTTGGTAGGATAAAAAGCTGCATGGCTAATTTCGTCACGGATGGCATGGAGTTGTTCGCTACGCAACCAGCGATGAAAGTCCGATAACAACTGTGCTTCTGCATCCCGGAGAACTTTTTCCCTGTCTGGAGTAGGGGTGGAAAAACTACCGCTGGTAATTACTTTACCGCGACTATGGTGGAACTTACAATAGCAGTTGAGATAAGCTTGTTGCCATTCCTGGTAACTGCGTTTTAGGGATAGGGGATAGTCCAACTCTTGGGAGGAAATTCTTTTTCCTTGAACAGATAAGGTGAATCGACAGATTTTCCCTAATTTCTCAACTTCTAACTCGAAAATGTTGTTTTGACTCATTATTCTTATTCCTCATTATTTGTCCCTAGGGACGGAACTCAAATAAAATGGTCTTCTTTTCCTCCCCATCAGCGGTGATGATAGTTACTAAAAACTTCTCATGGTGGTTCCCTTCTATCTGAGTGAGAATATAATCATTCTGGAGCTGTTCTTCAACAATAACTTCCTGAAAATCCGTAACTCGCAACCTAACTCCTGGGGGCAGTTTTTCTTCCGGAGGTGCTGTTAAAATGAGCAATAAGCACCATTCATTTTCTGTGGCTAAAGGCCAAACAAAGGTAAACAGATGCAGTTGTTTCCCTGCTAAATTTAAATCTTGGAAACGAACCCTTGCTTCTGGAGGTACTTCAATATTCCTATCATCGAGTATATCATTGATATCAACCATAGTAGCAGGTTGCCGTTGGCGTAGAGGGGAAACTGCCGGAATTAACTGCCCATCTAAACCTTGAACCAATTCGCCTACTTTACTCTGTATCCATTGTCCTGCGTTGACAGCTTGTTGGGAAAGAAATTCTCTTAAGTCTTCTAAGTAATCCCGATTAGTAGAAACTGCTGGTAACTTAATGGTGGCAGGAGAGAGACACTGTAAGTAAACTAAAACTTCTTCTATTTTGGGACTAAAACTGGTTACCGGTAGTTCATAACTGCCGTCAGCTTGAACTGCTATCCCGGCAATATCTGCTGCTAATTGGTCATAACGAGCAACTCCCCTGATCGCTGCTAAGTCTAATTCATCTTCGATACCGATAATGAGGTAAAAGTGAGCAGCAAATTCTGGTACTGCCAGGACTGCTTGGGGTATAGTTACTAACTCATCGCTGAAGCCTAGAGTAGGAATCAGGCAGATTTTAAATTCTCCTACTCGTAAATTACAAACGGCATTAATAGCTTGAGCATAGTCAGGATTGAATAAGGAAGCCTCAGTTTTTTCCACAGAGAGGCTGGGTTCTCTGTTCTTGAGCCAATCTTCAAAAGCGACTAAGGCTAAAGCTTGGAAATAGAGAGCTAATTGACCTTTTTCTACTGCTAGTCGATTAGTGATTTGTAGAGCCTCTTCTTTCTGTTCTGCTTCCAGTTCGATAGTTTCCTGCAAACCGGGAAAACTTTTCATCGCCATTGGTTGTTCATTAAGATAGTTAGTCATTATTTCTGCTCCCGCTGATCCAAGTATTGACAAATAGTTCTCGAAAGCGTACTATTCATAGCGCGGTTTTTACTAACGCTGGCTTCTTTTTTCGCTTTTTCCATTTCTTGGTTAACTGCTGCTAACAGCAGTGGCGTTAATTTTTCTCTACGCTGTTGTTCTTCTGCTGAGGTTAAATTTTCCTGCACCACCTCCATCATGACGGGAAGTAAATAGGCTACAATTTTTCTGGCTACATCACTACGGATTGCTTTTTCTTGTAGCAGGCGACTTACTTGAGGTTGTCCCTTCAAGCCAATCTGCTTGGCAATTTTTCCCATCGCCACTGTTTGGCAATGGTAGAGTTCTAGGGCTTGGATAAAGGCACGATCCTTATTTTTTTTCTTGTTTCGATAATAGTTAACTTTTGCTTCAATTACTTCCTGAACCGCCTTGGTAAAACAGCTATCGTATTGTTCCCTAAAATGGTCGCGCAGTAAACTATTTTCATCATCTTCCTCTTCTACAGGAGCAGGTAAAATAGATTCTCTTCTACCTAAAGCCTGCGTAGCTAATCCCCCCACCTGATGCTGCTTGAACTCCCTAATTAATCCAGCTAATTTTTTTAATTGTGACCGAACCTCTTCAGGAGTTAACTGCCTCGGTAACAGCTGCTGAGCCATTGCCTGCAACTGCTTAGTAGTCGGGTCTAGATAAGGTGCAGTTGTATGTCCTCTCCCCTCTTGTTTCCGGCGCTGATTAATTTGATCGCGATTGGCTTGTACTTGAGCTAAATAAACAGTTTGATAACTGGCTAGCAATGCCAGAAACTGTTCAATTTCAGCCTTGGTTAAGTGACGAAAACATGCTAAAATATGCCGTAAGCGACGTTCATTAGTTTCCTTCAGTAAGCGCCAATCGCTAATCTGGTCGATACCATGTTCTAAGAGAAATCTTTTCACCTCCTTAGAAGTTTTAACGAGCCTCTTTGTCCAGACGGCTAAACTACTTTGTTCCGGGTCAAAGGTTTGCAGAATGCGCGTAGTCAAGGAAACTTCCTTTTCCCGGTTGCCTCGGAAAGATTGATGTTCCAAAACTAGAATCAGCAACTCATCTTTAGTAAAGTCATTGGTTTTACCATATTGTTCTGCTATTTGACGGCAAACTAATTCCATGTAGTGAGAAATGGCACAACGCAGGCATACTTCTGCCAAGGGAGCATCTTCGCCTTGATAAAGTTGCCATAGTTGCTGGACAACTTCTTTACCCGTCTCCACGCCGTAGATTTGCCGTTCAATAAAATCCTTGGCATCTTGGTTTTCCAAACTCTGGCATCTACCCAGAGGACTAATTTGCTTAAGTATCCAATACTTAGAACTATCATTCATCTCACCAGTCTTGCTACATTTAGCCTTACATATCTCGTGGAAATTGGAGCCTATGCATTTTTGGCAGCAGGGGAAGTGGGAGAGGCGGGGGGAGAGTGTGGTTTAGTTAGGGTTTGCTGAATGAGTAATGAGCAGTAGTAGGACTTCAGTCCAAAAAGAAGCCAGAAACTAGTCATATCAAATGATTTGGTCATCGCTTTTCATCTTGAGTTTCTGGAGAGCTCCTGAGGAGCGCTTCGCGCCCCCAATTGAATGGAAGAAACAACTCTCTTCCCTACTCCCTGCTCCCTGCTCCCTTGTTTCTTGAGAGTAATGAGTTCATTGTCGCTTGCTGCATACTGTGAACTTGTCCTCTAAGGTGAACTGCCTACTGATAACTGTTCAACTTGGCGATTCTTCATACAGTTTTCTTCCCTTGATTTCGGTCACCCAACCATTATTACTAAGGGAATTTCGCAATTCCTGAATCTGGTAATTTCCGTCAAATACCCCATACCCAGTTAGGGAAAAATTGTTACCAAGCTTAACTCTACCGTCCCCTTCAATTGCGAATTCAACAAGCCTGCTTAGGGAGTTAGAGCGCCTCCACAAAGCTCTTGCTCCTAGCCTTGCTTGCTCAAAATCTTCATAAACTATAGAACCCTTGAGGGTATCTGTGGAAAATACAAAATCATCCAATAGGATAGCAGTTTCTCCGTTAGTTCCATATTCTGCTTGAAATGATTGATAAGTTCCGTTATTGCTTTGAGTAAACCTGAGTGATGGACTTTGTAGGATATCGTCTTTGTCAAAATCCCAAGTGTTCGTAGCATTATCTAAGAGTTCCCAGCTTTGGAAATAAATTCTACCTTGGTCATCGAATCGGAAAACATGGTCAAAATCTTTGGCTAAATCCATCAGAAACTCTAAATCTGATTTGTCTTTTTGTTCCCAATTGGTGAAGGTAATGTTCTCCCTGATACCAGAGATTGATAGTCCATGCTCAGTTGCGATCGCACTCACTATCCCCGTTAGACTCAGATTGCTAAATGTCCGAGTCTTTTTAGTCCTCAAAGCCAGGTTCAAAGGTCTGTTGATGGCTTGCAGATTGATAACATCTGGTGGTGAGGATAGCTCCACTCTATCCAAGTAGAAGCGTCCAGGAGATAGCCTTCTGTCAGGGGTGTGATTCTCATAGAATAATTCTACATCAAAGCTATCCCCAATACCATTAAACATAGGGTCATTCTGGAATTTCATCTCATCATCCCTAATCTTCAAAGCAACAGATGTGGCGGCGTCTGTTAACCTTTGGGTAATGCTAATATCCAGTACAAAGCTTCTGATGAAACCTGAAATATCGAGGTTCGAGGTATTGTAGATGATACTGAGGTAGGGACGTAGAGGCATTTAGAGAATTTAGAATTTAGAATTTAGAATTTAGAATGGATTAGCTTGGAGCGACATAGTGTTCAATTAACTGTACTCTGATGTCAGCCATGATAATTGTTGAGCCGTTCATTTTGGCATAATTTATTTCTAGATTTTCAAAAACATAATTACCTAAAGACTTAGTTCCAATCTTCAACTCAAACACTCCAGCCTCCATATCGTAGAGAAACTGCAAGCCAGCCAATTGGCTATCAGGAGAAGTTGGAGGGTCAGAAAAGTCATCTCTGTGGAACCTAGCCCTAATTTCAGCAGTTTTTAATCCGTATCCTAAGAGCTGCGATCGCGACTTTCCTCTAATAGTCTTCAACTCTGCTACTTGACGTTGCTGATTGGTTTCAATTCCTAGGACTTGGCTTTCTCGGAAACCGAAAGTGTTAGTGCCGTCTGATAGTGTTGCCAGGATTGTCATGAAGAATTTTGACCATTCTAAAAATGTTGTAATAATTTCTTTCTAAATTCTAAATTCTAAATTCTAAATTCCAACCTGCCGCGCCTACCAGTTACCCGTTCTATCAAATCTAAGAATTGTTGGTCTCTAGACTCTAAAGCATTGATGATCGATTGGGGGTCAGCACTACTAGTTATGTTGATAGTAGGTTTGTACTCAATGGTAGTAGAGGTATTACTAGCAGTACTTCCAACAGAACCAACCTCTCCTCGAATACCACCCATGACTGAATGAGTAGCATCAATGGGAAGGTGTGCTGATTGCTCAATGGAATGCCCAATTGTTCCCATCATGCCCTGTCCCACCCTATCAATATCACTCAATGCCCCCCATTTAGCAGGAGAAGATGGCAGCAAACCACGGATACGAGTTACCATATCCTGAACTGCCTCAATCGGAGCAGAAGCAGCGGCAATAATACCTTGAGCAAAGTTACCGACTAATGAGCGTCCCGCCGCCAGTGCTTGATTGGGTAGCGCCTTGATAGCAGCAATCACCTGATTTGCCATCGATTGCGCCTGGGAGACGACTTCACCAACCCTGGTTCTCACAGCATTTACTATTCCCCCAAAGGTTGAGGTAACAAAGGTTTTAACTTGGACAAACCTGAACTTAACCTCGGTTACCCAGCTGACAATGGTAGCCTTAACTGCACCAAAAACAGCAGCAGTAGTATCTTTGAGAGCCTCCCAATTAGTAATAACTTGGGTTACAGCAAACCCCACACTAACTAATGCTGCCACACCTAAAGCCACCGGAGCAGCGATCGCACCTATAGCCACACCAGCACCAGCGATTACAGGAGCCAAAGTAGTAAAGGTAGTAATCAAACCTCCTACAGCAGTTGCTACGGTTCCCGCCACTACTAAAAATCCCCCAGCAGCAGCGGCAACTCCAGCAAAGGCTACCCCAACTGTTACAATCCTAGGATGGGCTTGGGCAAAGTCGGCAAAACCAATAATTACCGGTTGGATTGCTAAGAGTGTGTTATTCAGTGCAGGTAGGATAGCTGACCCTATGGTAATGCCAATCTCCCTAAAGTTATTTCCCAGTAACTGTAGTTGATTAGCAGTAGTAGCTGAACGAGCAGCGAACTCATCCTGTAAACTGGTGGCAGTCTTAGCGCGATCGCCCGCTAATCCGAGTGCCTGTTCAAGTACATTGAGGTA
>JAAHGL010000027.1 GCA_010692635.1 Symploca sp. SIO2C1 | reverse complement strand
AACTCAATGTTGATACCCAGATGGCAAACGGTAGCCAATTCATTGATGAAGCGAACGACTTGAGAGAGCTGGAGCTGAAAGCAGGAGACGGCGATGTAACCCTGAATGCTGGTGGTGCAATTACTGGTCCTGACAATGGTATAGATATCACTGCTGGTACTGCCGATGTGACTATCACAGGGATGGAAATGGCCGATATAGATATTGATACTGAGGTTAATATCCTAGATGCTGAAACCTCTAATGGGTCAGTGGTGGTTGACGAGCTTGATGGTTTGACCCTCAACAATGTGACAGCGGGGGGGGATGGTAAGGATGTGACAGTGACTAGTGCGGAGGGGGACATCACCGTGGGAACTGTCACAGCACTAGACGACAACGTAACCCTCAATACAACTGACGGTTCAATTGTTGATGATGGTGACACTGATGCAGATATCAGTTCCGATACTGCTAATCTGACCATCACAGGAACGGAAATGGCTGGTATAGATATTGATACCAACATCAATACCCTAGATGCTAAAACCTCTAATGGGTCAGTGGTGGTTGCCGAGGCTGATGGTTTGACCCTCGACAATGTAAAAGCGGGGGGGAATAATACCAATGACGTGACAGTAACCAGTGCTGATGGGGACATCAGGGTGGAAATGGTGACAGCACCAGACGAAGTAACCCTTGATGCAACCAACGGCTCAATTGTTGATGATAACGACCAGAACACGCAGATTGAGGCAGACACAGCGAATCTCACCGCTGGTAATGGCAGTGTGGGAACCAGCAACAATGAGATTGATACCCAAATCACTACCCTAAATGCTCAAGCCTCTAATGGTTCAGTGGTGGTTGGTGAGGCTAATGGTTTGACCCTCAACAATGTGACAGCCACAGGGAATGGTAATGACGTGACAGTGACTAGTGCTGAGGGGGACATCACAGTGGGAGCTGTGACAGCAGCAGACGAGGTGACTCTGGATGCAACTAAAGGTTCAATTGTTGATGATAACAACCAGAATACTGAGATTGCGGCTACCACAGCCAATCTCACCGCAGGTGATGGAACTGTAGGTGCTCTGGGAACCAACCAAGAGATTGATACGGCAGTCGATGAACTCAATGTTGATACCCAGGCGACAAATGGCGACCAGTTTATCGAGGAACAGGACAACCTGACAGCGCTGAAACTGGAGGCAGGAAAAGGTAATGTAACCCTGAAGGCGGGTGGTGCAATTAATGACGCTGACTCGAATGCAGATATCAGTGCTGATACAGCTCGATTGGATGCAGGCACTAACAACATCGGTGATCCTGAAAGTCGCCTGAACACTGATGTGATGACCCTAAGGATTGCCAATAGTGCCAATCTTCAAAACCCTGGAGCTGGGAATGCCTTTATTGCGGAGAAGGATGACCTAACCCTAGATACTGTAAGGGTGGATGGCATCTTTGATCTGATAGCTACCGATATATCCACCAGTGGTGCAATTAACGCAGGCACGGATATTACCCTGACAGCCGATAACATGGCACTCAACAACCCGGTAACTGGCAGTGGCAATCTATTGCTTCAACCTTTGACAGCCAACCGCCAAATTGGCATCGGGACAATGACAGGACAGCTCGACTTTACTGTGTCGGAAATTAATAATCTAACTGACGGATTTGAGTCTATCACGATCGCAGGTAACAGCGGCGGGATTCAAATGGGTGACTCTGTTACTTTCAAAGACCCTGTTACTATCCAAGCTCCCAACGCTTCCATTACCCAGGATGGCGACATTATCGGCATAGGCGACGCCTCTATTACCCTTGAAGGTGAGACTGTTCTCATTGGTTCGACTATTCCGGAGGCCAATATTAACACTGCCAACCAGAATATCACTATCAATGGTGATACCAATCTCGGTAGCAATGTCACACTCAACACCAACAATGGTGGGGGTGACATCCTTTTTAAGGAGGGCACAGTTAACGGTAATCAATCCCTGACTCTGATTGCAGACACAGGTAATATCCTCTTCGGTGGGGCCGTAGGGAATTTTACCCCACTTGGGGACTTAACCATCAATAATGCTACTAATGTAACTACAGCTGAGGTAAGAGCAGCAAACTTCATACAGTTGGATGGCTCTGGCACCACTACTTTCAATGGGGCGCTAGACATTGGCAACATGCTCAATATCACTACCGATGGTAATATCACCACCCAAAACATCACTGCTGGGGAGTCGATTGACCTTACCAGCAACAATGGTAATATCATCACCACTGCTGGAACTCTCGACTCTAGCTCTAGTATTGGTGAGGCAGGAGGCATTACCCTCACAGCTCCTAATGGCAGTATCACCTCAGGGAATCTCGACTCCAGTTCCAGTGCCGGTAATGCAGGAGGCATTACCCTCACAGCTCCTAATGGCAGTATCACCTCAGGGAATCTCGACTCCAGTTCCAGTGCCGGTAATGCAGGAGGCATTACCTTCACGGCTCCTAATGGCAGTATCATCCCAGGAAATCTCAACTCCAGTTCCAGTGCCGGTAATGCAGGAGATATCACTTTCCAAGCTGCCAACGGGGTTGTTCTCAATGGCATTACATTTGATGCTTCTAGTACCTCTAACAACGGTGGCAATGTCACACTGGAGGCTGGCAGTAACCTATCTTTAGATAATAGCTCCCGAATATTAGTAGATGGAGTAGGAACGGCGGGAACTATTGGAATTACATCAGATTCCCTAACCCTCAATAACCAATCCTCCCTCTCTGCCATTGCTGCTGCTAGTGACAAAAACGGCATTATTAGCCTGATAGCGACTTTAATGGAATTAGACGGTAACAGCAGCGTCACTGGTCATATTCAGATCGACGCCAACAGGCTATTTGTATTAAATCAGAGTCGGATGTCTGCGGTGAGCAGCATAAGTATTGGAGAAGGATTTTTTGTTTCCGGTGATAGTACAGTTGTTATTAAGGATGGGAACTCAACAGAGCCAACTCAAATAAATCCGCCTGAATTACCTCAAGCTACTCTGATACCAGATCTAGACGAACTGGTAGTGCAAAGCTGTATAGTTACAGAGGAAGAGAGTCAGTTTATCATCACCAGGCGCGGGGGATTGCCTCCCAGACCTAGTGAATCTCTCAGTCCAGAAGCTTTGCTGCGTTTTGATATTACCCCTGAAAGTGCGGAAAACCCATCTGGTTTAGCTGTAACTAGGCAAGCAACCGACAACAATTCAATCGAGCTACCACAGTTGGCTCAAGGCTTATCTGTTAACTCTCAGGGGGATATAGTACTGACGGCTGAAGCGTCCAATTTTACCACCCCAATTCCTTTGTTGTTGTTAGCGCGAGGTGAGTGCCATGCCCCTTAAACCTAACTCAGAGATCTCCAAGGGGGGTGAACAAAATATGAAGTGGTATTTCAATTCTTCGCGTCCCCGCGTCCCCGCGTCCCCGCGTCTGTTACTCATTCCCCCCACCCTTTTTGGCGCTCACCCCTCCAAGGGTTGTTCCTGGCTGCTAGTTTCAGGGTTTGGCTTCATTCTCCCTTGGTTACTGCGTATACCTTTGGTATCGGCGCAGCAATCGCCATCGGTCAATTTGGGGCAAGTTCCCAATAATATTGAGTCTGAGCAATCGCAGGATAGTGTTATTCCTGAGCCATTGCTCGATAATCTTTTCCCGATTCCCCCAGCGCAGCCGCAGCCTACTCCATCACCCTTTCCAGAAGACCCCATCCAACTAAATCCCCCAACGACTACACCTACCCCGGAAGCACCAAGCGTACCAGAAATTCAAACTTTACTTAAAGTTAAGGAGTTCCGGTTTGAAGGTAACACGGCATTCACTGATAAAGAGTTAGGGGAGATTGTTGAGGAATTTACGGATAAACCCATCACGTTTGCTGAACTACTGGAAGCTGGGAATAAAATCAGCGAACATTATTTCAACGCCGAGTACATTACTTCTGGTGCCTACATCCCTGAGCAAAACCTGGAGCCAACCTCTGAGGAAACCTTGGAGGGAAGTACCGAGGTTGTCAAAGTTCTTGAGTTTGTGACAATCCAGGTACTCGAAGGCAAATTAGAAGAGGAAAACATTAACGTAGAAATCCTCAGTGGACGGCTCAGTGAAGACTACGTGCGCAGTCGCTTAGCTTTAGCCATAGGTCCCCCCCTGAATAGAATCAAGCTGCAAGAGGCTCTGCAACTGCTACAACTAGACCCCTTGATTAGTAGTCTGTCTGCCGATTTATCTGCTGGGACGCAAATCGATCAGTCTGTGCTGGAAGTGAAGGTAAATGGAGCAGACACCTTCGACATCACACTTAGTTTCAATAATAACCGCAACCCCAGTGTCGGCACTTTCCAGCGGGGCATAGAGATATCGGAAGCTAACTTACTCGGATTGGGAGATGGGTTGAGTTTGGATTACACCAATACCGATGGCAGCAATCAATACCAGGTTAGCTATACTGTACCGATTAGCCCCCATAATGGCACCCTGAGTTCCCGCGTCGGCATTGTCAACAGTAATATTATCGAACCACCCTTCGATGACTTGGATATCGAGGTGAATACTCAGTCCTTTGATCTGACTTTTCGCCAGCCAGTGATTCGACAAGCCAGGAGCAACATCACCCAAGAACTTGCCCTCAGTCTGACAGCTTCCCGACGGGAAAGTGCTTCCTCTCTGATGGGAACTGGATTTCCCCTGTCACCTGGAGCAGATGCTCAGGGCGAAACCCGTCTATCTGTCCTGCGATTTGGTCAAGAATGGACACAGCAGAGGCGTCAATCCATCTTTGCCGCCCGCTCTCTGTTTAGTCTCGGCATTGGTGCCTTTGACGCCACTATTAACGATGACGAGCCGGATAGCCAATTTTTGGCTTGGCGGGGTCAGCTGCTGTGGTCCCGCATTTTCGGTTCAACTGCTAGTAGCCCTACTCTTTTGCTCCGTTCTGATGTTCAACTAACCAACACTTCCCTAGTGCCTTTGGAGCAGTTTGGTTTGGGTGGTCAAACAACTGTACCAGGCTATCGTCGGGATGTATTGCTGGGGGATAATGGAGTTTTGCTCTCAGCAGAAACACGGCTACCCTTTCTCCAGGAACTGAAGCTGCCAGGGACTTTGCAGATAGTGCCATTTGTCAATGCGGGCACTGTCTGGAATATCGATAGGGAAAACCCAGATCCCAATACCCTGGTAGGTGTAGGATTGGGTTTAAGGTGGGAGCAAGGAGACCATTTCACAATTCGCTTTGATTGGGGCATTCCGTTGATAGATCTTGATGCGGGGAATAGGACATTGCAAGAAAAAGGTCTGTATTTTAGCGTGGAGTACAACCCATTTTGAAACGACGAATCACCAGGGTGCATCACCGCCTGCTTGTACTAATCTTTTGTGCCTTGCTGGGACTGGCTTCTGCTCTCACTGTTCCAGCTTTGTCGGCAGCTAGAGTTACTCTCACCAATGAGGGAGAAGTCATACTTGTCTCCCCTACTCCCCAGTTTTGGGGGGGAATTGCAGTAGAATCTCTTCCTCTCCTTACTCAAGAGGAGATTGAGCAGGGAGCGTCTAATCTCCCGCAGCAATCATCCCTCATCTCTCAAGCTACCAATCCCTTAGAATTAGCACGACAAGCCCGACGATACTACGAAAACGGACAGTTAAGTGAGGCAGAAAAATACTGGCAACAGGCAGCTGAGGCTTATGAGCAAGCGGGTGACTGGGAGGGAAGAACCAGTAGCTTAATTAACAAATCCCAGTCTCTACAACTTAGAGGACTCAACCCCAAAGCTTGCAGTACCTTACTACAAGCTTTTGAATTTAACAATACTGATTGCCGAGAATTAATTCAGAATAATCTAACTTTCACCGATATTAAAAATCTCCCGGAAAAAACCACTTCCCTTTCTCCACTTACGAAGGTAACTGGCTTGCGTAGTCTTGGTGAAATTCTGCGACGAGTTGGATATTTGGACAGATCCAAAGCTGTACTAAAGCTTGCTTTAGAGGTAGTTAAACAATGGGAAAACCCCCAACAGGAAAGTACAGTTTTGCTCAGTTTAGGCAATACCGAACGCGCTATAGGCAAAAGAAAACGAGTTAGTGAAGACCCGGTTGATAAGGCTATAGATATCGATTCTGAGTTTAAAAATGGTGAGGATCCTAATTATCAAAAACCTGAGGATGCTTTAGTTTACTATAAGGAAGCATTAAACTCATATGACGAAGCTGCTAATTCATCTGCTTCACCCAATACAAAAATTAATGCACAACTAAATGAGCTAAGCTTATTACTAGACATCAAGCGAGGGTGGGAGCAAGTTGTTCAAGAGCTGACCAAAACAAATGACACATTATCATATTGGCAGGGTTTAAAGCGTTATCTAACAAATAAAACAGTACCTTTACTACAAGATATCTATTCTCAGCTTGACGAGTTTCAGTTTGCTGAACTGCCTTGGGAAGTTAAACGTAACTTAGTCTACGCCCAGCTCAACTTGGCTCAGATTTACTTTACACAATGTAATAATGTTAATGACAACCCCGTTTCGTGTGAGCCGGTAGCTCCTTTATTTAAGAAAATACATTCTCCTTCTCGGTTAAAACAGATTGTCCAAGACGCTCACAACCTAAAAGATAAAAGAGCAGAAGCTTATGCTATCGGCTATCTCGGTGAGCTGTACGAAAAACAGGCTCAAGAGGAAACGGAGAAATCCCTCAAACTTTTGCATAAGGCTCAAGAGAAAACAAAGGAAGCCCTCAAACTTTTGCATAAGGATATTACTGCTAAAAGCCGCGATAATCTCGATATTACTTATCGTCTACAGTGGCAGTTGGGACGCATTTTCAAAGCCCAAGGAGAGATTCAACGAGGAATAGGGGCTTACGAGGTAGCCTTCCAAAATCTCAAGAATTTACGCCCTGATTTAGTCACTATCAACCGAGATGCCCAATTTTACTTTCGAGATGAAGTGGAACCCCTACATCGAGAGTTTGCCGGTTTACTATTGCAAAATGGGAATCCTTCTGAAGAAAACCTCCGAAAAGCTCGTAACGTTATTGAATCTCTACAGTTAGCCGAAATAGATAACTTCTTTCAGGATAACTGTTCGCTAAACAAACAGGAAGAAGGGGAGCTTGACAACTTCATTAACACGCAAGCACCAAAATCCGCTGTTATTTATACGATTGTTTTGAAGGATAATGAAAAGGCTGATTATAATATCAAGCTACATATCATTCTCAAATTACCAAATAAAGATTTAATCTATATCCCTCCTCAAATAATCGATAAAACAGAGTTTAATTCGACATTAGATAATTTGTATAACATTATCAAAAACAAAATTCAAGCGCTAGAAACTATAGAAAAAAAAGCAGAAAATAATGAAGAATTGGAGATAAGCAAAAAAGAGCGTCATAAATTGCTTAACAAGGAATTGGAGACACACAACAAAGAGCCTGAAGAATTGCTACAACACTTACAAGAAGTCTATGGCTGGTTAATCAAACCTCTAGAAGAGCACTGGGGTGACGTTGAAACGTTGGTGTTTGTACTAGATGAACCATTGCAGAACATCCCACTAGCTGCCCTCCACGATGGTGATTATTATTTAGTCCAAAAGAAAAGCGTTGTCCTAAGCCGAGGATTGCAGCTAACAAATCCTGAACCTTTGAAGAGGGGAAGGGCTCTCAAACTTTTAGCTGCCGGAGTATCCGAACCAAGAAAAGATGAGAGAGGTATAGAGGAAAAAAAACTACCCGAAGTGGTGAGAGAATTGAATGAAATTACGAAAAAGCAATCTCGCACCGAGCAACTGCTTAATAGTGATTTTACAAAAAATAACTTCCGAAAAAAGCTAGAAGAGTTCAGACCCTCTGTAATACACTTAGCTACTCACGGCCTTTTCAATTCTAACCCTGAGGAAACATTCATTGTTGCTTTCGATGAGAATATCAAACTCAGAGACTTGGAAGAATTACTCCAGTCTAGTAATGTCCAAATGCTCGTTCTTAGTGCCTGCCAAACAGCATTAGGAAATAAGCGAGCTGTGCTAGGTCTGGCTGGAGTAGCCGTGCGAGCTGGGGCAAGCAGTACGCTGGGGTTACTTTGGAAGGGAGAAGATCAAGCTACAGCCTCACTCATGATTAAATTCTACCAAGAGTTAGCTAATCCTAATGTGAACAAAGCAGAAGCACTCCGTCTTGCCCAAATAGATATCTTAAACAATAAAGATTACAGCCATCCACTTTACTGGGCACCTTACGTTTTGGTTAATAATTGGCTATAGCACGACTATCAACTTAAAAAATGAAAGCGATTTTTAAATTTTATAAGAAGTTGTTTTATCTGATTTGATATAATTTGTAGGAAGGTAGAAACAGGTTTACTCATCATGAAAATTAAATTACATTCACATTTTTTAGTTGCAGCAGTATTGGCTGTAGTCACTACCACAACCTCTAATTTACGTAGCCCTGCTACAGCAGAAACTGTTGAGGAATATAAAGCTGAATGTAAGAACAAAACCACAATTATTAGTAGTGCTGAAGAAGTTTTCCCTCTTTTTCAATGGAATAATTTGCCCACAGATGTGAATCTAAATGCTCAAGAGTCCTGTGAGTATGTAGCAGAAAAACTACAAGCTTACATTGAGACAAATGGTCTACAAGCATGGGACTTCTTCATTAATGTAAAGAAAGATAATAATTCTTCCACAATGTGTATTAAACACCAGAGTCGTGATTCTTGCGATCACATATTATTAAGATTTCCAGGCGAGGTTGATCAGAATAAGCTAGATAATCTATTGGGAAGCATCCTTGATATAAGCACTAACGATAAGATTACCAGGTTCAGGTCTTTGGATATAACCTACTACAAAGTGAACTTACCCTATTTGATTAGAAGTCGGCTAGGACTTACGAATTGAAACAGAAGCCTGACGGGGTGACAAGCTTAATTCAGTAGACTTTTGAGCTACTTGTAACCCCGTGGAGTATCGCTCCTTTCCCGTTTCAGAGATTATTAACTTTTTCTATGAGTCTTTGTGCCTCATCAGATTGTGGATCTAATTTAAGTGTTTCCTCTAAGTACTTAATCACCTCATCCTTCGCCTCATCTTTGGAAAAATCTTTCTCTACCAATCCTTTGAGTTCTAGAGCATAAAACAGTACTTCAGCCTTGTTATAGTAGAACACCGCTAGGTCACAAATTTTTAACGTTTCTTGAGTCTTACGATCGCACTTTTGCTTGGATTCTCTAAGGTCTTGATTAGACTCATAAACCATTGTAATAGCTTTTGTAAAGTCATTCAGTGCATCTTTGTAATCTGCACTAGCTTCTGTAATATATTTCCTAAATTCTGTACTATTTTTAACTTGTTTTTTCGCTAAAGTAAATAGTATCTTTCCTTTATCGCTTAGAGCAGATCCTCGACAATTTCGAGCGTAATCAAAGTCCAACTTAAATTTAATGATCTCATCACAGATAAGAAACTTTTGTTCGTGTTTTTTCATTTTACCTAGCAAATGAGCTTTAAAAAGCCTAGCTTCAAGTAAATCTGGATTTCGTTTCAGTACCTTATTATTAAGGTTTTCAAGATGGTTTTTGTAATCAACGGTGTCATCAGGTGATAACCCATTGTTAATTGCCTCTGCTTCTTCGTTTATAACTAACTTTTTCTGCTTTTCAAGCTCTGGTAATACTGTCATCAAATCTGATGACAACTTATTGCTTGTGACACTGACGTAAATAAAACCTATTACTGCCAAAATCCCAACTGGCCATATAACCAACTGCTGCCACTGCTTTACTCTCGGCAGGGGTTTTTTATCCAAGGGCTGTAACTTCCGTAGGTCTTGTAGGACTTCACCCGCAGATGCATAACGATCTTTGACGCGATGACGCACCATTTTGTCTAAAATCTTTTTTAGCCTCGGACTAACCTTTGCCCAACGGTGCCAGATAATCTCGCCATTTGCATCTCTTTTGATTTCACCACTTGAAGGATTTACCCCCGTGGCAGCATAAATACCAATCATTCCCACGGCATAGACATCACTGCTCAATTGTGGCTGACCATAGTCTTGTTCGGGAGCTATATAACCCCTTGTACCAATAGAAGTGGTTGTGCTTACCTGCCCTGGAGAGGTAACTGCCTCACCTCTGATTTCCTTGATTGCCCCAAAGTCAATCAGAAAAATCTTTCCATCCTGCTTTCGCCGTATTAAATTAGAGGGCTTAATGTCACGGTGAATCACCTTCTCTTGATGAACAAAATCTAGAACCTCCAGAATGCTACGCAATAGCTCAACAATATCCTTCTCGCTAAACACCTTCTCTGGTATAAGTTCTTCCCTCAGAGTGTTACCTTCAATGAACTCCTGAACCAAGTAGAATTTTCCATTTTCCTGAAAACTTTCAAAAAGCTGGGGAATTTGAGGATGCATACCCAAGTTGTACAAGGCTTTAGCTTCCCGGTTAAATCGCTCTCCCACTATCTCCAAGACAGATGGTTCGTCGGATGAAGGTGTAATTTCCTTAACAAGGCGCGGGGGCCTGTCAGGGAGATGAGTGTCATGAGCCAAATAAGTCTCACCAAATCCCCCTTCCCCTAATTTCTTGACGATTTGGTAGTGCGCACCACCTATGATGTCATCTTTATTTAAACACATATGTTTTAGACGAGGTTGTGACTGACTGGGCTAATTAGCGAGGATGAAACTTATTCAGAAATTTTCAAGCCTTGGAGTGCTTGCAATACCTCACCTGCGGACTGGTAGCGAGTTTTAAAGCTATAATCGACCATTTTGTCTAAAATGCTGGCACAATCTGGGCTAACCTTAACCTGTGCTTTATCGCGCCAGATAATGTTCCCCGTATCGTAATTTGCTTTGAGTTTCTTAGGATGTAAGCCAGTGAAGGCTTGGATACCAATGATACCTACTGAATAGATGTCGCTGCATAATTGTGGCGTGCCATAACTTTGTTCAGGTGGAATGTAGTGTTTGGAGCCAGCAAAGGTTCTTGTTTCTCCCATGCTGATTTCCAGGACAGCACCGAAGTCAGTCAAAACAAGCTTGCCATCTGAGCTACGTCGGATTAAACTTTGAGGATTAATATTGCGGTGAATAACATTGTCCTGATGGACTACCTTTAATATTTCCAGGATATCCCGCAACAGCGTAACAACCTTCGTCTCAGTCCAAAGCTGACTTTCCATCAGTTCTTGCTCCAGGTTCTTACCCTCTATGAACTCATGAACCAAATAGAAACTTTCATTCTCCTCAAAGCAAGCAAACAGTTGTGGAATCTGAGAGTGTTTGCCTAATCGACGTAGAACTCGTGCTTCCCTATTAAGCCGTTTTGTAGTCTCCTTCGACTCGCTCCTCAGTTGCTTGACAATACACAAAGAAGGGTCAGGGATATCTTCATCTTTACTCAGGTACGTCTCACCAAACTCCCATTTGCCTAGGTATTTGATGATTCTGTAGTGTTGGCGGAGTGTTCTTCCCACCATCGGGTTGGACGATGCAGCAATATAGTGAACACCTTCTTGCAGCTCCAACTCTAGATCCCAACCAAAACGGCTGCACAGACGCTCAAGAGTGCCTCGATTAACTCCTCCAGTGCGCTCCAAAAGTTTCCTGATGGTGCCACTATCCAGCTCTGCACAGCGTCCCATTTCCTCTTTGGATGGAGAGGGTTTTCCACAAAATTTTACGAAGGCAGCCTTGACTTTTCTCAGTCCTTCCTCAGTCAGTAAGTAGCTAGGTTTAGGCATCTAGTACCCTTAGAGCGTCCCTGATCTAGTGTGTTAGAGAAGTCCCTTAGACTACTATACCTTATTTCAATTTAACACCAAATTTGTGAAAAAATCAGCTTTTTTGCAGGTTTACTAGCTAGATTACTGGACTGAAATTTTATTCCATGTTGCCGATGATCGGCAAAGCCTCTTTCAAAGAGCAGTTTGCCTGAAAGGCAAGCTACCAGTGGTTTTACACAATTTTGAACATCTCTAAGAAAAGTTTTTTATTAAGCAGTTGTCGATCATTGGCATTCAGCATTTGGAGCTGTGCGATGGTAATGAATGTCAGCGAAAGCGCAGATATTGGTCATATTACCAATCAGTTTAAACCTACTTGTAAAACCCACAGGAGGTGAGCATCAATTAAACAGACTGATACCGAACTGAGTTCATTTGAGGAACAAGAGAAACTGAGCCAACTGGAGGAAACGATAGCGCGAGGGGAGAAAGCCTTTTATCAAACAGGCTGTGCCCTAAAAACTATCAGACATGAGCGCCTCTATCGCTCTACCCACAAAACCTTTGAGCAATACTGCCAGGAAAGATGGGACATGACCAAACGCAGAGCCAATCAGCTCATTAGTTCTGCATTAGTCATGGAAAACCTGAATGGGAACAACTGTTCCCATATTCTACCAGCCAACGAAGCTCAGATTCGCTTTCTAACCTCACTGACCTCAGAACAACAACTTGAGGTGTGGCAGAAAGCTGTGGAAACAGCACCCAATGGCAAACCTACAGCCAAGTTGGTCAAAGAGATTGCTGAGAAATACGACTCAGATAATCACGATCAAGTTCTCTTGAGTACCGAGGCAAAACGGATTTCTGATGCCCTATCAACCCTGAGTAAATACGAAATCGGTCAAATCCGGGAAACTATTTTCAGCCCAGAGGGAGAACAACTGGGGATGCCAGAATTAGCCCGAAAAGTTGGCGAAAAGTTCAACCATTTGGAACTAGTTCCATTGAGCGAAAAAGTTGGCAATATCATGTGAAAAACAATGCAGGTGAAATGGAAAAAATCCCTCGCTAAAATTGCAATTTGGTTAATAGCTGAGATCTTTCTCAACTTGGTGGGACTCGATAACCTAGCGGATTATAGCGAGTTTATTTTTGAAAGGAATGTAATAGTGGTGAAATTTGCTAACGCTAATTTCTAACTTACTCCTAACACCTACTAGGTGATTCGTTGCTATTACCCTCGCTAATCTCACCACAGAATCACCTACGACACACAGGCTTTCGACAATCACTCAACTCCTTAGAAAAGGGAGCCAAATCTCACCCTGGCTCCTCACAATTTCTTATTACTCAATTTCCGATTGTATATGGACAGCACACTCATTCAAAACGACCCCTTTGAAGACGGTAACTTTGAAACCCAGTCTATCGATGGCAGTGGCAACAATCTGCAAAACCCAGAATTGGGGACTCCCGACAGCCCACTACTAAATATCCCCCCCTTAGATTACAGCGATGGCTTCTCCACTCCAACAGGACAGGAACGCCCCAACCCCCGTGTAATCAGCAACGCCCTCTCCCAGCAGGATGAGAGTACCCCTGAACCAGGAGGGCGAACCAACCTTATTTGGGCCTGGGGGCAGTTCACCGACCATGACTTAAGTCTCACCCCAGAATTATCTCGACAAGAGGCAGCAGAACAAGGGCGGTTCATTAACGTTCCCGTGCCAGCAGGCGACCCCTTCTTAGACCCACAGGGTACTGGCAACGTGGAAATTGAAATCCGCGATGCTGTCTTTATCGAAGGCACGGGAACAGATCCAACTAACCCACGACAGTTGCCCAACGTCATTACCACCTGGATCGATGGGTCAAATGTCTACGGTTCCAACGATGAGCGCACCAATTTTCTGCGCAGCTTCGAGGGAGGTAAGTTGAAGATTAGTGAGGGCAACCTGCTACCCTTCAACGATGGCACTGTAGAAGAAAACGACAACCCCACTCGGCAAGACCCCACCAGCCTTTTCGTCGCTGGCGATGTCCGCGCTAACGAAAACTCGGTGCTGACTTCCCTCCACACCCTGTTTATGCGGGAACACAACCGCCTTGCTGATGCGCTCGCCGAGGCTCATCCTGACTGGACTGACGAACAGTTGTTCCAACGAGCCCGCCAAATCAACGTCGCCCAGATGCAGTCAATCACCTACAACGAGTACCTCCCCACCCTATTGGGGAGTGAACCGTTGCCTGATTACACTGGTTACGACCCTAGCATCAATCCTAATATTAGCCGCACTTTCAGTACTGCTGCCTTCCGCCTTGGTCATACTCAACTTAGTAGCGAGATTCTGCGTCTAGATGTTAATGGCGAAGTAATTCCAGAAGGCAACCTCACCCTGAGTGAGGTCTTCTTCCCCCAAGGAACAGTGATTCAGGAAACTGGCATTGACCCAATTATCCGGGGCATTGCTTCCTCCCTTAGCCAGCGGGTAGACAACCAGCTAATTGATGACGTGCGCAACTTGTTGTTTGGCTTTGGTCCCAATGCTAGTGCGCGGGACTTATCAGCCATCAATATCCAGCGCGGACGCCACAACGGTTTGGCTGACTATAACACAATTCGGGAGTCTTTCGGCTTGCCTCGCGTCACCAGCTTTGCAGAAATCACCTCTGACTCAGAAAAACAGGTGACTCTGGGGGAGTTATACGGCAGCGTAGACAATATTGATGCCTTTGTTGGGATGCTGGCAGAAGATTTGCTACCAGGAGGCAGCGTGGGTCAGACCATTGCCGCTGTCCTCACTGACCAATTCGCTCGGTTACGAGATGGCGATCGCTTTTATTACGAGAACGTCTTCACCCCAGAGGAAATTGCAGAGCTTAGTAGCACTAGTCTGTCTGACATCATTCGCCGTAACACCGACACTTCGATAATTCAGGACAACGCCTTCTCCCTGCTCAACCGTGGCACATCGGGAAATGATGTCCTCAACGGGGGACTGGGAAATGACACCATCTTTGGTGAGTCCGGAAATGACCACCTGCTAGGTCATGTAGGCGATGATGCTCTCAACGGAGGTCACGGCAACGACACCATCGAAGGCAGTGAGGGTAATGATATTCTTCGGGGTGGCTTCGGCAATGATACCACATCTGGGGGTCGTGGTAATGATAACATTTTTGGCAATCAGGGAGACGACCTTCTCCAGGGTGGCAGTGGCAACGACTCCCTTAATGGGAACTTTGGCAATGACCGCCTCTTTGGTGAGTCCGGCGATGACCTCCTCCGGGGTGGTTTCGGGAATGATCTCCTTGATGGTGATGCAGGACAGGACATTCTTAACGGCGGAGTTGGGAACGACTCGCTGAACTACTCAAGTGACGGGATCTGGACACAGGACTTTCTGGCTTTTAATGCTGGCAGCCCCGGTGTCTCCGGCGCTGGTCAGTCCGTGTCCATTCAAGGCTTAAACCGCTCCTTCGACCAGTTTATCGGCGGCGACGGTATCGATACCATCTTCGGCACAGCTGTTAGTGACGCCCTGTTTCTGGACGATGCCTTCAGTGAGCTACCTGCTAATGGTACTCCTCAAGCTCGCATCACCGGTGTCGAAGTCTTCCAATTGGGTGACGGCAATGATATTGTAGACCTGACCAGTACTGTCACTGACTACAACATCAATACGACAATCTTCGGCGGCAATGGTAATGATACCCTGTGGTCTAGTTCTGGAGATGATACCTTAAATGGTGGCAATGGCAACGACTCCCTTGCTGCTGGGGCTGGCAACGATACCTTAAACAGTGGGTCTGGTAACGATATCTTAAATGGTGGGTCTGGTAACGATACTGCTGACTACAGTACTCTTGGTCAAGCCATTACCTTGGAAACCGCTGGTGTCATAAACAAAGGCAGTGCTGGCACTGACCAGATTCAATCCATCGAAACAATCATTGGAGCCACCGGACAAGCCAATGCGATTGATGGTTCTACAGGGACAAGTGGGACTACATCATTCGATATTGACCTGTCAGCCAACAGTCTAACCGTCAATGGGATTCCTGGGATTGGTACAGCAACATTCACTATTGAGAACTTTGTCGATGTCACTGGCACCTCACAAAATGACACGATTATCGGTAACAGCGCCGATAACCTGCTCGGTGGTGCCGGAGGTTATGACATTCTCACAGGAGGCGGGGGTCAAGATACCTTTGTGCTAGGAGATGCCAGCAACGCTTTCTATGAAGGGAATGGTTTTTCTGACTACGCCTTCATTACCGACTTCACCTCCGGTGAAGATCTAATCCAACTCAGCGGTGACCTTAACGACTATACCCTGGGTAGTTTCAGCAATTTTTCCTTAATCGGCAGTATCGACAACGGTGCGTTTGACTTGATTGCCTTTGTGGACAACGGAGGTAACGGATTGGACATTGCTGCTGACATCACTTTCGCCTGATCTACCTGTAGCTAATTAAGTTGGCGAGGATTCAGCACCCCGTCTACTGAAAGCCTTGGCTATCTAATCAGTTTCCAAAGCTCCAAAGCTCGGTTTATTAAAAAAACCGAGCTTCTTGGAAGCCCTTGGCCATTAGACGACCATCTTCAGACTTACTTACTCAGCTCAATTTATCAATTAATCCACCAATTTAGGAAGCGGTAACAAACATGATTAGTCGAGTCTCAGAAAAAACCATGCATATTGTCAGGTGGGGACTGGCAATCGGCTGGCTGGTGTTAATTGTTTCCTTATTTTATGACCCCATTTCCCACCATCTGACCGATCCGAATAACCTACTCAGCCCTTTTCGCGATCACATAATTAGCCAGGGTAGCAATCCAGCCCAATGCGTCAAGATGCAAGGAGAGTGCCTTAATCAAGAACCTTATCAAATGGGTGCCAGAATTTTCTGGGGTATGGTAGTCCCCAGCGCCATTATGATTGTCCTGGTTTTTGGTCATGAAACTTGGCGGCGCATTTGTCCTCTCTACTTTCTCTCCCAAATTCCCAGGGCATTAGGATTGCCCACACGACTCAAGATAGACAACAATTCCTGGCTGCTTCGCAACCATCTATATCTACAATTTGCACTGTTGTTTATTGGTTTGAACTGCCGAATTCTATTTATTAACTCCGCCCGACCAGTTTTGGGTCTGTTTCTAATCCTCACCATCCTGTCAGCAATAACGGTAGTTTTCCTTTACGGTGGTCGCAGTTGGTGTCATTATGTATGCCCTTTTGGTTTGGTGCAAATGGTCTTTACCGGACCACGGGGCTTGTTAGACAGTGAAGCACACAAAGCTCCTTCAAAAAGCATCACTCAGTCCATGTGCCGAACCGTAGACCAAACGACAGGACAGGAAAAAAGTGCCTGTATCAGTTGTAAATCCTCTTGTCTGGATATTGATTCCGAACGTGCTTACTGGAATGACCTAACCAAGCCAGGGCGGAAATTATCCCAATACGGTTATTTAGGACTCGTCATTGGCTACTTCGTATATTCCGGATTGTATGCCGGTAACTTTGATTATTACTTCTCAGGTTCTTGGACCCATGACAAAAATCAATTAACAACGCTCTTAAAACCTGGGTTTTACATTTTTAATCAGCCGATTGCAATTCCCAAACTCATAGCTGTTCCCCTAACCTTGACTTTTTTTGTGGGGATGAGTTGCCTGATTTGTTCCCAGATAGAAAAGGTAATTCGGGCTTATGGGAAACGGCATAATCCAAATATCCCTCGTGAACAAGTCTTGCACCAAGTCTTTTCCCTTTGCACCTTTGTCGCCTTCAATACCTTCTTTATTTATGGGGGTCGCCCAGAAATTCTCCGATTACCTATCCCATTACAGCTAACGTTTAACGCCCTTGTAGTTTTGGTTAGCAGTCTCTGGCTCTATCGAACCTGGGGTCGTAGTGCCCAACAGTATACAAAAGAGAGTTTGGCTAATAGCTTCCGCCGTCAGCTGAAAAAGCTATCCATCGACTTCTCAAAGGTTTTGGAAGGTCGTTGTCTTGACCAACTAAAACCGGATGAGCTTTACGTCCTAGCCAAAGTCCTGCCCAATTCTACACAACTAGACCGCTGGCAAATTTACAAAGGAGTGCTGCAAGAAGCGTTAGAGGAAAAACGTGTTGAGCCTTCTCAGAGTCTGGAGGCACTCAAGCCAATGCGCCAGAAACTTAGCCTCAGCTATGAAGATCATTATGCCGCTTTGACAGAGCTGTGCAGTGAGAAACCACACCTATTGTATCCACATCTTCAACAAACCCCATCCCTCGACCGTACAGTGGTCGGACGCTCTGGGAAAGCAGCCATAGCGGCTGAGCGCACAGAGGTTGGACACAACAAAAAGGTAAAGCCAGCTGGTAACACAATGGTCTGATTTGAGTTGGGTAGTACTCACCCGACTAAGCTTACCAGCTTGTTATGAAGTGCCAAGTAGATAAATAAAGTTCCGACACAGTCAAAATCTAGAGTTATAGGAAAAATGAAACTCAAATCCTTAAGTCGTCAAACAGGTGAGTACCAGGAGAAAGTCCTAATACCTCAAGCCGGAATTCGAGGTGAGTGCTCAATTGGTCGAGACCCTAGCTGTGACTTAATTTTGAATAGCCCGGAGGTCAGTGGCGTACACAGCCGGATTATATTCCATGATGGACAGTATTACTTTACTGATCTTGGTAGTACAAATGGCTCCCGCATCAATAGTGAAGAAGCTAAAGTTAACCAGAACTACGTCCTGAAGCTGGATGACATCATCAGAATTGGTGGATTTGTTCTCCTGCTTGAAGAAGAGGAGTCGAATGACAATGGTTCCAGGCACAAGCCCCAGGATGACCATGCTGCTGATTTAGCTCTAACCCAATTGAGCCAGTGGACAGAAGATGATCTGACTGTTCGCTGTACACAAGTCATTGATGAGACGCCGGATGTGAAGACTTTTCGCTTTGTCGCCGAACCCCCTGTGCTCTTTACCTACAAGCCAGGGCAGTTTGTCACGCTAGATTTGCTAATCAATGGCAAACGAGTAATGCGTTCCTACTCTATCTCTTCAACACCCTCGCGCCCCCATACTTTAGAGATTACAGTCAAACGAGTCCCCCCTCCAGCTGATACTCCCGATGCTCCACCGGGTCTGGTATCCAACTGGCTTCACGATACTATCGCTGTTGGCTCTCAGATCAAATTAAGCGCTCCAATGGGGAAGTTCACCTGTTTAGCCAATCCTTCTAAGAAACTGCTGCTCATCTCAGCAGGCAGTGGCATCACACCGATGATGTCGATGTCACGCTGGATTTGTGACACAGCTACTGATATCGATGTTACTTTTGTTCACAGTGTGCGTAGTCCCCGCGATATCATCTTTCGGCAAGAATTAGAGTTGATGGCGGCTCGGTACTCCAATTTTAAGCTGGCAGTGACCACGACTCGCTTAGAACCGGGTCAAGCTTGGCTGGGTTACATGGGCCGACTCAATGAATCGATGCTGCAAGCGATCGCCCCTGACTTTCGCGATCGCACCGTTTATGTCTGTGGACCAGATAGTTTCATGCAAGGAGTTAAAGCCATGCTAGAAAGCCTTGATTTCCCAATGCAGAACTACTCCGAAGAAAGCTTTGGCTCACCAAAGAAGTCGAGAAAGTCCTCAAAAGCAGAAACTAAGACAAAATCAGCATCTGGTGGTATTACCCCAGCACCATCTACTGGCTTCGGCATACGTTCCCTCATTGGCAAATTGCAACCCTCTTCTAACACCGATGAGTCGGTTACCAATGGACATCGTGCAGCAGCATCAGTTATCTCCTTTCCAACATCTCCTGTAACATCGACCTTCTCTGAACCTGTTGTGGTCTTTACTAAGTCGGGGAAAGAGGTCTCCTGTGATGGCGAAGACTCTATTTTGGAAGTCGCTAAACAAGAAGGAGTCGAGCTTCCCTGCGGTTGTGGCATGGGAGTCTGTGGCAAATGCAAGCTGCGCATAGAAGGAAACGTGAAGTATGATGACGGACACCCTGACCCTAAGTTTGTCAGCGATAGTGACCGGGAGAAAGGATTTGTTTTGACCTGCGTAGCCAAACCCTCTTCTGGGCGAGTTTTGATTGAGGCTTGACCTACTAATCCGGTAAGTGTTCCTTTCATATCTAGCTCTTGCTTTACTGCCTCCTGTTGATTCTGCGATTGCCTTCGGCACTAGCGAAGCTAATCGCCATCATCACAATGCTCAACCGGAACCCAGTTAGCAGGTGTCGCTGGCACTTTGATTAGCCACTGGATGTGCCCGTGGCGATCGCGTTCCTCCAACCATTCAATCGCTAGCTCATAAGCCTTTGATGCAATTGTCGCCAAACTGTAGCTTCTGCTCTTCGGTAAGGAGATTCCTGCACACCCAATTCAAGTCTTCTATCGCATACCGTTGCTCAACCTGCTTCCAGTCTTGGCTATTTTTTATCGCAACCATCTCTTGTGCGATTTGTCGAGCCACCTGCTGCTTCTCAGCATCGAGAGCGGAAAACTCTTCATTGTCAGTATTGTTAGTTGGCTCAACATCGAACCAGATATCTTCTGTGGTTTCTTGATGTGACAGTTCCGGCACAAGGGGCTGTGACACCCCCTCCCCCCCCTTATCAGCGTGGGGGCTGGTGACTAATTCGGTGTATTCCTTACTGGCAGTCCGTTCTAAATATTCAGCATCGTTTTTTGACTCAGAAGTGCTGACTAATTCATGACCGGGCTGCTGACTATTGTTTTTTTCCTCAACCACAGTAGTTTCAGTCAAATTAGTCAGCACTTGAGCAGAGATAGTAGGGGAGGGGGGGGTATCTGTGTGACAGTTACCTTTCTTAACAAAAGCTCCGCGCAAGGAATAGAGGTTATAGCGCTTATCACCGGGGGCTGGGGCACAAGATATCAGCTTCTTGTCCACCATCCGATTGAGTGTACTGTAGACACTCCTCCCCGTCTCTTTCGTCATTCCCAGTAATTCGATAATTTCCCGTCCAGACAATCCAGAGCGGTGAGAATTGGCTTCTAGTACTGCCAAAATCCGCTGCTTGTAATTAGCAGTTTCAATGAAGTCTTTATCGCTAACCTCTCCCAGATTTATCCAGCTGTTATCCTCTGGGTTGAACTCGATAGTAAAATTTGTTCCCTCGCTGTCTCGGCTAAAGGCTGAGAATAAGCGCCTGGGGTCTTTGGGGTTGATTTTCCCTTTACCTGGATAGTCCATCTCCCATGTGCCCCAAACTGCACCTGCGATCGCACTACTGCCACGCAGGCGATGGACTCCACGAGCTTCCCGGTCTTTATTAGTATGGTGAATCAGGACACCAGAAGCACTGTACTTGGTGAACAGCTCTTTCAGGGTGTAGATGTTATCTGCAAACTCAGCTGAGTTTTCCGACATCTCCATTCCTTTGGAAATGCGTTTGAGGCTATCGACAATTACTAAGTCGGGGCGGTAGTCTTCTAGTATTTCTTCCAGCTCCCCCAGCTGGGAGATATCCCACTGGGGTAACACCTTGAGATATTCTTTATCTCGCTTGCGGAAGCCTCGTTTTAATAGCTTGGATTTGGTACTCCGGAGACTTTCATCGGTGCTAACCAGTAGCACCTTGCCCCGAAGTGATTTCTCTCCCAGAAACTGACTTTCCCCAGTAGCAATACTGAAAGCTAGGTCAATTGACAGCAGGGTTTTACCACACTTAGGAGGCGCGGCTAGTATAACCGTTTCTCCTATAGGCAGCAAACCAGGAACCAAATAGTTCAATCCTGTGCTTTCTAAGTCAAATAATTCTCCCAAGTCTAGAACCTTGGGTTTGGCTACCTCTGTTGAGCGCTTAGCTTCAATAGCACATTCTTCTATCTCAGCCTTGGTTAGACCATAGTGGCTGGCAAGCTGACTGCGTCGCCTGAGATACCGCCGCCTGTTTTTTTCTTGTAGCAGCGCCAGCAAGTCTAACTCAAAGCGAGTATCTGGATCTGTAACCTTTCCATCAACTGCGGCATGAATCTCCGCCTCAAGACGCTCGATAAAGTTTTTCTGCCAGTTGCCGCTGCTCACGCCACACCGTTGTCTGAGAGTTTCCAACTCTATATTAATAGCAGCTGTGCGCTCTGTTTTACATTGTTTGAGATAGAATTTGGCTTGTTCGACGGCTTCCTTGAGAGAGAGACGGATATCCTTGACTTGATCTAACCACTGCTCAAAACGGATGACTCCCATCAGAATCATTGGTACAGCATCCAGCCCTATGGGAGCCAGGAAGCTCAACAGCGGTTGTTGTAAATCGAATACATCGACTTGAGAGCCTCCCTCTAAAAGCATGTGCCCCAGTCGTTTGATATTTAGCTCACCAAAATCTGGGTCAAGGGCAATAATATGAGACCCTGATTCGACGGAAGCTGGATCTGCTGTGTCAAGGGAAAATAGCCGGAAGTAAGGTCTGAGTTTCTGAGCACAGATTATGTCGGAAACCCATAGGTAGGGTCGTGTATCCTTTGATGAGCGCTGGTTTGGCGGTTGAGAGCCACTATCAAGAACATCTGTTTGGAGTGGCGAAACTGATGCAGAAGATATTAAGCTAGTAGTAGCCTTTGTAGTTGGTTTTTTCATGTCTAATTTAAATCTACTGGGTCATCGGTAGTTGTTTTTTTCATGACTAGTGTTTTAACTACTGGGTCATCCTGGACAGTCAGCGGCGAACTGAATGGCTCAGGAGTCAAATTGTAAAACCCTTAACCCCCTTGGGTTAGGGGTTTTGCTGTTTGAAAAAGGTTTTCGCCGATTCTTCTTGAAAAGCTGATGGTGTCACACTTCCACCTCCTGTAACTCCTGGGGAACTTGAATCTCTGGCAGCGGCTCTAGGGGGGTAGACACAGGAGAGTATTGGCAGTAGCAGATAACAATCAAATCAAACTCAGCATCAGGTTCTGAGCATGGGTACTCTTTCACCCTCGTTACTTCCCAGTCTCCAACCCGGCTGTGGGTACTCGCACCTGGGAAGTGAGGATTAGCAAACTGTTCAATTTGATGAAACTCCCGAAAGCGATACCCTGGCTTAGGTATGGGACTCTTAGAACTGTCGTAATGTTCGGCTAAGATTCGAGTCAAAGCTCCAGTATGAGCAAGCTGCCTCTGTTTCCATCCCGGTTGTTTTCGGTCAGCTTTGAAAATGATATATTTACGCATTGCTAATCCTCCAGATAATTAGGGAATTCCGTTTCACTCTCAAATATGCAGTTCACCTCAAAGGTTGGATCATCCAGTGGCTCAATTCGTAGCAGTTTCCAACCATACTTGGTTTCCATTTCGTAGCACTTTTCGTCATCGGTAGCAGCATGGCTGGAAGTTATCGAAGGTGTGTTTAAGTAGCGATTGGCTTCGCTCCCTGATTCAGTCATTCTTGCATCCTCCGACACCAGGCGATTATCACTCCTTTGAGTACGCCATCATCACCACCTGGGTATTGGTCGATTCCCACGATTTTCCAGGGAATAGCCTCACTTCCTTGAGAAACGCTGCCAGTCCGAGCCAGTTGGCCAACCTTCAAAAAGGGGTCTTGATCAGGATCGAAACAGTAGGAATAGGTGAGAATTGCACCTTCCCCCAAGGCATAGTCTATTTCTGACTCGGAGAGTGCTTTGTACAGCACCAGGTAACAAGTCTGGATACCTAAATCAAATTGTTCTTGAGAAGCTGATGGTGTAACAGTTTGTGTCATTTTTAATGCTCCTTGTTTTTGAAAATACATGCCCACTTGAGTACGCTGTCTCCGGTTGCCTTGATATCGACCAAAGCCTGTTTACGTTTTTGGGCCAGCTTTTGACAACGCCAGCGTTCGGCTACGCACTGCCAGTCTCTAGATTCATCCACTGGTGACCATTCACTCATCCCTTACTCCCTGAGGTGACACTCTGCTAGCTTTTCAGTCACCCCCTAGCCTCGTTCAACCAGCAACCGCACAGCAGCGGCTAACTGCTCAATGCTCTGCTGTTGACTTTCTGCGGTTATAGCAAGGCGGTCAATACTAGCTGCTTGGCGCTCAGTTGTGACTGCTATTCTGTCGAGTCGCTGGTCTAGTGCGGCTAGGCTAGTCCGGAACTCAGTCATGCTCTCAGTCATGACAACTCTGAACTCAGTTAAACCCTCGGTGAACCTGCCAACCTGCTCTATTAGCAAGTCGAGGCGGTCTGGTTCTGACGGTGTTTCGATGTTAGGTGTTTGGGTCATTTGATTATTCCAGTTACATAAAACCTATGAATTGGATTTATTGTCCTCCTCAACTTTGAGTAAATCGCTGGGACGCACTTCTTGTCCTGACCACTCAGAGAGCAATCGCGATAACTTCACGATATTTGCAAACAAGCCTCTATCTAGCTTCCCATCCAGAGCTAGACGTAAGGTATTTCGCCCTACTTCGTTATTACTCCCCTTGATCTCCTCATAAATTGAATTCACAGTTCGGGATTGACCATATTCATCTTTGGGCCAGTAAGGCGAAATATCCAGGAAAACTCGCACGTCTAATTCTCAACACATAGGCAACATATCTAATATTGTCTCCTGAAAATCGACTTCCGACTAATTAAAATATCCCAGATCAACTGTCAATCGTCAAATCTTGAAAGTCAACTGTTGACAGTTGACTTTCAATTTGCAATGATAAGGATATCAAGCAAAGGAAAGCAGAGGACGCGGACACGGAACCCGCAAGAGCAACCCGAAAATCCAAAGCTTTCCTTTGCCAACACTGAACCTCAAACAACTGAATAAACACTCTGAGCGGGAAACTAGCGTGTCAGGTGAACAACCGCAGAACGAAGAGCAACCCTAGAGTTATTAATCCAAAACTGACTTTTCACGAGAAGTCCAGTTAGGAAGGAGTAATGAGTAATGAGTAATGAGTAATGAGTATGGATTATCCTCTCTCCGGCGTTATTCTTCTGACTCGGAGACTCCTGACTAAAAAGATGCTGTGAAAAGTCAGAACCAACAACAGAGCAGAAATTAGTTGGAGGTAAAACAAGTGACCCAAAATTCGTTAAAGGAGATCACAAAGCTAATCGCTTCTCTGGTGAAGAGCAATAACACTATTGCTTTGCTCAGACAACAGTGGGAAGAATTAGAACAAAGAATCAATCAAGTCGAGGCAAGCATTTCATCTATTCAGCAGAATATTTCGAGACAAATTGCCTCCCTCGAATTTGATGTAGACAAAGCCAGGTTGCTTACTTGTGGCGGCAAAACTTATGTCTGGACTATTAACGACGATAACTTTGTCAACTATATGGAAGTGGATATGACCGCTTCTTCCTATGAGGAGGTAAAAACTGATGACTGAAGGGATTGCTGATGTAGTTCACCTTAAGAAAGATGAACTACCTAAAAGCTTCATTGATATGGACTTGCTCCAAGAAGTCAATAACAATTATTCCTTAAGTAAAGTTGCCAACGAGATCGGGGTAACGAAGAAAACTTTGCTCAAATACAGACAACTAGCTTACGAGTATTTCCCAGAGTACAGGGAATCTTGCTCTGAGCGGTTTCCCGAATATGAAGACAGAAAGAAGGTAGAAGCTATTCGGATAGATGAAGGTATTTCTGTTAGACCAATTTATCCTGACCCGCCACCTTTTGCCAAGGTTGAGGTAGACATTCTTCATGCGATCGCTAATCTTTATAGGTCTACTTCCAATGGTCGCAAATTATGCGATCGCGACGTAATTAAAGTCCTCGAAGCTAATCAAAAGCAACGTCAAGCAAGTTAGAGAAAATGAAAGTTTCAGAGTTAGCCCAAAAAATGGGATTGCGAGTCAAGGATACCTTAGAGATCCTAGCGAAGGCTGGTCTTACAGCCAAGAATGGTAGTTCAGAAATTCCCAGCTCACTTGGTGAATCACTGCTAGCTACCCATCAGCAAGTGTCTGAGTCTGTTGGGCTACCCCCTCAGCTACCTAGTACCAAGGAAGTCAAATCAGGGGATGCAGAGTTACCAAAACCTGAAGAAGTAGGGATATTAGCGATCGCCGAAGCACAAACTATCAGTGAAATGAACAACGCTAGTATGGACGTTGTTTACACAATGGTAGACCGTATTAAGTCTCGTTATGAACAGGTTCTAGTAAAGACTGGAATACAGCAGGCAGAACGAGATGAAACCTTTGTCAACCAAGGCAGGGCTGTTTATCATCTCAAGGCTCAAGCTGAACGGCTTCGCAGGCTAGAAGAAGCCAACAAGCAATTAGATGCTCAGTCTGTTAATAGTGTTCTGGCTAATATGGGCATTGATCTCAATGCTCTTGTTGATCAGGCACAAAGTGCGCTTGACGATTACAATGCAGCAGAACAGCGACGCATTGATAGTGCCAATCATTTTCTTCAGACAGGAGAGCTGCTCAAAGATGAAAATGGGGAGGTTATTCCTGGAGATTTTTTTACCCTGTACAATGCTCGAATCAGTGCTTAGTTACAGCATTAATACAAGTAATTGCGTCTCTGTCAAGTCACAAAGGTGCAGCTAGAAATTCCCCCTTGTTCCATCAAATCACAAGGGTGCAGAGGGGTGAGGGAAAAAAGGCGTGGGGAAACGAGTCAGCAGACACGGAGACGCGGAGACACGGAGACGCGGAGAATGGAAATCCCACTTCATATTTCGTTCACCCAGTGCAGAGAAACAATTCCCCTTGCTCAATTAAATCACAAAGGTGCAGCGAAGAATTCCCCCTTGTTCCATCAAATTACAAGGGTGCAGAGCAACAAGAGAAATGGCAGAAAAAAGGTACAGAAAAAATGATTGGATGGATTAATAGGTTACTGCGAAAAGAGACTAAGGCAGAATCACAGTCTCAAGCAGATAAGCAGTTACCTCAAGAATGGTTTACTCTTCACAAACTTCCAGAGGGTCTGTATTGGGACTCCCTTTGGACAAGGCAAGCACAGCCAGCTTGCCGCACACAGCACTTAGCAACAGCGATCGCAATGGCTGGTGTTGATTCTCAAATAGCTTTCAATCTCGCAGAAGGAATTTTAACCCTATTCCCCAACTTCGATATCAACTCTCCTGACTTTTGGCGAATTCGCAAACTGTTAGAAGCAAAAATGAGTTTGTATTTGCGATCGCTGGTAGTAGGAAGTGTCGGGTAATGGCAATGAAAGTGTCTACCAAGTTTCCGAGTTCTGTTCTCTGAGACAAGGGAAAACGGTAATAGTGGACGAAAGCTCAGGCAAAAAAGAAAATACACTTTAACCTTTGCCGTGTATGCGTTTCCTTTGCTTCAACCAACGAAGATGATCAGAGCAAGAAAGAGGCAGGAAAAAAGGCGGGAAAAAGTAAAATGTTTCAAAATACTACAATGTAACACTGAACTTGTTTAGTTTGAGTTCAAACCTTTCAACTTGAATTTTAGCTAGCAAAAATCTTGTTTGATATAGGTTTTAGCGATTTCAACTAAACGAGTTCAAAGAACCAAAAAAAATTAGGTTCAGTTCAAGACAACAACATAACAAGGGTTTCAGGTGACGTTTGAACTTGATTGAACTCAATTTACTTCAAGATGAAGTGCAAAAAAGACAATTGTAGTACGTTTTCCTGGTTCTTGTACTTCCCATTCCCCTTATTCCCTCTGAAACAGCGGGTCAGCTGCGAGATCGTGGACGGCAAGGCTGAAAACCGGGGATCTCGAACCAAACACACCAATTAAACAATAAGGGATAGATTATGCCACGAGACGCTAAAGGACGGTTCATGACCAGAACTCAGGCTGAAGCTGAAAAAGCTGCTGCTAAAACATCGACAGTTCAGACACCAGTAGCTGAACAGCCAGTCGTTGAGCAACAGGGTGAACAGCTGACAGTAGGTCGGGATAATCAATTAGGTGCTAGCGCTTACGCACTACTAGATGTACCAACCACGCTGCCTGATGTTTCCCCAGACGCTCTACTGCAAAACCCTGGACTGAACAAACTAACCCCCAAGGAAGCAGCTCAACGTTCAGCTAGCTTGGTAAGGCTCAAAGACAACCTGGAGGTTGCAGTTCTTGAGCAAGAAGTAACCAAGCTGGGAATCAAACAAGCCACTAACCAAGTTGAGATTGCAACTGGAGTTAAGAAGTTCGAGCTAGCAACCCTGAAGTTGGCAGATGTAGAGGATCAGGTTGAGTTCCAACAACAAGCCAACGTGCTCAACAAGGAAATTCGTGGACATCGCTTAACTGATCTTAAAGCCCGTGCCAAAAAATGGGGAGTTAAAGCAGAAAAAGCTGGTGGCTACCTGGGAACAATCGACGCTGACTATACCGAGGTTGGCAGCTGAGGGGTGAGCAGACACGGAGACGCGGAGACGCGGAGACGCGGAGAATGGAAATCTCACGAAAATTTTGTTCACCTCTGATTGAGTAACAGGAAAGGGGAGGATATCAGCCTCCCCAACAACCAATCATGTTGTAAGAATTAGTTTCAATTATGGACTACAGATTATTCTGGGCTAACATTTACGGCACAGCAGTACTGACAGTTTTTGCGATCGCAGGCACAGCAGCTGCCTTATGGAGCGTTACCCCAATAGGCTCGGTTATTTTTGTTGGGCTGATTATCTTAGGCGTAGTTTTCCTCTTAGCCAGGTAGGAGGAGTGATGCGACAATTGCTATTCACTTCTTTCGGAATTGCAATGCTGCTAACTCCAATGAATTGGAAAGTGAAGACAGTTATAGCAGCAGCGATCGCCATCCCAAACCTAGCTCTATCAGCCAAGTATTATACCTCAGTTGCTACAGAGGAAGGGAAGCTCGAAAAGCTGCAAGATAGAAGCCGGGAGATGGAAGGAGAATTAACGCGATCGCAGCAACTCTTACTGGACTCTGAACAGCAGGTGGCAAACAATTTATTGAAAGCTGAGGAGAGATTTAGGACAGCAGAAAGACTTGAAAAAGAAGCTCAAACAGAAAAGGAAGCTGTTATTAAGGAGGCTCAAAAGCAAGCTCAAGCCATCCTGGATGAGGCTAGAGAGCTGGGTGAAAAGTTAATTGCAGACAAGCAGGGTGAACATAATCAAGCGCTGAAAATCCTTGCCGAGGAAGAGCAGCGAATTAGTGATGAGCGGGACAAGATTCTAGCTGAAGCTAAAGCTATTAAGGCAGAAACAGAAGAGTCTTTAGCAGCTGCCAATAGGGAATGGGAACAAATTGAATCTGCAACTAAAGAATGGGAACAAATTAAAGAATTTGCCACCAGAGAAGGCAAATTAGAAGGGGAATTTACTAAAAAACAAGCTCAATTAGAAGCTGATGCAATCAAATCTCAAATTGAACTAGAAAAGCAGGCATGGGAATCCCAACTTACCCAGTTACAGCAAGAGTTAATGAGGCAATGTCGTGCAGAAGTAGAGAAAGAAAAGCAGGAATATTATGATGCCTGTGAAGAACAGGCTAACCTACAAGTTATTCAGGCACAGCAAGCGATCGCATCTGAAGCCAAGCAGAAGGTTAAGCAGGAAGTTGCTCCCTTGCTTACCAAGATAGAGAAACTCTCACAGCGTGAGACTGAACTGAAAACTCAATTGAGGTTGATGTATGAGCGACTACAAGCAACTAAGAAGCCTAAAAAACCTAAAGAAACTGATCAGTATTCAACTATCGCATGGAGGTTGATTAACTTCTACGAGCAACATGGTATCATGCTGGACTTTGTTTCTGTACGTCCAGCACCAGACGGAACGATAGTAGTTTGCGTCCTTCCTTGGCAACAAGACAAAGGAGTGGAGAAGTCTTTAGAGTCTTACTTTAATACCCTAATCCAGGAATTTGATTTATTGCTTGTTCCTACATGGGATGTTACTCCACTAGGTTATGAAATTCGACTAACTCCACGTCCCCATCATTATGGTGGACGATTGCCTATCAATCCTCACTCATCTCAAGCTTACAAGTTCGGCAGTTCACCAATAGATGATGAACCTGAAACCGAAATTGAGCAATTGGCTGTGCAAGTCTTTGGGAAAGAAATGGGCAAAGAAATTAACCAGCAACGTTCAGAAGAGGCTCATATAGAAGCAATGCTAGCCTTTAGACCTCCTAACAAGAAAATTGAACCAACATCTTTAGTTATAGACCCTGTGGAAATGCAGTGGATTGAGTGGGCTTACAAGTGGCGCGAAGCTTCCATTAATCAACCCAATATGACCCGTCAGAATGATTTGTTAATAGAAGTCTATGGTGTAACTCCTGGCGGGGGAACTGATGAGCGATCGCTCCAGGGAGAATCACTTCGACAGCGGTTACATCGAATTATGGACTTACTTCAATTGCCCAGGAGGAAAAGAGGAAATTAATGAGTAACTATTCTGAGTATATAACCTCTTCTGAGTGGCGGTCAAAACATAAGGACTTTCTCCGGCGCTCTCACCATCGCTGTTCCATGTTTCCTTGGGTTAAGTGTGGTAGAGGTAGCCGATATAACTGCCATCATATGAATTATCGAAACTTAGGAAATGAGAAGCTATGGCGTGATGTGATAGTTCTTAGTCCCTTTGCCCATAGCTTCATAATTCATGGTGTATTGAGTGGATTTAGGCGACCAAAACAACAGAAACAATATCCTAATACTCCACAAAAAATAGCCCACCTATGGTGTTGCACTCCAGTGTTGATTAGAGCCTTCATGACATCCCTTATGCTTAGCTTCTTGCTAGCTCTTTTTTTGAGTAATGAGTAATGAGTAATGAGTAATGAGTAATGAGTTTTTACTTAAGTTGACTGTTTTGTTTCAACTTATTGATTGAAATCGTTAATATTTTAATTATTCTCTCATTTTCTTCAATCATCTTTAGAAATCTAGATTGTGATACTAGCTCAGATTTAATCATGATTTTTATCCAATAAAGAGTTTCACTTGCTTCCTTTAAAGCTACCGAGTATTTGTTGATAAAATCTTTGGTTGATTGTGCGTATTTAGCCTCTGAGCAATTTGCTCCAATTGACGTACCACTTCTTAAAAACTGTTTTGACAAGACTTTGCCAGCATCGTCAAAATCCCTTTTATTTAGCTCAGAATAAGCTTTGACAACTCTGATGGCAAATTCTTCTGTTCTTTCTTGAATACTAAGGTTTTCGTTCTTATTAATCATGACTAAAAAGCAAGAACGTACTAATTCAATTTTACTCTACAAGTAATGAATATTCACTCATCACTTATATTACTCATCACTCATTACTCATCACTTATTACTCATTACTCATTACTCATTACTTATTACCCATGTACATACAGCCATATCCGTATCAACAAAAGGTTATTCGACAAAGTTACAAAAAACTTGAATTTGCTAATAGGGTTGCTATTATTGCCCCAACAGGCAGTGGTAAAACTGTAATCGCTGCCTTTATAGCTAAAGATGCTGTCAGGAACAACAAACGAATTTTGTTTGTTGTTCACAGGGATAGGCTAATACCTCAAACCCAAAAAGCAATGAAAAAGTTGGGGATTCGTACTGGGGTAATTGCTGGTCGTTATAAAGAAGATAGGAGTTGTGAAGTTCAAATCGCTTCCTTTCAAACCATGTCTGGTGATCGCAATATTTCATGGTTTCAGCCTCATGTAACGCTGGCTGACGAATGCCATTTGACTAACTTTGTAGACGTAATGGAAGCTAGGTTTCCGAAGTTACCTAATGATGGTAGGCGAATTTTAAACAGGAAAGAATCGGAAGGCATCCTATTAGGACTGACAGCAACCCCTTGGCGACTAAGCAGGAGTCAGTGCTTAGGAGATTATTATCAGGAGGCTGTTTTTGCTCCTATGCCAGCTGAACTGATAGAGAATGGGTTTCTATGCCCAATGTCTTACTATCATGTGCCTAATTCGCAAGGAAAATTAATGCAGGCAACAATTAATTATCTAGTCGAGCAGTGGAGAAGACTAGCTCAAAACAGACTAACAATCGCCTTTTGCTCAAGCATTGATTTCTCTAATGAGCTGGCAAAGGCATTTAGAGACATAGGGGTAACAGCGGCATCTGTACATTCTAGAATGCCTGCCAAGGAATGCGATCGCATCTACAAGGAATTTGAAGAAGGTAAACTCAAGATTCTTTGCTCAGTTGGAAAGCTAACAGAAGGGTTTGATGTCCCCCATGTAAGTTGTGGAATTCTTGCTAGGGATACTAACTCTAAGTCCCTCTATTATCAAATGCTTGGTCGGTTAGGAAGGACGGCTAAGGGGAAAACCGATTCAATTGTATTGGATGCCGTGGGATTGACTCGAAGCGATCGCTTTGGTCGTTTTGAAGACTTAGTAATTGATGAGTCCTCTTTGTATGAAGCAGATGTGAGTACAAAAGGGAGTGCTCCGATGAAAACTTGCAAGCATTGTCTCAATGAGATTTTTGCTTTTTATCGCGCATGTCCTTTATGTTTGAAGGATTTAGACGTTATCGGGGCCCTCAAGCATCTCCCAGAAGGGCAGATGGTCAGATATTGGTCAAGCCATGAGGAGAAAATCAAATATGCCGCCTACCAGAAGTTGCTAAAGACAGCCTACCAAACTGGTAAACCTCCGGAATGGGCTGGCCAGCATTATGCTAAGAAGTTTAACTCCCTTCCTCCTCTTGACTGGAGGCGTAATTCCGTATTGGTTAATGCTTCTCCAGAGGAACAGAGCAAATACAAGGCTTATTTACAAAAATTAGCAAACTCTAGAAATTTTGGAAATGGCTGGGTTTACGAGCAGATGTCCCTAGAATTGGGGATATGAACCCTTGTTCCATCAAGTCACAAGGGTTCATCATTTGAGGTGGTGAAGAACCACGATTTATATCATGTCTACTTGAATACTCATAGTTAGGACTGACGCTCCAGACGCGGAGACGCGGGGACGCGGAGAAGTTTTTATTATGGGCATTTAATGCGACTTGAACTTAGAAATTCAGAGCTAAGGAAAGAAATGGCAGAAAAAGGTACAGTTCTTGAGAAGCCCAAGGTAACAGAAATAGGTTACTACAAGGCGATCGGGGACGCTGAAATTAAAGTTGAAAAGGAAGAAGGCTTTTGCTTTCCTTCCTTGTGGGATAACGGGCAAATTGTTTGGTCAGGAGGTTGCGTAAAATCTTTTGACAAGGCAAAGAACATGGCAACTATTGCCTACAACCGCTACACTCGAATCTTTGAGGAAGAAGGGTTAGCGCAAGTTGATCCAGATTTCCTGATTCGGCTCCCATATAACGAGCTGATCTATGTCAACAACAGTTCCAACATTGATCGACTAGTTGAGGAACTGGGCGTTGAGCAACCGGAGTTGCTTCCTTTAACGGTAGATCAATGGGGAATTATCATTGACGGCAACTCACGCCATGCAGCAGTAGAAATCTTGAATTCCCAATCAGAGCAGGAAAAGAAGTTTCCCAGGATTCCGATTGAAATTCGTCGCTTTGAAGATGAGCTAGAGCGCCTACAAGCCTTAAAACTCAGAAATAGCTATCGAGCTAAGAGTCGCATTCAACTGCTGATTGAAGCACAATTAGCAGTGCAAATCGAGGCACAACTAGCCAAGAAACGGATGCAGGCGGGGGTGAAACTAGACAAGAGGAGGCGCTCCATCGATACTGTCGCTAATCGGCTAGGAGTTGGTGCAAAATCCCTAAGATCTGGTTTCGGCGCTCTAGAAGCGATTCAGAAAGTTAAGGAATCCCATCCCGAACTAGCTCGTAAGTGGGCCAGGTTGCTAGAAGATGCTTCTAGTAAGACAGCTTTGGATATTGAAGGTGTTCCCTTAGAGGACAGAGAAGCTGTCATTGATAAACTATATGATGAAGACGGAGTTATTCGCAAAAAGGTAAGTGTTGAGAGAGCTTACCAAGAGCTGAAAGCAGAACGATTGAGGGAATTAGAGAAGGCGAAAAAAAAGGATAAGACGAAAAAGTCTTCAACTAAGTCTTCTACACCTTCAACTGCCTCAACAGATAATTCTGAGGTAACAGAAGAAAACAATTCTGAAGTAACAGAAGAACTAGAAGAATCAGAACTAGTTCACTTAGCACAAATTAAAACTCAAAGGGAACTAGGGGACAAAGCCTCTGACAATTGGTACACTCCCAAAGAGGTAGTTAATCTGGTTATTGAGGTATTAGGTGAAATTGACCTAGATGTATTTGCAGATCTGGGTAAACGAATTCCTGCTAAGAAGCATTACACCATAGTTGACGATGCCTTCCTTAAGAAAAATCACTGGGAAGGTAGCGTATTTGCCAACATTTTGTATTCCGATCAAACCAAGTGTCTCCAGGAAGCATCAAGGGAGATTACGAGTGGACACACTAAAACAGGAATTTATCTATGTGAATCGGGGGTATTGTTCAATAAGCGAACGCAGGACGTGATAGAAAAACACGAAATGTCGATTTGCATATGGAGGGGAAGGATAGAGTTTGTTCCAGGAGACTTGCTACTAGAAGAGAATCCTAATGTTGTTGCTTCCTCCTCTCGTATCAATTCTGTGTTCCTTCTCTACGGGGACGAGCAGAAAAAGCGTCACTTTGAGGAAATTTTCTCAGTGTACGGTGGGGTATACCATGATGCGAGTTATTTTCTCAATCAATATGTCAATCCAATTGATGCAATACGCCAAATCAACTGGAAAAATGGCAAGGCTGTTTTTGGCGATATCAAAATGACTGTTAGGCAAGAAGACGACTTGTGGATTGCTGAGGCAGACGGAAAGACAATCGATTCCTTGGTTAGTGAAGACGAAGCTCAAATATATGCGATCGCGATCACATTAAAGGGTCTGCTTCATAATCCTTTTGCTGATTTTTGAGTAAATTTAAGTTGTCTTTTTGTCATGCTTACCGAAGAAACCAAACTGTTCAAAGGTGTTGGTGCTGCCATTGAACCTGGGATGAGTGTCAGAGACGTTTTGGTGGCATCAGGACTAAACTGGGATGTTAACACAACGACATTCCAATATGAAGCGCCATTGGGTTTGCAAGACAGTGGAAAATTTGGAACCCTAGCAGCTTATCGCAGTGATAATAGTAAGCTGTTGACTGTGATTGGAAAGGGATGGAAACCTTATCAGAACAGGCAATTAATCAAGGATTTTTTTACATTTTGTCACCAGTCAAACTTAACTCCTGATTGGGCTGGTTTTATTTCCAGGAAACCAAACAGTCGTTCCCACCTTGCTCAAAACATGGCGTTTGTTTCAGCTCAAATACCAGAAGAACAAGGAGGAGTATTTCATCTTAGTCCTGATGAAGTTATCAACAGTCGGGTTGTGTTCTTCAACCACCACACTTATGGTTATGGAGCTGGAGGATATCTGTTAACTTGTCGTCAAATCTGCACTAACGGCATGACCCTGACAGTTAAGGAGACTAGCCGCCTAATTAGCCATATCCAGTCACAGATAGATGATCGCGATCGCATCATAGAGGTTCTCAATTCTATGATGCAAGCCTTAAACGAGTATAACCAAAACCTAACCAAGCTAGCTGAAACTCCAATAACTCCGGAGGAAGCGCTAGTCATCCTAATCAAGGACTTTGGATTCCCTGGTAAGGAACTCAAGAATCAACCAAGGATAGTTCAGACTTGCCTGAATTTGTTCTTGGGGTACTTCGATGATGAGATGCGAGAGCAGGGAGTAGAGCTGGGGACTAGCACCCTAGCTGCCTACAGAACTGCTTACGGATTGCTTCAATCCGTCACTGCTTACCGTACCCATTTAACAACTAAAAGTTCGAGTACTAGCCAGGTGCTATCTATGTTTAATGGTGATAGTGCAAAAGTTATGAATCGAGCTTATCGCAGCTTAGTTAAGATGACGCGCTCGCACAAGACAATAACAGTTCCAGTTGGAGTTAGAACTATCTAAATTCCCCCTTGTTCCATCAAGTCACAAGGGTGCAGCGAAGAAGGGGTGAGGTGAAAAAAGGTGTGGGAGAGCTTTTTTGAGTAATGAGTAATGAGTAATGAGTAATGAGTGAAGAAACTTGCGTCAATTCTCTTTACTCCTGACTCCTGACTCGGTGTTTCTTCAGAGCCACTGTAAATTTCACCTCACCTCTGTTTCATAGTAGTAGAAGGAGACATCATGGCACGTCCAACTATTGAATCAATGAAGAAAGCTTATGCCCATGAAGGGTACACGATAGAGAAGGGAAGAGGTAAATATTTTGTTCGTAAAGAAAGAGACAATACAGTAATAGCTGAACCCTCTACCTTGGAGGAAGCAAGAGCCTGGTTGAATAAGCAAAAAAGTGATTCTAAGAAAGCTCAAAACAATGCCGAGAAGAACGTCTCAAAAATCATGCGGCAAGCATTGGAAGGGTATTTCCTTCCAGATACAACCGTAGATGATAAACAGGTAGAAGAATGGTCAAAAATGGAGTATGTTGCGATCGCTGATATTTGTCAATACTTTAAATTTAATGATCAGATATCAGACCCAGAGTTAGCTAAGGAACTTGCAATCAGGGGAATTTCAGTCTATTTCTTAGAGGAAAGAAGTTACGTTGTCATTGGGACAAGTAAGGCTTCTGAGTGGGAAGCTTTAGAAGTTGTATAGCCTCAGATTTGAGCGATTTTTGCGGTCGCATCAATGCACTCAAAGAAGAAGAGTGGGAGAATGACGAAAAAAAAATAAGTGTGGGGCTGGGAGAGCGCAGCTACTCGTATATAGACTCATCGCATCGTAGCTCCACCTGATGAAGCGTCAGAAACAGGAGTGTTCAGCGAAGCAGCACGAGGTAGTTCATGCGTTTCTAGCGCGATTGTAGATTGGTTTCCCCTACGGGATAACGAACAGGCAAAAAAAAATCTTAGTTGTTCGAGCAACTAAGAAATGGCATAAAAAAGGTACTTCAATTATGGCACAAAGTAGAACAGTAGAGTTAGGTGATCGCCATAGCATCACCTATCTTATAGGACGAGCTGCATTCATTACCCAACACTTTAAGAAAAAAGGGAAGGGAGGTAGAATGTCAAGAAATAAAGCCGCCTATTATGCGTTTGACGATTATTCCCAGGCAAAACGTTTCTATCAAGTAATGAAGCAAAAGTATGGTAGATATCGCGTTGAATTGAGGGAAGCTCAAAGAGTTCTAGATTGGCACTGGGAGGTTAAGGTTCAGGGAGATTTCATGACAGAAGAAATTGAGGCGATCGCAGCAAGCCTTGACCGTTTCTACCCTGATACTATACCTCAGCAAAAGAAGCAAGAGGTAGAAAAGCCAATTGCCAAGGTTGCTACCAATTTTTATGAGCCTGGTAGCTCTGCATGGTGGCTAGAGAATTTTGCTAAGCAACCCAAGTCTGTTCGGAGGAAGGTAGCCTTGTTCTGCTAAGGCGAAACGCACAGCTAGCTGTGCGTTTCTAGCTTCAGAAGCGAGATTTAGCGTTACTACGTCTTAGCGAAAAACGATTATGAAAGAATCAGATATCAAACTCAAAGATTTATATCGTGAGTTAAAAGCTTGGTTCCCACCTGAGGAGCACAAGTTGAGGAAGCTGCCAGGAGGAGGTAAATGGTACTTTGTCCCTTGGCAAAAGATGAGAGACAGGTTGGATGAGATTTACCCGGACTGGGAGATCGACTACAGCGATCCGGTTCAAAGAGGTGAGCAAGTTGTTGTCAAATGCCACCTGACAATCGCTGGGGTTACTCGTGTTGGTTTTGGCAATTCTCATGCGGAGTTTGAGAATTGGGAAGACGAGAAAAAGCAGAGGGGGACTCCTGAGGAGAGGGCGATCGCTTGTGCCTTCAAGAGGGCTATGGAGCAGTTCGGAATGTGCAGATATTTGGACATTCAGACAAATAAGGAGAAGCATACCGAACAGGAGAGAGAGCAATTAAACCAATTCATTAAGTACATGGGACGTAGATCCCCAAGCGATCGCCGTGACAATCAAGATCCTGGGGCTTACAATTTGGCATATCGTAATGGCTGGATTAAAGATAGAGATGGTAATCCAGCCAAGGATAGCTACAGAAAGTTTCAAGCTAGTAAGCCCAAACCAAAACCTCAGACAGCACAGCTACAGCCTGCCAATCAGGGAACCAATGGTTTTCAGCCTAAACCTCAGCTTGGGTTACCGGACTTGTATCCTCAACACAATAGATTAGTTAAGGATATCCGTTCTATTACTGGTCACCAGCCCCAATCAATCGTTGATTGGTGTCAGCGACATGGCGCTCAACGACCTTCGCAAGTACCATCAGATGTGATTGAGGAATTGTTATCAGGAATGATTAGCGGATGGCTTGAAGTCACAAAAGGATTGGAGTCAAGGGAGGCTATTACCGTTGTCACCAACAAACTTCATTACCTCAGACAGAACCAAGGAATTACATCTGCGGATATTTATCAAATCGCTCTTGATGAGTTGCAGCAGCTGAAACTAAAAGAGGCTGCGCTCAGCGCAAATAACTAGAGCGTAGATAAACTGCTCAAAACTACTTAGTACCAAAGCACCCTTGTTCCATCAAGTCACAAGGGTGCTTTGGAGTAATTTCAATTATGCGAAAACCAAAGATAAGGAAAGATGCCCCGATCGCAGTCACGTTATTTTCCGGTGGGGGTGGTGTTGAGACAGGTTTGATTCAGGCTGGCATTAGACCAGTGGTTAGTGTGGATTGTGATCCTGATGATGAAGCCTTCAGTAGGCAGATTCGATTCTGCCGTGACCACAATTTTGAGAGATACGGTACTATTTCCTATTTAGCAACTGTACAGGAGGTAGCAGAACGCAATTTTCCAGGAATACCGCGTAATCCTTTCATTCTACACGCTTCTCCAGTTTGTAGTAGCTTTAGCAAGCTGTCTTCCTTAACCGGAAAAAAAGAGAATAAGAAGGATGTTTTTGCTGCGATTGCTACAGCTAAAGCTATTGAAATTTTACAGCCACAGTGGTTTACCTTGGAGAATGCTGTAGGCTATAGACAATCTGAAAGCTACAGAGTAATTGTCAGAACGCTTGCTCGTTGTAACTATTACTTTGATTGCCAAGAAATCGATATGGCTAATTTTGGTGTTCCGCAAAACCGTTGTAGGTTGATTTTAGTTGCTCGATTGAATTCCTTGTTAAGAAAAGCATTACCGCTTACAGGGTCATGTAGGGGGTGGGGAGATTGTTTGAATGGATTACCTCTTGTTAAACCAGAACGTCTCTTGGAGCAGCAAAAAAAGTCTATTCTCTTGGCTAACCTGAAAGGTCATTTTGATGCAGCAATTGTACAAAGAGTAGGAGTATGTAAAGGGAAAGATAAGGCTTCTCTTAGAAGACAATCAGAACCCTGCTGGACTATAACCAAGGCAATGTTTAGAGACAATAGGGGTTCTAGCAGGGGTGGGGCAATCACCTATTGGGACAACCTTAGCAAAAAGGCTTATAGATTGCCTATGAGAGCGATCGCAAGGATAGGAGGTTTTCCCGATTGGTATGAATTCTCAACCACACCATCCCTAGCAGGTAGTGTTATCGGTCTATCCGTTCCTCCTTACTTTGCAAAGCAACTGTTTGAGCATTTACTTCAGATAAACTCAGTAGATAGTCAAGCTATTTATTCATTGAGACGATGAACGTAAAAGTTTTATCTATTAAACCGAGCCAAGAGCCTAACTCGTATGAGGTATTGTTGTCGATTGGTGAAGATAGGCAGATATTCAAGTTTACAACTGAAGTGAATCAAGTGGGAGGTCGTCAACTTCAGACTACTCAGGGAGAACGCAGGTTTTCAGATTTGTTCAGATTTAATCAGCGGGTAGCTATGAATGTGAGTAAGTTAGTTGTTAAATTACACAACAAAGAAGCAGTTGAGCTTCCAGCAGATGTAGGTAATTTTGTCACTCCTGAAGAAGCTATATCGCAATTGAAGCCAATCGCATCCTCGGTTCAATAGAAAAGCGATCGCTTTTCTTCGGATTGATTCTGGCTTAAGTAAAGATTGCGGATAGTCCGATTGATAAAACTGAGATAGTCATCGATTTCTTCATACAAATCGAGTTCTTGTTCTTCTTCAGAATTGAGGAGGGAGCTTTGTTGTTTTTCTAATAGTGTTTCAATACGTTCTTGAACAGTACTAGAGGCATGAAACAGAGGTATTCCTTCCACTAATTCTATGCGGACTGCTCCTTCGATTGGCAAATTATTTGGTAGGTTTTGCAGTTTAGGTAAAAGTATCATTCTGTGTGAGGGAGAAAGCTTCTTCATTTTTCCGCCATTTGACAGTCATACCCAAAACCGCGATAGACTTTTCCCATGAAAAGAGATCGCTACGGAAAGGCAAAGGTGCTAACCCAGGCTGAGATTGAGGTATTATTCAGCGATGGGTTACTTCGTAGTCGAGATCGCGCCTTATTTGGCTTCTGTCTCTACACAGCTTGTCGAGTCAATGAAGCCTGCACCCAACTTAGTGAGGATGTGTACAATCCACTGGGTAGGGTCAGACCAGAGATGATTATTAGAAAGTGCCATGCTAAGGGTCAGCTTAGCAGCCGAGTCATACCCACATCAACTGATTTAGAGATACTACTGAAGCAGCACTCAGGTGAAGCCGGGGATTACTATCTATTCCCCGGACGTTGGGGACGTGGACATATTCACCCCGACTCAGCAGCGTTGATTCTCCGAGAAGCCTGCAAACGAGTCAAAATTGAAGGAGTCAGCACCCACAGTTTCAGAAGGACTGCCCTTACCCAGATGTCAGACAACGGTGTACCACTGCGGATAATTCAAGAGATATCTGGGCATCGGAACCTAGAGCAGCTCCAAAAATACCTTGAGGTTAGGGATGCTCAAGTCAAAGGTGCGATCGCTAGTCTCTCTCATCTTTCCTATGCTGGAAATCCAAAGTTCCCAGAAGAAACAGAAGCTGAGAGCATCTTTTGACAAATTGAGATGAGGTTGGTTACCAAAAAATACAATCTTCAAGCCTTCCGGTGCAAGAGAGAAGAGCCGAAAGCCAAAGTACCTAAAGCTAGGAGACTCAATACAGGGGAAGTTTCTGGCACTGATACAGGATCAGACACAAGAGTTGAGCCAGCAACAACAAATCGATTTGGACTCCCGCTATCGCTCCATCTGGCTCTCAGCGGAGGATTACGATCTACTCTCCACTGGAAGTATTCGATACCGGAACTAGCAAGCGGTCCTCCGTTCAGAGAAGACATAGCCGATATTATTCCTGTTGCACCAAACAAGCCACCGCCAAAAACTAGACCATAATTTCCAGGATCTAAGCTTACCTCAAGCGGAGTCAATATATCGTTATGTCCAAGTGGAATATTAAAAGTGGTTACTGCTAGAACTTCTTCCTGCAAAAACGGACTTCCTAGCGGCAGCGCATCAGATTCACTTAATGAAACAATAGCCCCAAAAATTTCCTGGTTGGGAAAACCGAAGCCGAAGAAGGTTCCACCAATATCTGTAACCTGGAATGGGTTATCAAGCTCAAATCTCCACCCTAAAAATTGATCATCAAAAACAGCAGACCCACCTGATATTCCAGTATCGACTGAGTCGAAAGGAACTGACTCTAAAATTACCGCTGATGCTTGCGCCACCCACCCCGACGCGAGTAGGGTAGTAGAAGTAAGAAAACCCAGAAAAGCTTGTTTGAACATAAAAATCTCTCGGATTAATTTAGAAATAAAGGTATTCTTCTAGATTTGGTTATTTGACAAAAGTTTCTTCACTCATTACTCATTACTCATTACTCAAAAAAGCTCTCCCACACCTTTTTTCACCTCACCCGTCGATAAGTTGCTCACGGCTTGAGCAGCTTATCGAGTGCGATTGCAACTTCAGGGAAAGCCAAAGCTCGAATTGTCTCCTGATTCCAGACTACATCGACTCGATAGTCTCCACCTGCGGGGTCTCTAAATACTCTCAGTTCACCCCGTTTGAGGTTAATTACCCAGTATTCCTTAATCCCTGCTTGAGCGTAGATCTTACGTTTCGTCTCAGTGTCTCGTGGGGGTTGGCTCTTGGCAATCTCGATTAAGAGGTAGATGTTTTCCGGTTGGGGGTGATGTTCTCGGTAGGAAATACGCTCTACAATGGCAATATCCGGCTGTGGTTCTGATGTGGGCAATGTTACCCCCTTACACTCTCTAACCCTAGCGCGGGTGCCTAGTAAGTCTCGAAGATAATCGGCTACCTCGTCACCTAGAAAGTCGTGTAGCGGGTCTGTAGGTACCATTTCCACGATATCTCCGTCTAGCAATTCAACCTGGCGATCGCACAAGATACCCGCTTCGATCATCTGGTGATAATCGTCAACGTTCCACTGGGCGATGGTAGGTTGATCGAGTGCTTGAACCATTTTAGTTACCAATGAGTAATAGGTTTCAACGACTATGATGACGCATTTTGGACTCAATAATCTCTTACGCTAATTTCTAGGTGAAATAGCTAAACACCACTACTCCTTACCCCCCTTGCTCTTTGTGGATGAGGGGGTGTTTTGCTGTTCCCATTCTTTAACCCATTTGTCTATGAGTTCCCTGGCTTTTTCGCTCATAGCCACCCCGGATTGTGCGCAAGCAACCTTAAATTGAGTCCTCAAGTCGGAACTCAGAAAAACTCGGATGAACACATCATTGGCTTTGTCGGTTTTTTTGTTGGGCATTTTGAAGGCATTGTTCACCCCCCGATTGTGCCATGTGGTCTACCGAGTTTGAAAGGACTACTTGCACTACCTATACCATGTGGACTATAATAACACTATCAATCAAGGGGAGGTGAAGCATGAGATTTGACTCAAGTTACTCAAGCTTTGTGACTACGCTTGCCTATAGAGAAGGACGTTCGCGCCGCTCCAAGCTTGTAGCACTCCGAGCCATGCCCCGTCCTGGTGATTTAGTTACCTGTATTGTCGCCGGTGCAACTGATTACTTTGAGGTTCTCTTTATTGAACATTCTTCCCGCTTCAATCAAGAGCGCGAAGCATTTGAAGCAGGCGGAATTTGTATCCATGCAAAGCAAATCACGAAGGGTCAAAGAAGCGCAAAGTTGAAGAACTGAAATGGGCATACCTCAAAAATCTGCGCAAAGCGTGGAATACATCGACAAATACGCATTTCCCGATTCATCCCAAGAATGTCATTCCAATTTCACACCTTCCCTGACCACCGAGGGTATTCCCATTAGGCTACTACCTTTCCCGATGTAGAAACCCTAGAGATTTCATGGGCAATAATGATAAACTCTTCTCTACAACCTTGTGGTAAAAAGGTATGTCCAAGTTGCTCATTCAGTGGCTCAGTCCAGATAAGCTGACTCCTTACGAACACAACCCCAAGGCTCACCCAGCTGCACAGATAGAGAAGATAGTTAGGGCGATCGCAGAAGTGGGTTTCGATCAGCCGATTGTTGCAGATGAGAACCTGCTGGTTATCAAGGGTCATGGTCGTTTGGCAGCGGCTAATCAAATGGGACTGACTCAAGTCCCGGTTATTGTGCGAAAGGATCTGAGTGAGGCTCAAAAGAGAGCCGCCAGGATTGCAGATAACAAGGTCGCTGAATCAGACTGGCTGGACATTCCTCTCAAGTTTGAACTCCAGGAACTTAAGGGACTCGACTATGATTTGACCCTGACGGGGTTTGATGAGAGCGAATTGAATGAACTGCTGGGGTTGGACGAGGATGATGATGATGAATCTCGCGATCGCAATAGCACTCCTCCCACCGAGAACCTCAACCCACGCTGTAAGCCAGGAGAAGTCTGGGCGTTGGGAGAGCATAGATTGTTGTGCGGCAGCTCACTGGATGAAGAGGTGGTAGCAAAATTTCTCTGTGAGCGCGATATAACCTTGGTTTGGAGCGACCCGCCTTATGGGATGAAGTGTCAGAAAAAGGACGGCAGAATTGGCAGTGGTAGCTCTCGTAAGTTCTCCAAGCGCTCCAATCGTTTTGGGGGAGGTAATTACGATTCTAAGACTTACTTACCAGTGGCGGGTGACGATTCAACTCAAACAGCTCTGGCATCATTTGAGCTGTGCAATCGCCTGTTCCCGTCAGCTGTACAAGTGTGGTGGGGAGCGAATCACTATGGTGTGCCTCCCTCTAGCTGCTGGTTGGTGTGGGATAAGCAGAACGGGGAAACAGCATTCGCTGATGCTGAGTTGGCGTGGACAAACCAAAAGTCTGCTGTCAGAATCTTCCGTCATACCTGGAATGGGATGCTCAAGGAAGGGGAAGAATCCAACGAGGCACGATGTCATCCCAACCAGAAACCCCAGGCGTTAGCGCGGTGGGTATTCGAGTCCTACGGTAGTGCGGGGGATATTTTTGACCCCTTTGCTGGGTCAGGGTGTTCATTCCTAGCAGCTGAATCTCTGGGTGAGCGCATCATCTTTGGTGTTGAGCTAATCCCAGAGTACTGTGAGCTGACCATGCAGCGCTGGGAGAAAAAGACAGGGAGGGAGGCTGAATTGGTGAATGAATTATGAAACTGCTATCAAATAAGATTGGTTTTTTGCTCAAGCAAATGAAAAATTTGATAAGACTTTGATAAACTCCAAAACTCTCATGAATAACCTTCTACTTCTCATTTAAGGCAGAATGGAACGAGAAAAGGATTATCAAAATGTTGTCAAAACGTTATCAAACAAATCGCCGCCTGGAGTGATGCCACAACCAAAGTATAACTGGGTAAGAATAGAAGCAGAGGTTCTCCGAAGTGAATCTCCTATTGACTATAAAGTTATCGAAAATAAGTATGGTGTCCCTCGTGAGCTGATATATCAAAGAGCTTATCGCTACAACTGGAAAGAGAGGCACGCTGAATTTCTGTTTGAGCTAAATAGGTGTCGCGATCGCGAGAAGATAGCGACACTGATGTCCACTTATTCCAAGCTGGATAGCGCAATCCTCAAAATAGCCGAAGCTCTGTTACAGCAGATCCAGCTGCTGCTGCTTGAAGCCCAAAGCAGTAAACCGATGCGTCCCAGGGAAGTCAAGTATTTGATTGATGGTATTGCTCGGTTAACTGATATGTTGGAAACTCACAGGGGGGACACGGCAAATTCTCTCAAGGATCTTATGCTTGATGGCATCATCCCAGAAGATATCGTGCCACAGATACTGGATATTGTGGATCACAACAGTGAGTCCCTTTCTCTTGAACTAAGTAAAGCATTTACGGGAAGAATTCCTGACTGAATGTTATGAGGGGAAAAAGGAAAATTAGATCACAACGGTCTATGCAAAACGTTGCCCGAATGATAGGTGGAGAAAGGGCAAGTACAGAGGTTAAGTCAACCCGTCGCTACAAGGCTGACAACAAAGCACTCTCGTTCCGCAATGACCCCATCGGCTTCGCTAAGTATTTGGGTGTTGAGTTCCTGACTGATGAACAGGAACAGATAATGTTGTCGGTACGCGATCGCAGTGTGACCAATGTGCAAGCAGCTCATGGTGTAGGTAAAACTTTCCTCTCAGGTATTCTGGTTTTGTGGTGGGTGTTTTCAGTCGAGGGAATGTGTGTGTCCACTGCTCCCACAGGACGCCAAGTGAAGGAGCTGCTCTGGAAGGAAGTCCGCACTCTCTACGACTTGAATAAGAAGAAACTCGGTGGACGCCGGGGTAAGCTTTTTGTTGAGAAGTCCCCATCTGCCTATGCCTATGGGTTCAGCTCTTATGATTACTCAAGTGATACCTTTCAAGGGATTCACGCTGAGCGACTACTCGTTATCGAGGATGAAGCCAATGGTATAAGCCAGGAGATTGACGACGGGGCATCAGCCTGTGTAACCGGGGCTGACAACCGCTTACTCAGAATTGGTAATCCTACCGCTGCTTCTACACCATTTTTTAGAGCCTGTCGTGCCTCGAATATTCGTATTCCTGTGTGGAGTCACCCTAATGTGAGTTGGGCATACGAAAAAGATATTAACGGCATCCATCGCCTCAAGCCAGAAATAGCAGCGCTGATTCGTACAGAAGATAAAGAGGAGCCAATTCTGCCCCAGAAAGAATGGTTCAAGTTCTTACCTCGCGATAGCGAAGCGCTGCTGCAAGCAGATCGCGTGAAGGGTGCTGTTTCAATATCTTGGATTGAAAAGCAGCGCCATCGTGGTGAAGCATCTGCTTACTGGGTGTCCCGTGTTGAGGGTGTCTTCCCAGAGGATAACTCAGCCTCAATTATCCCACGTTCGTGGTTTATCGCAGCTCGTGCCAGATATGATGCTGACCCAGAGTATTGGGACAATTCGGCTGACCGACAGGAGTGGCGATGGGGTCTGGATGTGGGTGATGGTGGTGACTCTCATGGGTTAGCTGGTTGGCGTGGTTCGGTACTATACATAGTTAGAGAGCAGATAACACTTGGCGATCGCAAGGACACTGCTAGAGCTGCTGGGTTAGCAATAAATACTGTTAAAAAATATCCTGGTCGGGTCAGTGTCGATCAGATTGGTGTGGGTGCTGGAACTTTAGCGATGCTGATTGAGGAGTACATTGAGGCTGATGGAGTCAATTGGGGCACAGCTGCTGCTGACCCGGTACAATTTGCTAACGTCAAGGCTGAAGACTTCTGGAAGATGCGAGAGGCATTTGAGCAGGGTGAGGTGGCTGTAGCACCACTAGGCAAATATGAAGACGAGGTAATTGAGGACTTAGCTAATATCTGGTATGAGGAATTGAGTACCGGAAAAATCAAGATTGAGAAGAAAGATTTGACCCGTAAGCGCCTTGGTCGTTCCCCTAATCTTGGGGATGCTGTCTGTTACGGGTTCAACGATCATCGCGATCCTAATGATAGAATTAATCCGATGATTTTCACTTAACCGTAGTACTATAAGGGTGTGGCAATATAGGCACAGTACTATGGCGCTTGAAACAGTAGAAGAAGGTCTTGCGATCGCAAAAGACTTAGCCAAGATTTCCGACGCCAGTAATTACCCACTGCTCACGACATTCCTAGAAGCGGCAAAGGGAACGAGGGAGGATGGGACAACGGTGTACCGACCATTTATCGTGGCAGCATTCTGGTTAGGAACACACCAGGAAGCGCTTCCTAGGCAAGGATTGATAGAAGGGGATGGAGCAAAGTTTGTAGACCCCCTAAAAAGTATTGAATGGTTGCTCAGACAACAACAGGCGATGGACTGTGGATTGAAGTTTGATGAGTGCTGGAACCCAAAGACGATTAAAGATGAACTAATCTGCGGTTGCGATAAAGGAGAAACCGAGCAAGGTGCTTTCTTAGGCATTAGTGCGATGGTAATTTGAGATGGTGGAATTTTTCGGCGGAACCTACCGGAACGACTCTGAGGCACTAGGGATAATATTCGCAGCTCTGTCGAATAACATGACTGGGGTAGGTACAGCGCGGGATAAGTCTCAATATGCCCATATCAATATAGATGTGAGGGAACTGACTTACGAAGAGTTAACCAATTTGCCAAGAAAGTCTCGCCTCATACGACGTGCCATTCACCTGTTTCCAAATGATGCTGTCAAAGCCTGGTACAAACTGAAATTCGGAGAAGATGTAGGGGTAGACCCGCAGTCCGTCCAGCAGTATTTACGAGGAGTGAGAGGAAACTACCGCAAAGCCTTTAGGAGAGCCGCTGCGCTAGGGAGGCAATATGGCGATGCATTTATTTTGCTAAATATCGTTGATGGGAGAGCGCCAGATGAACCAGTGGATGAAGAAAGAATCCGCTCAATCCGCTCATTGAAAGTGGCGAGGCGTGATGAACTATACCCCGATTATTATGGACGCTGGCGTGGAGATACAACTGATCCAGAACATTATCGCCTCAACCTGATTGGAAATGATGGCTCAAAAGATACTTGGGGAAGTCGATGGCATCGCGATCGCGTCCTTCGCTTCAGTGGCGATCAAATATTGGACAATGATGCCATCACAGAAAACGGTGGCTACAACGATAGTATCATTCAGGCGATGTTCAACGCTTGGGTGTCATGGGAGCAGGGATTAGCCGCCAGCTCGGCAATGTTGCAAGATTATGACCAGTTCACCATCGGTATAAAGGGATTGAGTCGAATAATTAAGGGAGACATCACATCACCTAAGGAACTGGAAGCGCTGGGGTTAGATGATAATGCTGACCAAATAACTAAACAGCGGGTGGCTATTGAACACCTGTACCGACGTGGTTTAATGCTGGATCGTGGACGCTCCGTAGTCCGCGGATTGATGTATGACTTAGAGAATGAGGAACCGGGAAGCATCCAGCGCCGCTACCAGGGGGCTGATAAGATTATGGACAGGTTAGAGGATGTGTGGGCTGCATCTACTGGTATTCCCAAGTTCAAACTCTACAACCTGATTGGTTCAACTGGTATTTCTACAGGTGTTCAAGCTGCAACTATACTGAAGTTTGAATGGGCATCACAAGTCAATGACTGGGCTGACGAAAATCTCAGAGAGCCATTGGAACGACTTTGCAAGTACGCGATGCTGGCAAGAAACTCCCCTACTGGTGGGTATCTTCCGAAAGGCTGGGAAGTTGAGCTGCCACTGGCTCTGAAGCTCTCACCGATGGAACAGGTTGAGTTACAGAAGAAAGTAGCTGAGCGCGATAGCAAAAATATCCCATTGGGTATTTACACTGCTGAAGAAGCCCGTCGCCAGTATGAAACAGCAGAATTCGATTACAACCTGGTTCTCGAACCCAGAGATACTCGTGACACAATAGCCTCTTCATCTGATGAGGATTTAGATGAAGAGGTTGATACCACTGATGATGGCAGCACTCGTAATGGGAAGGGGCAGTGGCGTGGTGATGAAATGCGACTTGACGATGCCACTCCAGTACAGCGGGTGATTGATTGGCAGGGATTTAAAGTTGGACTTCAGTATTTACCTTTCCAATACAGACATGGCAGGCTCCTACCAGCAGCATACGGTCATTTTCAAAAGACCAAGGGTACTGATGGTATGGCATTAGACGTGTACGTTGGAACCAAACTTAAATCACCATTAATTTATGCGATCTCACAACAGATTAATGGTGAATTTGATGAAGAGAAAATGGTGATTGGTGTCGCATCACAGGATGAAGCCATCCAGATTTTTATCGAGGCTATGCCACCTGAGTTCTTTGGAGGCATTCGTGAGATGAGTCTGGATGAATTGAGAGGTTATCGCATCGATGCTGCTGATGGCATACTGAGCGATGATGAATGGGAGAGGCTCAGTCAAATTTCTGCTGCTGATTTTGTGAGTGTGGCAGAGGGGGTTCTGGAAACTGAAGTTTCTCCTGCTGAGCTGCAAGGTAAGACGCTGGTGGAATTGAAGGCGATCGCAGCCGAACGGGGACTAGGAGAACCAACCCGGTATCGCAATCGCAAGGCAGCGTGGATAGAACTGATTCAGCCAGAATAATGCAAGCTTTAACTTTACCTAGGCTCGACCATCCCGACTACTATTACGATCGCAAAACTAATCGCTACAAATACAAGGGGACTAATCGTTTTGCACCCAAGCAAGCTATCCTGGCACTGACACAAAAGTATCGTGATCGCAACCAACTCGACCTAATTCGATTAGCTCGTCGCTACCACAGTGGCTCTCTCACCCTTGAACAGTTCCAAGAACAAGCAGCAGAATTTCTCAAGCAGATTCATCTAGCTGAAGCAATTCTGGGAGCGGGAGGAGTGGAGGTAATGACTCCTGCTCGGTTCTTGATTGTGGCGAGACAGTTGAAGCGGCAGTACCACACAGGCATTGACCCACTGACCGGGGATAGGTTTGGTCTAAAGCATCTGGCAGCTGACATTGCTGGTGGTATCTCAGAAGCACGGTTGGCTAATCGTCTCCGAATGTATGGGGATGCTGCCAAGGTTAGCTTTTGGGGCGTAAAGACTGATGTGGCGCGATCGCAGGATAACACGGAGGCGCGTCGGGTGTTGGGGAAGACTCATCAGCATTGTGAACAGTGCTTGAGGTTCACAATGCTGGGGTGGGTATCGATTGAGCAGGTGGTTCTTCCAACCCAGCAGTGCGAATGCCGCTCACAGTGTAAGTGCAGTTTAGAGTATCGTTGACCTTGACGTTTGGGCGAAAAGACGATATAAAGAAATCGCTATAGAACGAAATGACGAAAGAACGAAAGCCAGATGACCATATTAGTGGGGGTGGTCTCTCAAAAAGGAGGGGTTGGTAAAAGCACTATTGCCCGTCTTATTGCCCGTGAGTATGCGGCTGCGAGATGGGATGTCAAGATTGCTGACTTAGATATTTCGCAAACAACCAGCACCGACTGGAAGAAGCGACGGGATCAAAACAGTTTACAGCCTGAAATTGCTGTAGAACCCTTCCGTACTGTTAGCCAAGCGCTTAAACACGCAGATGTTTATGATCTGATGGTTCTAGATGGTGCACCACATTCCATGCAAGGAACGCTGGAGATTGCCCGTGCTACTCACTTACTTATTCTCCCTACTGGTTTATCGCTTGATGACCTAAAGCCATCCATATTGTTGGCACACGAGCTGGTAGCAACAATTCCAGAAGACAAAATTAGCTTTACCCTTTGCCGGGTGGGAGATAGGGAAAACGAAATAGAAGAAGCTCGTAGTTACATTCATAAAGCAGGCTACAGCACAATAGCAGGCTCAATCCCAGAGAGGACAGCCTATCGACGGGCAAGCGATAAGGGTCATGCCATTTCAGAAGTCAGCTTCCCTACATTGAGGCAACGGGCAGAGGAAGTAGCACAAAACATCATCGACAAGTTGAGCAAACAAGAAGCGTAAACATGGCTACCATACCACCACCACCACCAAAAAAGCCTAGCAAGGGCGAACCACCAAGCATCAAGGAAACAAAGGAAAACCTAGGTAAACCTGATCCAGGGGAAATTACGAATTTGAATTTCAAAGTGCCTGCTGAGTTTAAAAAAGATTTCAAAATCACTGCTGCGACTTATGGTTGTACCCAAGTTGAGCTACTACAACGGATGTTCAAATTTTGGACAGAACATCATGGCTAGCGATTTCGTTATTTCGTTATTTCGTTATTTCGTTATTTCGTTATTTCGTACTTTTTGGGGTGCTTCTTCGCGGGTGACAGAAGTCAGGAGTCAGGAGTCAGGAGTCAGGAGTAAAGAGATTTGACAAAAGTTTCTTCACTCATTACTCAAAAAAGCTCTCCCACACCCCTTTTCACCTCACCCCTTCTTCGCTGCACCCTTGTGACTTGATGGAACAAGGGGGATTTTCGCCTAGACTTTAAAGACATCAAGTGAACTATCAAAGACTTCAGATAATCGACAAAGTACCTGAAAATCGTTGCACCCCAAACGTTCGTAACGGCTGACTGTGCTGTGATCGACTCCCAATAAGCAACCGAGTTCCTTTTGATCTAGTCCTTTCATTTCTCTGAGGATGCGGATAATCCGAGCTTGGCGCTTATAAGGATTATTCGTCTCTATATGCGTCAAAACCTGTTCAAGTAGGACATTAGTGTTATTTTTCATTTTTTTTAAATCGCGCTAGCTGCGATTAATCGTGCTAGCTGCGATTAATCGCGAATATGCGGAAGAATCGCAGTTTCTGCGATTCTAGGGACATTTTATCAAACGTCCTTGCTAGTGTAGTAAACATAGTGAAATTGACTCCTCACTCATAGGTCGGAAAAATGGCTGAGCCGCAATTATTCAGACTGGATAAATTTGACCCTCTACCGTGGGAAAAGCTGTCGGATGGGCGGTATTGGACTCACGTAGTTTTAGGGAAAGTTGATAGACCACTCAAATACTACAGTCTGGATGAGAACGGCAAATTTATCGAACGAACGGAGGTGGTTACCTCTGAAGGGCTGTTTAACGATGATTCAGTTCGTACAATAGCGGGTCTGCCAATGGTTTTAGTTCACCCCAGAAAAGGGAAGTTCAATTTGAATAGGGAGGGACTAAGGGTTGGCACTCTGCTCAATCGATTTGCTAGAGAAGATGACAAGCTTTTGGCGGAAGCCATCGTTGATGACTATCGGGGAGTGGCTGTGATTGAGCGGATTTTAGCAGCGGGAAAACTCCCTGAAGCTAGCTCTGGATATGGACTCAAAAAATTAACCCAAAGGGAGGACGGAATTTGGGAGCAGTTTCGTGGTGACTATGACCATGTTGCGGCTCCCTTGGAACCAGGGGGTGGAAGGGCTGGGGAAGGCGTTGGACTGCGATTTGACCAAACCGAATTAAGAGAAGGTTTCGCGATCGCTGAAGACGCAGCGGAGCTGTTGGCAAAGCCATTGTACTTTGACTTGGGGAGCCAAAGTCAGGATGGAGGCAGGGAAGACTCAGAAGATAGGAGAGACGAGCAAATTGAAAATACAGGAGATAAGAAGAAAGTGGCAACTATAGTTTTACGGTTAGACAACACTGATCGTGCTTTTGAAGTTACTGATGAAGGATTGATTAGTGCGATCGGGGCGCTTCAATCTCGTGCTGACTCTCTCCAATCAGACTTGGAGAAGGTAGAGGGAGAATTAGAAAAATCTAGGTCTGATTACTCACGCCTAGAAGGGGAGCTGGAAGTAACCAAATCCCAGCTGGAAAAAGCCGACTCTAATCGCATGGATGAAAATGCGATCGCGGCTCAGATTCAACAACGACTAGATGTGTGGAGTGTGGCAGTTCCAGATCTTAGGCAAGACAACCCCAATTTTCAACCGGATTACAGGCTCAGCTCTACCAAAGCAAAGGCTTTCTGCTTAGGAAAGCTAACATCAATCAAGCTTGATGGACGGGATGCATCTTTTATTGATGGTGCTTGGGATACCTATCTCCAAATGCGTGGCTCTCGCTCTCGCGAGGATGAATCCCTGGCAGATGACCTTTTCCAACAAGCTGGGGGGGATTCCGAACGTCGAGATATGAGGAAGGGAATTGAAGATGCTAGAGAGGAGCGGCGTAGACGCATTGAAAATCGTGGTCGTACTCCCAGACAGAATCACAACTAGAAAGAGAAATGCCACAAACAACTGTTAGTTATAGTTCTCCAATCGGGTTAGAAGGGCAGATAGCCAGCGCTACCTACAACGTTATTAGGGGAACTTTACAAGAACTGCTCAATGGGATGAACACCAAGCTGCCATTCGGACGGGCAGTAGTGACGGGTGACAACCCCAGGAAACTTATTCTGCCTAGTGCTACTGGACAACAGTTCCGAGGAATCACCGTAATTAATGATTCCTGGGGGATTGATGAGGTTTCGTATCTGGCTGGTGAAAACATTGGCTTCCCAGTCGGGAGTCCAGTGGATGTCCTAACTTGGGGTGATATCAATGTCTGGGTTGAGACAGCGGTAAACATTGGGGATATGGCTACTTTCAGGCACACCCCTGAAGCCGACCCCCAAGACGTACTTGGACGTTTCTCAAACACTCCCAGCGGGAATCATGACCCTGTGCCAAATGGTCGGTTTGTCACCGGAACAACCGGAGCTGGGATTGCAGTTTTGAATCTGGGAGGTTTCTGATGGCTGATTTTGCCGGAAGTGCCAAAATTTTGAACACGGAAGTCACTCGCTATGAGAGAGAGTGGCTGAAAACTGTCTATCCCGAACGCTGGGCAGCCAATGGTCTACACCTTCATGGTGTTGGTGATTTACGGCTAGGTGAAAAGCGAGTGATTCTCCCGCGCATCGACTATGCGGGAAAAGCTACGATCCACACGGGAAAGGCAACAGACATTCCTTTACTTCAATTAGCCACTACCGCAGACCAATACAATGCCCGTGTGATTGTTATGGGAGCGAAGTGGGATGCAATCTCAGATATCGCAGCTGAAGAAGTGGCGAACGCCAACGGATTATTACCAGAGCGGAACACTGTCCAGATGCTGATGGATGGCTTGAGTGAGAAAATCACTGAGAAGGAACATGAGTTGGTTGTGTTTGGCGATCGCAATGAAGGCATGGATGGTTTGTTTTCTGGTCAGATGGTAGACACGCTTGATATTCCAGGTGGTACGAACCTTCACGAGGAGTCAGCTCTTGATTTATTTGATAGGATACGGGGTCTACTGAAAAACTTTCACAAGCGGTCATTGCTAACAGCAATGGCAAGCAAAATGCTCTGCACAATTGACCTCTATGACTCGCTTTGCAGAAAATTCCCTGACTCAGAAGGCACTCCTTTGGAGCGATTAACCAGATCTGGTAGGGGAATGTATGTCAGGGAAATTGAACCAGTTAACGAACTCACTAGCGATTTACTGGAGCAATTTGGTGTTCACACACCAGGGACAAATCGCGATCGCTTTATGGTGTACGAGGATCGCATACCGACTGAAGGACAAGTCACCAAACCTGGCATCATGCGACAGTTTTTCACGATGGATCGGACTCCAGTTCGCCAAGACTCAGATTTAGGCTATTCGATGACTGCCTACTGTGCCACGACAGAAGTTCAGTTTAGAGAACCCTTCAGAGCTTTGTATATTGACTACGACAAGTTTGCTGCATAAGAGGAATAATTTACATTATGCCGTCTTCACCAATCGTCAAGCGTCTGCAATATTTCCCAGAGCGTGAACCTCCTCGTCCCCGCGCTGGAAGGCGAATTTTCCAGACATACAAAGGAGGAGAGGTTCTTTTCAGTCCAGGACAGGTCACTGACATCTCAGCGGAGCAGTGGGAAACGCTCAAAAATGACAGGACAATAGCAATCCTAATCGAAGCCAAAGCGCTTGTTGAGCAAGATGTCCCATTACCAAAGGGGGCATTGGAAGCCACTCCGTTCGCAACCATCAAGCATATAGTTGATAATTGTACCGATGCGGATAAGTTGGTGGAATTGGCTCAAAAGGCTACCACGCCTGAACTACAAGAGCTGGTCGGAGGGAGAGCTGATGCATTGAGCAGACAGTTGGCGGATATACGTAAGCTCTTTCCTCCAGCTAAGAAAATTACTGAAGTCTCTGAATTAACAGTTGATGATGCTCGACCCGTAATTCAACAGGAAACTGACCTGGAAAAATTAAAGGAATGGGCATTAGATCCACGATCTAGCCTTCGTGCGATCGTTGAAGCAAGGCTGAAAGAGTTGACTAAAGAAATTGCTCGGAGCTAATGGCTACTATTTTCTCAGATCCAGAACAATGGATGCATGGTGACTTCACCTTCACCGTTCACGATGGCGCAACCACACTTAACAGTAGGGGGAATGCGATTAGCACTGGTAAGGAAATTACAGTCACCTTCAAATTCAAGCCATCGGGTAAACAATCCATTCTTGCCAATAGTGAGCCGGGAACTGGATTAACAGAGGAGTACCAATGTCGTGTGGTTGCTGTTGATGGGGATTTTGAAAAAGTCACGCTTCCAGTAGAAATCAAGCCTGGGGATGTGGGATTGGGAATGCTTAACCAAAGACCATGCCGTGTGGTTGTCAAAGGGATAGGGCAATCTAGTCTCTCTCCCATCCTGAGTCAAATTCTAGGTGAAAGTATCAAGCTCGATGTCAGCTATCAAATTAGGAGGGAGTCCTGATGATTAAAATCTCTGTTGATGGCAAACAACTAAAACGGGATGTCGGATTGGTGCGATCGCGAGTTTCCAATCTTCAACCTCCACTTAGGGGATTTGGACACTACCTGGAGCAGGAGACAGCGAACCAGTTTAACACGGAAACTGACCCTCAAGGAAGACGGTGGGCAGAATTGAAGCCATCAACCTTACAGCAGAAACGAGCCAAAGGCTACCCAGATGATATTCTAACCGCCACCGGGGAAATGCGCTCAACTGTTTACAGTGTCGCCACCAAACGCTCACTGGAATTTGGAATACGTGACCCCAAAGCACGATGGCATCAACACGGTACTAGCAAAATGCCCCAACGCCAAATCATCGGAATTACACCAAAGCGGCTTAAGTATGGAAGCAAACTCATCAAAGTTTGGATTGTGGGGAGGCGTCGATAATGCTGGATTATGAGGTTTTTGATACTGCGATCGCAACCCGGTTAGCTCCAGTGCGTGAAGCCTTGGCAGGTATACCCGTAGCAGCTTTACCCAAGGAGGCTGGAAAGTTTGGCTCTGACCAATTTGAATCGGTTGATTGGCTTTTCCCAGACTACCAAGGAATACCGAGGGAGTCAAAACGCCACAGCCAGGACGTAAGGATGACTTTACTTGTACGGTTAGCCTTCAATGACCGCTATTCAGATGACCCAAACTTCACAAGAGCTATGGAGTGGGTAGAACAGCAGGTTCTGGGGCTATTAGTATATCACCGCTTACCTGGTGCAAATACTGATTTAGAGGTGGAGGGAGGGAGGTCATTTGCACCCGTGGCAGGGAGGTGGGTTAAAGAGATTCGTTTCACTTTTGAGACAACCATTGTGCCTATTGAAGTTCCCAAAGAAAACCCCCCATTGGTCACATTGGTTCGCACCACTGATTCAGTTGGAGTTTTGGCAGAGGTGAATAAATGACACTAGACAGAGGGATTAAAATCCAGGTAGTCGATTCAAATGCCGTATCATTGCCACACACAGAAACCGCGATCGCCATTATTGGAGTGGCAAGCGATACCAATGCTACTGCTGAATTGAACAAGCTGTATTTGGTGACTAACTCAGCACAAGCTCGTTCTCTGCTTGGCACTCAGCAATTAGGGGACACTCTACCTCTTGCTGTACCAGTTCCTCAACGTTATGGCGCTGGCAAAATCCTGGCTTGCCGGGTTGAAGGGGGTGCAAGCGTTGAAGACAATGTTATTGCTGCTTTAGAGCTACTGCCAACCTCCTATGGGATGTTTGGTTTCAGCCCTGATGTCATTATGGCTCCAGGTTTTAGTAGTGAGGCTGTTCTTGCTAAGGGATTGGAGATTGCTGATAAGGTAGGAGCTGTCTTCCTTTCTACTTTTCCTCCTGGAGTATCGCCAACTGATGCTCTTACTACCAGGGATAATCCAGGAGGGGGACTTGCTAGAAGGAACTCTAGATTGATTATCTGCTATGGTCACCTTAAAGATGTTGAGGATGAGAACAATTTAGAGGCATTAGAATTGCACTTGGCGGGTGCAATGGCAAGGCTTGATTCCCTTCAAAATTATGGCAGAATTCCCTCATCTCAAGAAATTCTGGGAGTCTCTTCGATAGAACCTCCCATCAGCATGAGCTACACCGATGAAAATGCGGAGTCAGAACAATTTAACGACAAAGGTGTGGTGACTATTAATCGTCAACCTGACCACTTTGTTACCTGGGGCGATCGCAATTCATCTTTTCCTGAAGATTTATCGCCTATGTCTATCATTTCGGTGGTTAGGGTTAGAGATAGAATCATCAAGATGGCGGAGGATAGGGCGCAAAAATTCTTAGATTTGGAATCAAACAGGCGAACGGGTAACTTGTTAGCAACATCTCTCAATGATGGGCTGGCAATCGAACAAAGGAAGGGAGCAATACAGCCGGGACATTTAGCTGAATTCCTGGAAAGTGAAAGCGATTATCCAGCGGGTAAGTTGGTGGCTCGGTTAACCTTTACCCCCTATACTCCGGTGCGATTAATCGAGTTGAAACCAGTTCTTAGTCTAACTATTTCAGTAGGGGGTTAAAGAATGTCGGCGAGACAAATCAAAGACTGGCTAGCGACTATCCTCGATAGAACAGGGAATCCTACAGACACCCAAGGGATGGCTACAGAACTGAATCTGCCATCTATTGTCTGGGATTTTGATGAGGAAAAGCGGGCTGGAGCTTACGGCACGAAGAGCTACCGCTTATCCCCTGAACCAATGGAAACATCAATGACTTTCATGGGGATGTCTCCAGAACTGCATGACGCGATCATTGACAGCTTTGAGGCAAATGGAGAACTGACTCTACAACTAGATGGGGCAGCTGAAAATGTTGAAATTGGCAACTCTATTAAATATCAAGTCGTGATGCGTGGTCCAGTAGCGCAAATACCTTTTGGTAATTTCACGGCTCAAGAGAATGCCGAGTTTGAATTATCAATGAAAGTTAATTACATTAAGCGTATTTTTGGTTCAAGTATTTTTATTTACGATCCAGATAATTGGGAACTTTCGCTTAATGGACGCAACTTATTACAGTCTAAAAAAGATGCTTTGGGATTATAAAAATGGGCAAAAGAAGCAAGAGATTTTCTCAGAAAAACAACCATCATATATCAGCTGTCAGCGTTCAGCAAGATAGCCATCAGCTGTCAGTTGTAGGCATTGAAGATAGCCATCAGCCAAATAGCCATCAGCAATCATCGGAAGCTATTAGCCAAGATAACCATCAACACTCAACACTCTCTACTCAAGAGAAAGCTGATAACCAAATTAACACAATCGTACCCTTGAGCTGTGGCGTTAATGCGGTGTTACAACCGTTATCTGCTAACGACTTTTTACTATTCCAAGAAAAAGCTATGACCCCGCGATCGCCTGGTGCTAGCGCCAGAGCAATTGGTAGGCAGGCAGCAGTTGAGTGGCTGATACGAAAAGCTTACAAGGTTAATGATAAACCGCTAACAGCTGACTTAATGGATGAGTTTGGGGTGGAGGTGAAGGAGTTTAACCAGCTTCTTTACCCGGTATTGGGACTGGAAGGGGAAGTAACTTGTCATGATGATGCCACTGATGTTGGGGAATCTGATGATTTTACCTATGAAGGACGCCGGGTTACTAGAAAACCTATTTCTTGGAGGTATGCACTCAAGTTTCAAGATGAAATGAATAAGGGAGCTGCTGATGCATATCGGAGCATGATTACCCGGTTTTTTGAGATTGACGCTCAACCGATTACTCCTGAAATGATGGCATCGCCAGATGGGGTGGGGGTAGGGCTGACGGCATTAATCTTCCAGCGCCTGGGGAAGTGCTTAAACTGATTCCCAATCGGGGAGATGTCATTACTATCTGTCGTTGGATGAACTGGAGTTTAAAGGATTTTGATTGGTTTGAAGATCTAACCGAATTAGAGCCGTGGCTCAAAGAAATTATCTCTCAAATGAAGACTGAAGCTAGGGCACTCTCAACACCAACAAACACCGGGAGGAACGGAAAATCGCTACCACTATCCCCATAAGAGTTGATGCTATCGTTAATAATGCGATCGCGGGTTTCAATCAAGTGATTGAAGCTGGGCAACGTATGGGGAGTCGGTTGCAAAGTATTGGGCAGTCTACACGGCAAGTGGGGCAGAAATTAACAGTTGGTTTGACTGCTCCCATTACTGCTGGATTAGGTTTAGCTGTTAAGGAAGCTTTGGCTTTTGAGGAGGCGACGGCTGATTTAAATAAGGTGATAGGTGCATCGGATCAGGTTGTTAAGTCGTTTTCCGGTGACATCCTCAAGCTGTCTCGTGATATCCCCATTGCTGCTACAGGCTTACAACAAATAGCAGCTGCTGGCGCTCAGATGGGCATTCCTCAAAAACAGTTGCTGCGCTTCACAGAAATCACTGCCAAGGCTGGTGTCGCCTTCGACATCACAGCAGATAAGGCTGGGGAGTCAATCGGTAAGATTTCCAACATTATGGGAGTCGGCATCGATGAGATTGAAAACCTGCTCGGAGCTGTCAATCATTTGTCCAACAATATGGCAGCGAAGGCTCCGGAGATTGTCAATACTCTCCAAAGAATTGGTGGCACAGCCAAGGTTTTCGGACTGACAGCTGAAGAGGCAGCAGCTTTAGGTTCAGCATTTATCGCACTGGGTAAACCTCCGGAGGTGGCGGCAACAGGGATTAATGCTCTGCTGACTAAGATGCAGACAGCCACAGGGCAAAGTAAAGGGTTCAAGGAGGCTTTAGGAGCCATCGGACTTAGTGCTGAGGAGTTGGAGCGAAGTGTTAGGACAAAAGGCTCACAATCAATCGTTGACTTCCTCAAGAGAATTCAACAACTGGATGAGGCTGAAAGACCTAAAATCCTGCTTGAATTGTTTGGGCAGGAATACCAGGATGATATCTCGGTGGTGGCAACCAATCTAAATGTTCTCGAACAAGCCTTCGGACTGGCTAATGACCGAGCCAAGACTGCTACCAGTTTACAGGATGAGTTCGCTGCTCGGAGTGCTACTACAGCTAATCAATTACAGCTGCTGCAAAACAACTTTAGGGAGATTGGCATTACTATCGGTTCAGCCATCTTGCCTGCCTTGAATAAGCTGCTCAAAGCGATTCAGCCTGTCATCATTGGCTTTGCTGACTTTGCCCAAGCCCATCCTAATATTGTAACAGTTGGGGTAGCCATTGCTGGTGTTGCTGCTGCGATTGGGCCACTGCTGATTGGCATTGGTGCGGTAGTTTCTGCTATTGGTTCATTGGGAGCTGCCCTTCCTGCGGCGGGAGCTGCACTTGCAGCTATTGTATCTCCTATCGGTTTGGTTGGTGTCGCGATCGCAGGTTTGGTTGTTGGTGTTGGGGTACTTATTGCTAAATGGGATGAACTTCCCCCAGGTGTTCGTAGTGCTGTTGAGCAAGCGGGGAATCACATCAAGTCTTTTCCCAAAAATATTGCTCAAGTGCCATCAGCTATTGGGGCATTTATTGGAGCAATTAAAGCTCATTTTATCAGACTGGGAGTTGAAATTAAGTTTCAAGTTACCAAAATTACTAATACTTTCAAAGCTCTAGTAAGTGCAGGTAAAGCACAGTTTGCAGCATTATGGACTGAGATAAAATCACGCTTCGAGCAAATTAAGCAGACGTTATTAAATCTTCCCAGTATTGCCAAAAGTGCTGGACAAAGCCTGGTTAGAAGCTTTGCTGATGGTATTAGAAACAGTATTAGTCAAGCGACTTCTGCTGTTTCTAATCTAACCCAGAGAGTTAGAGATTTCTTACCATCCAGTCCTGCTAAAGTTGGGGCGCTTTCTGATTTAGATGTATCTGGCATGAAGTTTGCTGAAACTTTTGCTAGCGGTATCTCTGCGGGTATGGGAGCTATTCAAAATGTGATGGCTACCTTTACGTCTGGACTTGCAACGCCGATTTCAAGCTTACAATCGCAGATAGAAAAAGCCAAAGAAGGCTTTCGTAGAAGCCGAGAATATATTGACCCGGATAAATTACGTCTTATAGGAGCAAGTTTGAAATCGGAGCTAGCCCAAATTGGACTAGTTCCTAGCGAAACTGAAGGCTATCTTGTCCCCACCAAATATGCTGGGTTAAAGCATCCCGGCAAAGGTTACATCGGTGATGCTCGTAATCTTGTCGGTGGTTTTGATATCTATACTCCAGAACAGGAATCAAAAGCTGCGGCGCTATTTAAAAAATATGGACTCACGTTATTTGAAGACTTAAGTTACAGGAGTGATTTATTTTCTGGTAATAGACAAACTCCTTCCCTTGCCACAGCTGGAGCCAGTAGTAATTTTAGTGGAGGACAAATAACTGTTAACTTTTCTCCCAATATAACTATCAATGGAGGTGGTAATAGAAATGATGTCATTGAAGGTTTACGCCGATACGAACGGGAGCTGATGGATTTATTGAAGGATGCTCGTAGTCGTTGGAATAGGGGACAGTTTTAATGGCGATTGGTAGTTTTGGTGATGTTTCGTTTGAAGTTCCAGAAACCTTAGGGGTATCTGGGGAGTATGGTTTTCCTTTTGCTCAAATTCCCAAGGTTTCTGGATACCCAGCTTTACAAGTTGTTGGAGAAGAATTAGCCACAGTACAGGTAAGGCTTAGGTTTTCGGAAAACTACAACATCCCTAACCCTCAAGCTGGTTTTGATAATTTCCTAATTGCTGCTTCAGCGAGAGCGCCAAGACAGCTCAATATAGGAAAACAAATCTATGGATTGTACGTGATTGAACGCCTAAGGTGGGAAGTGACTGAAATGACTAATCAAGGTGATGCGTTAGTCATCGACTGTACAGTTAACTTTCTCCAGAGCAAGGATTAAAGCACCCTTGTGACTTGATGGAACAAGGGGGAAAAAAGGAGATACCAAATGCCTCCAAGGAAACCAACGATATCTAGTTTTATATTGAACGAAGTTAATATCACTAATCAGATTGTTCCACGTCTTGCCAGTGTCATTTACCAAGACGAGACTGGTGCGACTGGTTTGTTGGAGCTAGAACTAATATCTCCAAGTTCAATCAATTTGACTGAAGGCGATGCTATTGAAGTGAGAATTAAATACGCCGATAGCGATCGCGAAATCAACACAGGTACTCATATTGTTGATGAAGTTGCCGTGCAGCTAGCTCCTAATATTATCAGGGTTGGAGCAAGGGCTTATGATTATAGATCAGGAGCCGCAACCAAGGAAGCTGTTGAATTAAAAAATGTTGGCTTGCAATTTATATTATTCAGATTTGCCAATAACTTTAAAGCGGAAAAAGGTGGCACAAAGTTTGCTCTAAGGGTTGTCTCGAATGCACCTGCGAGTCTAGTAATAGGGACAGCTTCAAAGATTGAAGAGGACAATATAATAAGAGCCGAGTCTTGGCTGGAATTACTTAAAAAAATATCTGACGACTATGGATATTGGTTCAATATTAAGTTTGGTGACCTGCGTTTTTTAACCTATGAAGCACAAGAACAAGAAGCTATTGTTGCAACCATTACTCCATCTGATTGTCTTCCGACTCCCAGGTTCACTCGAAGGACTAAAGATATTTATAAAAGTGCTTTTGTGAACTACAAGACCTTAAATAATGAAGAAGATTTTGTGGAGGTTGATGATTCAACGGTGACAATGGAAGATATCTTAGATTTACGCAACGAAGGGATTTATTTTAATGAAGCTTCAGCTGTTGAAAGAGCAGCAGGGGCGCTCTCATCTGCCAACAGAAATCGGCAGACTGTGAGGATGAAAACTGAAGGAAATGGTAGTTATATGGTTGGAGGTAATGTCTCACTTACGGGCTTTGAGGGTGATATGGTTAACGGTAAATATGCAATTAGTCGTGCTATCCATCGCCTTGATTCTGATGGGTGGACAACGGATTTAGAAATGTACATGATTTTTAACTAAGAGGTGTTAGGTATTAGGTATTAGGTATTAGGTATATGGAAGCCTCGACCCTTATGGAATTACAGGAAAGCATTTCTGCTGTTCTGATGGACATAGAAAAAAGCAGGCTCTATGAAGCGATAGACCTGAATTCAACTGAGTCAATCAGAGTAGTAAAAAATGCAATCCTTGAAGCGATCGCACTCCACGAACCACGGGTTGCAATAGTTGAAATTAGGGTTACTTCCGAGGGTAGAAAACTCGGCTTAGATATTGAGTGGAAACCTGTAGGAGACTTCCTGTTTGAGGAACTGCCATTTCTTACCTATGACGGCTTTACTGGTTACGACGGGAGTTTTGAATATAGCTGAATGAGTTTAGAATTTAGAATTTAGAATTTAGAATTTAGAAATAAAATAATCAAAACATTTCCAAAATGCCCAAAAAAGACTTGCAAGAAAGAACGCTAAAGTTTAGCATAAGAATAGTTAATCTCTGTAAATTCCTGAGAGAGAATGGTGGAACTGGATATGATATAAGTAAGCAGTTAATCCGGTCTGGAACAAGTATTGGAGCCAATGTTGAAGAAGCACAAAATGCTGAAAGCAAACCAGATTTTATTCATAAAATGACTATTTCTCTCAAGGAAGCCAGAGAAACAAATTATTGGCTCAAAATCTTAATTGCTACCGAGAAACAACTAGAGCCAAGATTATTGCCCCTACTAAACGAATCTAACGAATTAATTTCGATCATTCATGCAATCATTAAAAACACTAAAGCTAAAAAATAATTCTAAATTCTAAATTCTAAATTCTAAATTCTCTTCCTAATTCTAAATTCTAAATTCTAAATTCATTTATTATGGCTGATTTTACGGAAAACGGAACTACCTTTCCCCCAGTTTCCCACATTGAACAAGGGGAGAAGGCTTTTAGTACTCTTGATAATCCGACACTTTCACCGGGGAAGCAGCTGCAAGCTTTGGTTAATCGGGACAACTATCTCAAAGGGTATGCTGAAGGGATAGCTACTGCACTGGGACTAGTTAGTGCTGGTGCTGGGCAATTCCAGGCTAGTGCTCTGGGTTTGTTTGCAGGGTTGCCTTTGACACCTGATGGTAAACTTCCACCTAATAAGCTACTGGCGACTGACAGTGCGGGACAGATTGTAGCAATCGATAAGCCTGTAATTCAAACTGCGATCGCTAGTTTTGCTACGCTTAAAGATAGGCAACCTCCCAGTGGCGCTGGTGGTACAGGTAATACTGTTGATTGGATTAACAGGGACTTGAATTACCTGGTGACTGCTGGAGGTACAGATAACTGGATACAACTAGATACTGCTAGCAAGTCTTTTGATTTAGCTGAGGGTTCTTATCTTATCAGTGCGATCGCTACAGCGACAATGGTGGATAAGCATCAGATTCGTATTCGCAGGGAGGATGGACAGGTTTGGGAGGGATTATCTACTCAAACCGTATCGGCTGCATCTTTGGTTGGTCAATCTCTGACTACTTTATCTCATGTGTCCGAATCCTTTGAAGTGCCTGTTGGAGAAGTTCATAAATTTGCCATTCAGCATCGGATTTTTGACACTATCCCTGATCGCTCCCTTGGTGCTGAGGTGGGGTCTGGGTTGGCGGAGGTTTATGTTATTTGTGATGTGTTCAGAGTTGTCTACAAGGAAGTTAGTTTTTGATGAACTGAAAAGTAATTTGACGTATGCCGAACAACCGTTACCCCGATAATTGGTCAGAAATCGCTACAGCTATCAAAGAGTCAGCTAAATGGCGCTGTAGCAAGTGCGGATGGCAGTGCATTCGTCCTGGGGAAGATACCTCGCACCTATCCCACTCAGAGAGGATGGCAAAAACCCTCACGGTGCATCATTACAATCGCATTCCGGAGGATAATCGCCCTGAGAATTTAGTTGCACTTTGTACTGGGTGTCATTTGGCTTATCATCAGGGGGGCTTGTCTAATGTCTCTCCGGGACAGTTGTCACTGTTGTAGGCGTTAACTAAGCCAGGTTGTCAACGCCTTGGTCTAGGATGAGCTTCGAGATACTGCCGTACATAACCCTTGGCTGAGGCAGGGTCGCGTAGCAGCAGTGACTCTGCTACTAGGCGCACTTGAGGGGGCAAGTACTCCAGCTGGCGGTGAAAGTCACTCAAGGTTATCAACTCGGTCATATTCTATGAGTAACTGGTGATTTTCGGACTCAGGGTGTATAAGAGTGTACCACAACTAATCCGAATAACAGATGGGTAAGCAAAAAGCTCAAGAGTTGATTCAATTTTAAAAGCACCCTTGTGACTTGATGTAACAAGGGTGCTTTTAAGAGAGAATCCAGAGAGATGCTTCAAGAGTAAAGATAAGAAGATGAAACAGAGTGTTGCGATCGCTACTAGGCGTTGAGTAACTCAACTATAAAATAATTTGGCAAGAGATATAAATTTCCAAGAGGTTTAATGTACTCTAAAAACTGACGCTGGCTGATAGTCTGCTGGGACGGGGTAATTTGGCTGGCTGCTGTTAATTCGAGGGATAGGATATGGCAAGGGAACGGGGTGGATTTTTCCGTGCAGCTCAAGCGCTTTTGGCTAAAGTTTCAGGTTTGGGGAAGCAGCAGCAGGGTCAACCGCTGAAGCGGATGTTATTGCCCCTAATTGGCAGTCTTAGCGTTTGGTGTCTGGCTGGGGTTGGCGCAGTTGAGGCGCAAATTATTCAGGATGAGACTCTGGGACCTGAGAGTTCGCGGGTAGAAGCAGATGTGATTAAGGGTCTGCCTAGTGATCGGATTGAGGGGGGGGCTATTCGCGGTGCCAACTTGTTACATAGTTTTGGGGAGTTCAATATTGGGGAAGGGCGAGGAGCTTATTTTGCCAATCCGGTGGGAGTTGATAATATTCTGAGTCGGGTAACTGGCAGCAATCCCTCTCATTTGTTGGGAACCTTGGGGGTTTTGGGTGAGGCGAATTTGTTTTTTCTCAATCCCAATGGGATTTTTTTTGGACCTAATGCCACGTTGGATATTAATGGTTCGTTTCTTGGAAGTACGGCTGAGAGTTTAACCCTGTCGGATGGGACGTTTTTAAGTACAACTAATCCAGAAGTTGCTCCGTTGCTGACAGTTAATGTGCCTTCGTTTGGTATGCGATTGGAGATGTCACAGCCAGGAGCAATTGTCAATACTGGGAATTTGGCTGTAGGACAGGGGCAAAATTTAACATTGGTGGGGGGTACGGTTGTTAGTACCGGTCAATTGTCTGCCCCTGAGGGAAATGTAACGCTGGCGGCTGTGCCTGGGGGAAATCTGGTAGAGATTAGCCAGGAAGGGCAGTTGCTGAATGTGGGGGTTTCGCCAGTTGGGGTGACTGAGGATGGTAATGGCTCTAATGCGCCCCTGGAGTTGTCCCAATTACTGCCTGAGGGTTATTTAGGTCAGGCGACAGGACTAACGGTTGATCTGGATGGTACAGTACGATTGGTTGGGTCCGGAACAGCTATTCCTACAGAGCCAGGGACTGCGATCGCGTCTGGAACTCTTGATGCATCTACGACAGCACCAGGGAAGGCTGGTGGTAATGTGCAGGTTTTGGGCGATCGGGTTGGTTTGCTTAGTGCTAATGTTAAGGCATTCGGTAAGAATGGTGGCGGCACGGTACGCATTGGTGGCGATTATCAGGGTCAGGGGACTGTAACCAATGCTGAAGTGACCTTTGTCGATGAAGATTCGACAATTAAAGCTGATGCACTGACGGATGGTGATGGAGGTCGAGTAATTGTTTGGGGGGATGATACAACTCGATTCTTTGGGGAGATTACTGCCCGTGGCGGCACCAACTCTGGCAATGGTGGGTTTGTTGAGGTGTCGGGTAAGCAGCATCTCAACTTTAGCGGGAAGGTTGACCTCCTCGCACCTACTGGGATAATTGGTACATTGCTACTGGACCCAAATAATATTACGATTCAGAACACCGCCGATGGTACAAATACCAACATTGGGGGAACTGGGTCAATTATCGATCCATTCACAACAACTGATGATGGTGCTGTCCTCCATGTGGGTAACCTGGAAACAGCACTCGGAACCGCCAGCGTAGTGGTTCAGACTGGGACTGCTGGAGCGAACGTCCAAGATGGTGATATCTTTATTCGATCTCCAATTACAGCTCCAGGCAATGATAGCAATCTGACACTCCAAGCACACAGAAATATTGTTCTTGATGCTAACATCAACTTTAACAACAGCACTGGAGATGTCATTTTAAGTGCAAGCGGTCTAGATACCAACAATATAGGTGCGATAACTGGCATGGGCACCATCCGGATGGGAGGCGGCGCTCTATCGCTGAGTGCGGGAAGTGGTATCGGAGCAAACATGAACCCAATTCAGACAGAAGGAGTCACAGCTCTGGCAGCGACAACGGATTCTGGTGGGATTTTCCTTAATAACACAGTATCCGGAGACATCAACATAACGACGGTTAATGGTATTTCCGGCCTTACAGTTACGGGAATGCCGGGAAGTGGGGACATTGGGGTTACTAATACTGCCGGAAATATCACAGTCGGAACTGTGACAGCACTAGGCAATGAAGTGACCTTGAATACAACTAACGGCTCAATTCTTGATGATGGTGACCCTGGTACAGATATCAGTGCCAATACTGCCAATCTGACCATCACAGGGATGGAAATGGCCGATATAAATATTGATACTGACGTTAATATCCTAAATGCTAAAACCTCTAATGGGTCAGTGGTGGTTGACGAGCTTGATGGTTTGACCCTCAACAATGTGACAGCGATGGGGGATGGTAAGGACGTGACAGTGACTAGTGCTAGTGGGAACATCACCGTGGGAACTGTCACAGCACTAGACGACAACGTAACCCTCAATACAACTAACGGTTCAATTGTTGATGACGCTGACAATGGTATAGATATCAGTGCTGGTACTGCCAATGTGACTATCACAGGGATGGGAGACTTTGGGACAGCAGTCAATGGGATTGACACAGCAGTTGATGAACTCACTGTTGATACCTCAGACGGAGATGGTGACCAATTTATCGATGAAGCAACGGACTTGCAAGAGCTGGAACTGAAAGCAGGAGACGGCGATGTAACCCTGAATGCTGGTGGTGCAATTACTGGCCCTGACAATGGTATAGATATCACTGCTGGTACTGCCGATGTGACTATCACAGGGATGGAAATGGCCGATATAG
>JAAHGL010000269.1 GCA_010692635.1 Symploca sp. SIO2C1 | reverse complement strand
AGACTAAGGGATTAAAAGAAGAGTAACACCTTCCCCTCAGACCTGAGACTAAAGGGGAAAAACTAAACTGTCAAAAGGTTTGCGTAAATATTACGCAAACCTTTCTTTTTTTGTCCAAAGTCCAAATAAGGCTTTTGTACTAACAAAAATGCTGAACCTCGCAAACCGCCTCTAGACGCCTTACTGGGCAAGGGTTTAAAATGGAGCCCTCCCCACTCGCTGGGGAAACTAATTGAATGGAAACTTAATAGTATCCAGCAGGACGATCAAGCCAGCAGATCGACGGAATTGCTCCCCACTCGCTGGGGAAACTACTTCACCTAGATCGAAGGTTCGTGCAACCAAGTGCAGCCTGCCTCTGAAACCCTTGCTGGGTAAAGCATACCCTAGCTTAACGCTGTGTAATAGATAAGTTAATCCAACAAGGTAAAAACTGTTTAGTAAGCCTCAGTATTAACTCTCTCTCTGGTGTTCCTGGTGCATAATTGGCAGGAACCGATATCTCATAGTCATAAGGACTGTTGGATAATGTGCCAGAGAGTAAAGTTACTCCCAGGATAAAGCCAGATGTTGACTGAAGGACAGCATCTAGCTCAAAAATATCAAACAATTTAGCGATTGCGTCCTTATTGCCTCTATTAGCAAAGATAAACTCTGTATTTATCAACAATTGCCTCTTAATATCTTCTGTCCAAGTACTATCCCAGTAGTTTCCCCATCCGTGATACCTTGCTATCTCATCTAACCATTCAGCTTTTGCTGTTGCTGGATCAAGATAATATGCCCTGTAATTTTTAAGTTTATCTTCTACAGAAGCGATCGCGTCTGCTGAAACTCTAGTTAAAGCATCAGCAATGTTTGATTGCTCTGGATCATGGCGGTAACATGAAGGTAGTTTTTCAAGTACTTTATTTATGGCAGACATCGCTTATCCTCTTAGGTTTGATGGTAGTGGTAGTATCAAACTTGTGGTTAGTGAGCAACAGATACAATATTCTCACACACGTCACTTGTGCGAGACTTCTACTAGAGAAAGATTGCTAAAACCTAACTTTGGTCTTCCTTATTTTTCATTTTCTTCTGAGTCTGATAATCAGATTGTAGAAGAAAGGATTAAGCTGCAACTGTCTTTGTACGTTTCTCCCGTACCTGCTGTTTCTGTTGATTTTCCTAATAGAGAAACCCTTAATGTGCAAATAATCCCCAACTTGAATGTTGATCAAGAAGGTGAAGCTTCAAGACTTTCCTAAGTTTGTGAAAAATGAATTATGGTAGATATAGATACAACCATTGTTAATGATTTAGTGGAACTTGGGCAATTCAAAGCTAACGAAATCAGTAACGGATTGCTCAATGATTTTACGACAGCCTCACCCTTAACAGCGATACTAGAAGCAGTAGCGATTGTTGCGGCAGTGGCAATCGGTGAGGCTAATAACGTAGCTAATACCCTAGAACGCGATCGCCTGGAAGCTTTAGGTGTTACAAGAAATAGTGGGACAAAAGCCCTAGCTACTGCAATAGTAACCCTAGATGCTTTGTACAATAGTCCTTTTTTCTTGGGGTCAGGTTTTCGGATCTCTTTTGGTGGCATTGAGTTTGAAACAATTGGTGATTTGAACATTGCAGCCTACCAAGCAACTGGAGAAGTAAGTATTGTTTCGCTTGCTATTGGAGTTAGAGGAAACGTTCCTGTAAAGGCGATCGCTTCCTATTCTCCTGTTGCTGGAGTTGCTAGCATCACATTAAGGGAAGCTGCTAGTGGAGGAACCGAACCAGAAACAGAGGAAGAATGGAGGAATAGGATTTATGGAACCTTAAGGAGAAGAGATACTTTAATCAGTGAAGATGATTTTGAAGCTGAGGTTATAGGCTACTTGGGGCAAGGGAGTACTGCTCTTGCTATTGGAAGGTTAAAACCAGATTATCAAAGTTATGCTAACGGCTATGTTGCAGTTTTTGGACTTAATGCCGATGGCTCCGAGCTAAACAGTGCTCAACTATCCGAATTGGGAGATTATCTATCTCGCAAAGCTGCAATGGCAGCTATCAGTTTAGACAGTTTAAATTTATTCGATCTAAGTATTTCTATTGCTGCTAACTTTTTACCAGGAACAGATCCCAGTGGTCTAGCTGCAATAATAGAAGAAGCGATCGCCTCTTACTTAAAACCTGGAAACTTAAAGCCAGGGGAAGCAATTTTAAACAAAGCAATTGAGTACGAAGTTCAACAGCTCGAAGGGATTATTCAAGGTTTAGTTCACGTCAAGATCAATGGATTGGCACAACCTCAAGCATTACCTTATAAGTGGTCAGTTGCTAAATTAGTAGCCGCTTCTATTACTTTGATTTCGGCAAATAATCAAACCTTTGAATTTGATTACACTTACTGATTATGACTAATCCAAATAACTTAATAAAAACTCTTATTAAAAGCGATCGCGTTGCTGCTAGCTTCAAAGTCTTACAAAGCTGGTTGACTAGATTGATTGCTATTGAGGGAACTGAAGAAAACATTGAAAAAGCAAGTGTCAAAGTTAGAGGAACTGGAATAGAACTTAGTTACGATGACCTTGTTTTTACTGACTCTCAAGGCAGGAGAGTAACCCTAGAAGAGATAAAAGAAACAATTAGGTATGCAGAATCCTTAAGAAGGTTTCTGACTACTGAAAGTATTCCTAAGACTATGTTGGGAATATCGAAAGCAGGAGGCGATCGCCTGAAAGAATTTGCCTTACTCCAAGATCCTAATAAGGTTTATGAAACCGATGATGAAGGTAACATTGTTCAGTCAGAAAAAACAGAGTTACCTTCAGGAATTACCGACCCGGTGGCTAATTCTTTGTATGCTACCGATAACGATGCTGATATGGTTCTTATCCCAAGGGATACTTATCAAGCTGCTAGTAACGTGTTGAATGCGATCGCCTCTTTGTCGGCGACTCCAGATACAGTAATTGGCAGGAACAATACAGGAAATATTGCCAACCTAACCAAAGGACAGTCAAATAATCAGGTTTTGACACTGCTATCAGCTCTCTCTAGCCAACTTGACGGCAACGGGAAACTACCTCCTAATAAGCTACTAGCTACTAATGCTGATGGTGACATAGAACTGATCGATAAAGCACTTAGTAGTCCTGTAGGTTTTGTCAAAGTAGTACATCGCCTTGCTACAGCTAGCCTTGGGGGTAACCCTCTTAATGATAAACAGTGGTCAGTTGTCCCTCTGAATACTCTTATCCACAATGTCGGTAGTATCATTCAATCTTTTGGCAATAATCAGATTGTAGTAAAGCCCGGTGAATATATCATTACTGGTAGAGCGTTTTGTTGTGGAGTAACGAGATCGCAGGCTAGGTTATGGGATGTTACCAACAGTCAGACCTTGGGAACGGGGGAAAGTATGGGAGGAAGTGTTGATACTTTTGCACCAGGCTTAACTCTGACTCAATCTAGCCTTGTATCTAATTATGTTTCGTTTTCAGATATGACGACCATTAGGTTAGAGGTTATTGTCACGCGATCGCATCAATACGGTGCATCTTTCGGAGTTAATGTTTTTGGAGACAATCCCAGCATTCATGTCCCCCAAGATCAAGGTCAAGGAGAATATTTTAGTAGCTTGACTATTCAACGAGTAGCTTGATTATCAATCCTGTTCTCGCTTCAATGCAACATAAGCCACGTTATGTTTCATAATTGACTCAGGATTCTGACCCCAAAAATGAACCTCACAACATCCCCTAACATCTCAGTCGATGTCAAACCCATAGATGTCCATGAACAGTTAATCACCATGTGGCTTGATGGGCGATCGCGACATACTGTTAGTAGTTACCGCAGATATGCTAAAAGCTTCCTGGCTTACTTGAATAAGCCATTGCACCTGGCAACGCTGGCAGATATCCAAGGCTGGAGAGCTACTCTGTCGGGGAAATCGGATAACAGCATTAAAACCGCCACGTCAGCAGTTAAAAGCCTGTTCACCTTTGCCCATAAAATTGGAGTGTTAAAGGTAAACCCCGGTGCAGCTCTAAAACAAGTGAAGCCCAAGGACTGTTTGAATGAACGAATTATGTCTGAGTTGGAAGTTCAGACAATGATTGCTCTGGAGACTAACCCGCGTAATCGGTTAATACTGCGGTTACTCTACTCAGGAGGGTTAAGGGTAACTGAACTCTCAGCACTGAAATGGAAAGACCTCAAAGAACGTGGCGACTCTGGACAAGTCACCGTCTATGGTAAGGGTAGAAAAACCAGGACTGTGCTGTTGAAAGAGGATGTTTACTTAGAACTGTTAAAGCTGAGGGGCTCCTCTGGTAGTGATGACCCAATTTTTAGAAGCCGTAAGGGTGGACACATCAACCGCCATCATCTCTGGCGTATTGTCTCAGCAGCAGCAAAGAAGGCAGGGATTGAAGGTAATGTCAGCCCACATTGGCTAAGACACGCTCACGCCTCCCACTCCCTAGATAGAGGAGCACCTATTCATCTCGTACAGCAGACTTTGGGACATGAATCAGTCGCTACCACCAGCCGTTACCTTCATGCCAGACCTAATGATAGTAGTAGCCTTTACCTGCCCTGATGGTTGTCTGTATTCTCCCTTAGGCGATCGCATTCAACTTTCTTAAGTTCCTTTGCCTTAATTGCTTTTTCCTTGATTTGTTGACAAGCTAAAGCAATGTGATATCCTAACTCTTCTGCTTTTTCTAGAACAGCGATCGCTTTCTCTTGCTTAAATTGCCAAACTTTCTTATCCCAGTCAAAACCAACACTTCCTATGGGTTTAAAATGGTGACTTTCCTCTTTTGTTGTGTAGACATAAATTAAGGAATCTTTGAGTTCTACCCTTTTTTCTGATTTAAGAACTTCAATCTGATAAAACGGTTCTATTTTGCTCCAATCAGGTAACTCTAAATCGTTTCTATCCAATTGCTTGCGATACTTGCACATCATTTTGTGTGCGGCTTGAGCTTGAGTTTTGGAGATGACAGGAACATCTATCTCATTTTCAAATTGAGCTGCAATCCACTTACCAAAACTAGTATCAAATTTATTGAAGCCTGCACCGTCACAGGCAGCGGCGATCGCCTTAACACATTTTTCAAATTGTCTTTGTGCCTTTATTGCTTCAGTCTTATCATCAACTTTGTCTGTTACTTGTACTGACTCTTGAATCAATCCCAAAACAGAGCGCATTCTTTCAAGTTCTTCTTCATTAAAATCAAGCATTGTAAAGATTACTAACCTACCCGAAAAACCTCTAGGATCTACCGGGTAGTTCATCTCTGCTGATAGCTCGGTTAGTCGCTTAATGAAGACTTCTAATGCTGTTTTTACCTCCTCTGCTCCTGAAACTGTGGCGATCGCTTCAAGCGTTCGTTCCATCCAACTAGTTTCTATTTTCCCCGTTTTTACTACCATAACTTTTATCCCTAATGCCGCTATTTTAATATAAAACTATACTAAAATAAGTGTGTCAGGAATTTGCTCAACTTTCCTAAGTTTGTGAAACTTCAATTGCTGTTGCTCAAGTTGCACTCAATCAGTTGTTTGACAAAAAGCGGAGAACAAGCATAGCCCATCCCAACCCCTACCACAGCAGGAATATCACAAACATTGTGAGGAACTACCATCCAATCAGGAAACGAGCAAAGCCTTTGGATATGTTTGAGATTTAGTGCCCTAAATTTCCCTTCTATCATGGCATCAAGGAATCGATAGCGGTTAATTAAGCTGTGTTTCTCCTTGCTCTTTATGCTGTATTTGTCAGTAAACATCATTCGCCTAATAGTAATTGACGGTTGATCTGCTTCCCTGATTTTTATTTCTACCCCCGCTGGTAGTCGCTCCACTAAAAGGATATTGGCATGAGATTGATATAGATAAGACTCAATAGCGATCGCTTGTCCTTGAAGCATACTAGAGGCTTGAAAGGGAATATCTTTAACCGCCTGCCACCAACCTACCCTAGTTTGCATAGGAGGAAATTTCCAAGGGGAACACCCATTTTTCCAGGCAAGTAACCATAACCTTTTTCTTTCTTGAGGGATGCCGTAATCAGCCATATCTACTACTTTCCAGTGGTAGCAGTAATCATCTTCTATGAGTGCATTACAGATTAACTTAAAGCTTTTCCCTCTTTCAAAAGCAGGGACTTGCTCTAGTGTAAAAATTTGGGGATTCAGAATATTAATTCCCCTGACAACGTTCTCTGCATTACTAATATCTTGTTTCGATTCTTTTATTCCTAATGAATTAGCTATTGAGAAATTAGAACAAACTGGTGATGCGTGAAACCAAAAAGGTTTAGCTATTACTGAGTAATCTACCTGTTGTACTGTTTGCTTAATAAAACAATGCCCAAACTCAGAAAAGTTTTTATCATGGATTATTTCAAAACGATCGCTAATCACGGGCTTCTTGGGATTCAGTTCTATTGATGCAATCGGTCTAATCATTTTACTTAGGATTGCTCCAAACTCTACACCTCCCATTCCACCAAAAGCAGTTACAAGTGTTGGGGCGCTTGAATCTATTGTTGGTTTGGCTTTTAGCATTGTTGTTCAATTAAAACAAGTAGGGTAAGCGATCGTAGATAATAACGATCGCTCACTATTTATACTACCGAAAGTTACATAAATCGGGATACGTCAAAATCCATCATTTCCAACAAAACTCGACTCATGAGAAATGCTTTCATCTCAACATCGGATGGTAAAGTCTCTATGAAGTCTTCTTCTGTATCTTGTTCTGCTTTGAGGTATCCATCCCAAAGCCCCTCACTGGTTTGTTCTACCCTCATACAGAAGCCTTGCCAGTTGCAATCATTTCCAACCCATACCGGCTTAGATATTTTTTCATCTGATTCAACAAGCACTTCAGCGATCGCTGAACGTTGAAAAGTCACCAAGGCATGAGGACTAAAAACTCTTTCAAACTTTAGTTTTTCTTCTAAAGATTTGGTATAGAACAGTATAACTGTTTCATACCTTTGGTTTTTAGCTGATGGTATTTTGGGGTCACTTCCATCACTAGGGAATTGGCAATCATAGTAAAGTATATTCCCTGGCTCGTATTCTAAGCGTCCTTTCCAGGATGCAACCACCATGTCATGATCTTTGATTATTTTTTGGGTTGTGTTGATGTTTAAGCAGGATGCTTGGGAAACAATAAAAGCTTTTTGGATTTTATCCTGCTTTATCCAATAGGCGATCGCATTAAAAGCATCGCTCTGTCGATTCCAGGGAATATTAGCAAAAATTGTACCTTCTGCTTTGTTGATGTATTCACCCTCCTTACTACGGGCAGTGAAATCTTCCCTGATGGAATACTGATACTTAGATGGAATATGATCTAAGTTTGTCAAGTCAGCAAAGACATCATAATCAAACTCATCCATCCCTACAACTTCTAGGCAGTTATCTATAATAATTGGGGGGGTCAATCGGTTATTTTTGGGATCATCCCCTTTAGCGATCGCTTCTCGTGCCAACGTCCAGACGGTTTTTTGTTGGTTACTAGCCTTAATCCAGCGTTCTTTTTGTTCCTCAGTAAAATCGGCGGGTACGGGAAAAAGTTCCTCTTGAGTACTGAAGGATTCACCTTGAGCTTCTGTTTGGGGTTCAACGTCCTCCTCAGCGCCCGTCTCTGTGGTATTGGAGTTGACAACCTTAGGAGAGCCAGTAACAGCACCAGGGGGCATAGGGGCTTGAAGGGCAGTAAGACCATTATCAGAAGATTCAGAAGGGTTAGAAGGCTCAGAATCAGAAGAAGTAGCAGGATTAGCTAAGTTCTTTTCTTCCTCAAGTGCTCTTTCCTCCTCAAGTTGTTTTCTTGCTTCTTGAATTGCAACTTGAGCAGATAACCGTCCTCTTTTCTTACCAGACAGTTCTTTTTCTCCAGTAAGTAGCTGGCAAGCCCTGACTAGAATCTCATCGCTTACTTTGTCTTTTTCCCTTGCTTCTCGGAGGGCGATCGCGGCATTAAGTGAACCGATTTTTACTTTCTTCCAAAGAATTAAGAGAGTTTGATTATCTAGTTCGTTAATGTAATCATCAATTTGTACATTAAGCCGTAAACTTTCTTGAGCCACTCCTAACTTTTCAGCCGCCTGTCTCCAACTATTAATTTTGGAACCTTTTTTAACTCCTTTAGTTTGTTGATTCCGTTTTCCCAGTTCGGCATAAGCCTTTTGCAGCATCCTTGCTTCTGCTAGCAAAGTATCTTCTGATTTGTTATGCCGATAAAGGTTTTCTGTTACTAGCGCGATCGCTTCTTCTTCCGATGAATCGTAGCTATTAACAATTACAGGAACAGTACCAAACCGGAAAACACCTTCTTGATCATCTTTGGGTTTGAGTAACTGTGTGATCACGTAATTACGCCTGTGACCACTAATGATCACCCCTTCTGGTGTAACTTTGTATTCAGCAATATATGGAGTTGGAATGTCTAATTGTTCCTTCAAATCATCCGTGCTTTCATCATTAGCATAAATGATTGAGTTTCGAGGATGATTGACTAACAGCTCTGGATCAATTTGAACAATTTGAGAAGGATCTGCATTCAAATCTTCCGATAGAATGTGATACTTACGAATTGCAGCCGCTTTTGCTTGTTCAGAATCATCTGATACTGAACCTGTATAACGAATGTTTTTGTTTTGGAGAACAACTCCATAAAATTGTCCTTTTTCGGTTTGAACAACTTCTATTGTGTAGTCGTCAACCTGCTTCGTAAAGTATTTGGTTGTGTTGGTCACTTTGGTCTAATCCTATTTGCGTTTGCGTTGCTGTTGATCTAACTTTCTCAAGAGTATCACCTTTTTCCGGGTCATTAGTCACTTTTCACAAACTTAGGAAAATTCGTTTATTCCCAGATTGAGTTCAAGTTGTCGCGATCGCCAGTACTCAGGGTTTTTGGATTGCCAGGAATGATCATTAAGATATTTGAAATACTTAGCTCTCTCTTCCTCTGTTGCATTGGGAAAAACTGCATTCAACTTCCAAGAGTCCAGAGGGTAAGTTTTAAAACGTCTCTGGAATATGTTGTCAGCCCATTCTGGGGGTTTATTCTTCCTGTAAGCTTCTCTGAGCCATCTATGGTAAAAGGCTATCTGTTCTTGTTCGTGTCTGATTACTCGCTCCATTGCTCCATTAGGTGAGGTCTTAGGAGCATGGTTAATTGTAAAGAAGAATCCACAATGATTACACTTTATTGTCCCAATAGGCACATAAGCGCCACAACCACCAGCTGTAGAAGGGCATTTCTTTCTAGGTTTTTCGCCTGGTGCAATCTTATCTGCTTCGTAGATTGGACTTTGGACAAAAAAAGAAAGGTTTGCGTAATATTTACGCAAACCTTTTGACAGTTTAGTTTTTCCCCTTTAGTCTCAGGTCTGAGGGGAAGGTGTTACTCTTCTTTTAATCCCTTAGTCTCA
>JAAHGL010000268.1 GCA_010692635.1 Symploca sp. SIO2C1 | reverse complement strand
CAAGGGATAAATTCCCAATTAGCAATTAGCAATTAGCAATTAGCAATTAGCAATTAACAATTAGCAATTAACAATTAGCAATTAGCAATTAACAATTAGCAATTAACAATTAGCAATTAGCAATTGACAATTAGCAATTAGCAATTAACAAACCATGTTAAATTTATATTCTCACCCTTCTGAAATACGCCAAGTTTGTCGAGAGGGCAAGCTAGATATTCCTACCCCTGGACTCGCACTAGGGTTTGTTCAAGCTAACCTAGTTGTTTTGCCATACTCTTTAGCCTTTGAGTTTTTACTCTTTTGTCAACGCAATCCCAAGCCTTGTCCTCTACTTGATGTCACAGAAGTTGGAGATCCTGAACCAAAACTAATCGCTCCTGGTGCTGATCTGAGAACAGATCTTCCCCGCTACAGAATTTTCCGGCACGGTGAGCTAGTTGAAGAAGTAACCAATATCAGGTCATTTTGGAGAGATGATTTGGTAGGCTTTCTGATTGGTTGTTCCTTTTCCTTTGAACATGCCATGCTCAAGTCTGGATTACCAGTACGACATGTAGAAGAAGCAAAAAATGTCCCGATGTATCAAACCAATATTAAATGTATCTCTACTAAAATTTTTTCCAGTCCCTTAGTAGTTTCCATGCGTCCTCTGCCTGCTAATAAAGTTGTTCGTGCTGTGGAAGTTACTAGTCGATATAACAGAGCACATGGCTCTCCTATACATATTGGCAGTCCACAAATGATCGGTATTCAAGACTTAAATCAACCTGATTATGGTGATGCTGTTACAGTTTACGATGGTGAAGTTCCTGTTTTTTGGACTTGTGGAGTCACGACTCAACTGGCAATTTTACAAGCCAAACCTGAATTAGCGATTACTCATGCTCCTGGACATATGTTTATTAGTGATTTGAAAGATGAAGATCTTACTTTTTAATCTTTGCAGTGTAGATATGAACAGTGATAAAACTCTTGTGGAACAGGCATCTTGCCTGTCTTTGTATCGTAACGTTTTAATAAAAAGCAGATTGATGCTGCCTGGGAGGAAAATTTAGATGTCACAAGAGCAACAACAGCCACCAGAATCGGCAGAGGCTCAGAACCAAATGCCGCTGGAAGCATTAGCAGATGAGTCAGATGCCAAGAAAGATACAGATTCATTGGGTAAGCCAGAGCCAGGATTTATCACAACACAGACAATCAAATTACTGCGAGGCACAATTAAACTCTTAGAAGGAGTAGTGGTCAAACTGGAGGCACCACCAGTTAGTAAATCTACTCCCCTTGTGAAACCCTCTAGAACTAGACCAAAACGGAATATTGCTGATACTACCGAACCAGGGTTTATTCCTTCCACTTCCGATATCCCAGAACCAGCTGAAGAGTCTGTCGATGATTGGGTGCCCCAGCTACAGAAAACAAAACTAACCGATCGCCTACTTCCTAGTTTTAACTCTCTTCAGACTTTTTGGGATGCAGTTTTAGGGAAAGTCCGTTCCCTGTTCCCCGCATCATGGAATGACAAGCTATCGGATTGGGGATTGACTGGTGCGATCGCAACTATTACTGTTGTTCTTCTGTTGACAACGGTGGCATTACTACCACAAACTTCAGCACAGGAAGAAAAAACTCCTCGTCCTACTATTGAAGCTCCCCCAGAATTGAAAGCACCCGAGCAACCACAATTAGTACCAGTAGAACCACCTCCCCCACCAGTACTAACCCCAGAACAAAGCCTAATCTCAGCGATTCAAAATCAAGTTGTTGAGATTACTGAGGAATATGGAGAGGGACTAATTAAGGCAATCCAAGCTAATTTCTTAGAAAGTCGTCTCATTGTCAAAGTCAGCAATAGCTGGTACGAGTTGGAAACTCAACAGCAAGATAATTTAGCAGATCAAATCCTAGCTCAAGCTGTAGAGTTGGATTTTAGCAAACTGGAAATGAATGACCTAGATGGTACTCTAGTTGCGCGTAATCCAGTTGTAGGGACACATATGGTGATTTTAAGGCGATAGAAAACCTTTTAGTGTGCAACTGTTCATGGCAAGATGGGAAAGGAAGTTTTTAGGCTATGGATAAGCCTCAACCTACTGCTGCTAAGCCAAAGCGTGATATATTTATGCGATCTTTACAAATTTCTTTACTAGATTGGTGCAAACGTTTGGCTCAAACCAGCGTCTTAGCACTGCTCTTGGTGACTCTTTCACTGGGACTTAGTGGAGCTTGGTGGAACTTTGGTAATGATCAACCGGCTCGTGAGAGTCGATTACCAGGGGGCAATGCAATTACAGATGCTCAGGCTTTGTTGCGCTATTCCCTACCAATAGATAACAAGGAAATCAGAGATATTCAAGCTAGTCTGGAAGATATCTCTACTCAACTACGAAGTAAGCGCTGGAGTGGAGTCAGCAAAGATGTGGCGCAAGCTTCCAGGCGATTGAGTCAGCCAGAGAAACTTCTTGCTGATATCCCGGAGGAGAAAAAACCTCAAGCACAAGCATTGATTTCCCTGATGAACGAGGATCTTACTGCAATCCGAGCAGCGCTTGAGGCTAAGGATAAGGAAAAAATTTGGTATGAGCGACACCACTTCCTTGAACAAGTTGGTGAACTAGAAAAGTTGATGGTAACCGAGTTTCCCTTTGAAGTACCATCGGAATACAGTAATTTACCTCAACTCAAGGGTCGTGCCACAATAGAAATGACCACGAATAAAGGTAGCTTAACTCTAGTAGTTGATGGCTATAGTGCTCCAGTCACCGCAGGTAACTTTGTCGATCTGGTTCAACGGGGATTCTATGATGGTATCGAGTTCAACCGTGCTGAAGAATATTATGTATTACAAGCAGGTGATCCACCAGGACCAGAAACCGGTTTTATTGACCCAACTACTGACAAATATCGTGCAATTCCCTTAGAAATTTTACTTAAGGGTGATTCAGAACCAATTTATGGCATTACTCTAGAAGAAGCTGGTCTTTACCGTGAAGAGACAGCACTTCCCTTCTCTGCCTATGGTACCCTGGCGATGGCTCGTCCGGAAAATGACCCCGATGGAGCCTCTTCCCAATTCTTCTTTTTCTTGTTTGAAGCAGAACTAACTCCAGCTGGAGTTAACCTCCTAGATGGGCGTTACACTGTCTTTGGTTATGTGGTAGAAAACAAAGAATTATTACGCCAACTCAAAGTAGGTGATGTCATTGAATCGGCTAAGGTTATTGAAGGAGCCGAGAATTTGGTTGAGCCTTCAGTAGGGGGAGTTTCTTAAGAAATAAAACCTAACACCTAACACCTTTATGCCGATCATCATTGACATACTACTGTTAATTACCTTGGTAGCCCTGGTAAGGGTATTACTGCGCCGGAGTATCCAGACTCCTCAACAGCGGCTAGAAGATGCCTTTAGTCGGCAACAATTGGAAGATGCCTTCTATCGCCTACTAGAAGAACAAGGCAGTTGTATTTCTCTGATTCAACTAACGGCAGCATCAAGGGTGGATGTGCAACAGGCGAAGCAGTATCTCGAGCAGCAAGTGGAACAGTTGGGAGCTGTTCCCGAAGTTGATCTGGATGGGGATACATTTTATCGTTTCCCCAAACTGCGCAGACACCCTTCTATCGATCAATCTGTATGACTCTTGAGAAACACGCTCAAAGCTAATGGCTAATGGCTAATGGTTAATGGCTAATGGCTAATGGCTAATGGTTAATGGCTAATGGTTAATGGCTAATGGCTAATGGTTAATGGCTAATGGCTAATGGTTAATGGCTAATGGCTAATGGCTAATGGTTAATGGCTAATGGCTAATGGTTAATGGCTAATGGCTAATGGCTAATGGTTAATCGCTAATAGCTAATCTCTGAATAAACTAGGACTATGAGCCGTCGAAATTCTTCCCTGTTAGTACGAGATATTGGGGAACAGGGACTTTTGGCACGATTGCAACCCTTTTGTCCACGAGATATTGTTGGGGATGATGCAGCAGTGATTCCTGCTCCAGAGCAGGGCCAATCCCTGGTAGTGACAACAGATGTTTTGGTGGATAGAGTCCATTTTAGCGATCGCACCACCAGTCCTCAAGATGTCGGCTGGCGAGCTGCTGCTGCTAATTTGTCGGATTTAGCAGCAATGGGAGCATCTCCCCTAGGAATTACTGTCGGCTTAAGTGTCGGTGGTGATGTAGTAGTTAGCTGGGTTGAGGAGCTCTATCAGGGTCTTAACCAATGTTTGCAACAGTACAATGTACCAATAGTAGGAGGCGATATCTGTCGTTCTCCGGTAGTTAGCATCTCGATCACCGCCTTTGGTCAAGTTTTCCCTCATCGTACTATTCGTCGCTCAGTTGCCCAAGTGGGGGATGCAATTGTTGTAAGTGGGGTACACGGGATTTCACGAGGGGGTTTGGAATTATTACTCAACCCAGAATTCGGCTTACACCTCACTCAAACTGAGCGTATGTCTTTGATTCACGCTCACCAGCGTCCCCAGCCTCGGTTGGATATTTTGCCCTTACTTGAAAATATCTTAGATTCTCAATCCTCCATTTCCCTAGCCGGGATGGATAGCAGCGATGGTTTAGCAGATGCAGTTGTCCAAATATGCCGTGCTAGTGGAGTCGGTGCTGTAGTTGAAAGAACGAGAATTCCCCTGCCACTTGTCTTGAACAAGGTGGTGCAAGAAGTCAGAAGGCAGGAGGCAGGAGGCAGGAGGCAGGAGGCAGAAGGCAGAAAGCAGAAGGCAGAAAGCAGAAGGAAGGAAAGTTTGCACGGTAAGGTTTTTAACCCTTTGTCACCGGTGGGTGATTTCCGCCGGGATGCACTAGTGTCCCTGGAGCAAGTTTGGGACTGGGTATTGTATGGTGGTGAGGATTTTGAATTGGTGTTGTGCCTACCAACTGAGTTAGCTGAGGTATTGGTGGAACAGCTAGGGGAAGGAGCAGCAGTTATCGGTAAGATTACGACTGGGAATGAGATTTGGTTAAAAGATAGCACCGGTACTTATGCTGATGAGGAGCTGTCTCTTAGTCGTGGATTTCAGCATTTCAGATGTACATAGGGCTTGCTGCAAGAGTCTGAAAGCGCTGTCTGGTATGGCTTTCAAGCTTTTATTTTCCTTGAAAAGTGCAATAAAATTGAGCTCATCAATGCAAAAACCTTGCATCTTCTTAACCCATAATCCCCTTTAAAGACTATTCTAAACTCCTATTCTCCTGACTCCTGACTCCTGACTCCTGACTACTTATTCAGCAAACCCTACATAGAGCTTACTGAATAAGTAACAAGTAACACCTGTCTCCTGTTCCTTGAGGCATTAGAATTGGCATAATTTAGATGTAGGCTTGAGGGGGAAGTACAATGGGAACTCTCACAACTCTGACACGCAAAGACCTAGAGAAACTCCAAGCAGAGCATCCTGAGTATCGCATGGAGTTAGTAGATGGGAGTATTACGATCATGAGTCCATCGGGGTATCAATCAGATGAAGTAGTTGCTGAAGTAGTCAGGGTATTGGGTAATTGGACTAGACCCCGTAAGTTAGGACGGGTAACGGCTTCAAGTGCAGGTTTTGAGCTTCCTAACTCAGATGTGAGAGCGCCCGATATTTCATTCGTAATAGCAGAACGAATGAAAATTAGCCCTCTTTCCTTTGCACAACTGGCTCCTGATTTGATGTTTGAGGTTCAGTCTCCCACGGATTCGTTGAAAGCCCTCAGGAAGAAGATTCAGGGTTTCCTATCTCAGGGAACAAAAGTAGGTATTCTGATTAATCCACAGAAGCACAGGGTTGAGATTTACCGTCAGGGTGTTGAAGTAGTGGTTTTGGGTGATGGTGATGTTCTGAGTATTCCCGATTTGCTTCCTGGTTTTGAGGTAGCAGTTTCGGACTTGTGGTCACCTGAGTTTTAATGCTAGTGCCGCTGCGCGGAATTAAGAATTAAGAATTAAGAATTTAGAATGCTTATAGAGTAAGGATTATAACCATCTCAAACTGGTCAGTTACTTTTGCCGCGCTGCACTAGTAGTTCGTCCAGACTAAAACTATGGGTATGAGTGTAGGTTGGGTTGAGGAACGAAACCCAACGATGTCGGGATTTGTTGGGTGTCGCTAGCGCTCTACCCAACCTACAGATTTAGCATTGTCGTCCCACTAGGCTAAAAGCCATTTTCAAACGAGCACCGTTGTCTTAACTTGCGCTACAAAGTTAGATAAAATTTGCAATCCCCCATGGGAAGATTTTTCTGGGTGAAATTGTACCGCCATTACATTATCCCAGGCGATCGCAGCAGTTACTGTCTGACTACCGTGGGTAACAGTAGCTGACTTGATAGTAGGATCAGCAGGATCAACATAATAGGAGTGGACAAAATAAACATGGGGTTTACTTGGTAACTGTTGCCACAAAGGACAATTTGGTTGAGTAAACTCCAATTGGTTCCAACCCATGTGGGGAATAGTTATCCCGGGTTCTGGGTGAAAGCGGCGCACAGTGCCAGGAACAATTCCTAGTCCTGGTTCCTTGCCTTCTTCAGAACCCTCAAATAAAATTTGTAAGCCTAGGCAGATCCCTAAGAAGGGTTTGCCGCTGAAGATGGCGTTTTTAATTGGTTCAGCTAAATTGCGCGATCGCAAATGTTGTACTGCTGGATCAAAGGCTCCCACTCCAGGTAAAATCACTGCATCTGCTGCCTCAATATCTGCCGGGGAATCGGTAATTTTAGTTGTTGCTCCAGCTTTCTCTAAGCCTTTGCAAGCAGAGTGCAAATTTCCCATGTCGTAGTCTACAACAGCAATTACTGGCATGAACCAATTCTCCCCTACATTCAAGCTGTCTCCATTCTAATGCTCTCTATGCCCAGAAAACTTCTTCTAACCTCTTTTCAAACCTGGTTACCTCATCAAACATCTAATTCATCTGATGATTTACTAGAGAACATCTCCCAGCATGAGAGTTCTTCTCACTCTTTGAGCTACTTAAGACAGTTGCCAGTTAATATTCTCCAGGCTAGCAACCGTGTCATTGCCAAGATTGAAAATTTACGACCTGATAGTATTTTGTTATGCGGGATGGCCGAAAAGCGCACCCAATTAACAGTAGAATCTTGTGCCACTTGTGGAGATGCTCTACTCAAAACATCCGTGGATTTAAATCAATTAATGGCTGGGTTAGCAGCAACAGAGATTAGCGATGATGCAGGTAAATTTGTCTGTGAGGGACTTTACTACCAAGTTTTAAAGCATTTGCAAGGGCGGAATTTTAAGATGAATTGTATCTTTGTTCACGTTCCACTGCTAACACCTGACAATTCCGATAGTGTAGTTGCAGACTTTAACGTGCTTCTTAACAAACTTGCATTGTTAGGTTTTAGGTTTTAGGTTTTAGGTTTTAGGGGAATTTTCATTTATTCATGGGTTAAGAAGGGAACATCAACAATTTCTCCCTCAACTTCTCCCACCTGTACCTTAAGACCTACACCACCAGCTTTAGTGCGGATATAGACTAAACCAAATGCTCCTTGCTCTGTGTCTGTAAAACTAGTGAGTTTACCTACCTTATCACCATTCAATGTTACCACTGTTCCAGGTTCAGCAGGAGCATCAAGCCGAATCCCCCAAAGTCTTTGTTTAACACCTTGATAAGTATTTAATCGGGCAATAGTTTCTTGACCAATATAGCAACCTTTCTCAAAAGATATAGTTTGCCACAAACCTGCTTCTAGGGGATTATAATCTTCTGTCAGTTCAAAGTCAGGAGCTGGACGCCCCTGTTGAATACGCAACTGTTCCCAAGTCTGATTCTCTATAGGAATAGCTCCCGCTTGAGTTAAAGTATCTCCAAGCTTCAGAGCCTCAGCCATGGGAACAATCAGAGTATATCCCGGCAGTGCCAAGCCACTACCTATAGCAACGCGCGCTTTTAGCTCACCCATTAGCTCTTGGTGACTAGCATAAGCTTTACTACTACTCTCTACACCCAAGTTTGCCAAAAGGGCGTCACTTTCTGGCCCAATCAAGCTAAAGATCTTATTCTCACTGGATATATCCGTTAATTCTACTTTGTCCATCGGAAAAATAAAGCGATCGAGCCACTCCATCATTTGTTGCTGTCGATTGGGAGACACCAGCACTAAAACCGCATCCTCAGTTAAATAAGCAGTTGCTAAGTCGATAGTGCGAGCAGTAGAAGTGACAAACACCGTATCACAGCCTTGACCTGACTGAAGTTTTTGGAAGTCATTGGTGCTTTGATTGTGTAGATAGCGCAGCCGATCCTCGCCGGAGATTTTCAGTAGTCCCCAATGGGATAAGTCAGCTAGAGCAACCCCTTCACGAGCTGCCTGAATTGCTTTTATTATGGTTTGTTGGTTGTTTATCATTAGAGTTAAAGCTTCAATTGGCAGGACGCACGACGCGAATCAATTTCCCAAGCATTGGTTCCTCTCGTTTAACCGCTTCGTCGATCCGAACGGCGAACTGTTCCCAATTGCGATTGTTGGTACAAACAACAATGCCGAAATGTTTAGGATCAAGACGATGTAGACGGATGAAATCATCTCGGTTAATTGTCAGAACTGTCCGTTCTTGGGAGATAGCAAACGCCAGCACGGCTTCATCCGGAATTCCTTTATCTGCATTACCCGCTTCCTGAGCAGTCAAAACATCATGCTCTAAGTTACGTAATAACTCTACTACAGGGAAAGGAAATTGTTCATCGGCATAAAAACGTGCCATTAACTATGCAGCCTCGTTGCGTTGGAGCGCGCGTTCAATTTCATTAGGGTAAGCTTGAGTATAAGCCCAAGCATTGGCTAGATCGCCAACACAGAGGGTTGGATAGCTCTTTAGGAGATCACGATCACTATACCCCAGGCGACGAGCTTCCACGAGAACCCAAATCGGAATGCGAGTATTGGTGATGCGAGCGTCTCCACCACAAACACCAGTAGTTTTCTCGATTCCTGGGAAGGTATTACCCAAGCTCTGAGCTAGTAGCTCAATTGCCTTTACTTTTTCAGACGGACTCAGGGCTAATAGATGTTGTTTTAGCTCTTTGAGAGTCATAGCAATGGTTTCCTTAGTGCTTCCTACTGTGAATTCTATCAAGGGTGATGGCACGCTTACAGCTTGTTACAAGGTAATTTCTGTAAATGTTAGAGGTTTAATTAGCTATCAAGGAAAACTTTCCATACAGTTTTATCTGTTTGATTACTTACGCTAAAATTCGCAATTGACAAAGCCTCAAATTATTCTTGCATATGCTTGCCACATTTAACTGATTAGGAATATACAGTATCAAAAGTAGGATTACTTAACCGTATTTTCCTGATATAACTCAGATCTTGCACCTCAAAAAACAAAATTCAAAACCTCGTTCATTTAACCAGGGTAAAAGTAACTCTAATTGCTTCAGTTACTTCGTTCTCTGTTAAAATAGAGAACAATGATAACATCTATACC
>JAAHGL010000267.1 GCA_010692635.1 Symploca sp. SIO2C1 | reverse complement strand
AAGTCCAATCTTCTTGGTTTGCTGAGTTGTTTCCACGTTGGTAAGCTCTACCCTCAGCATGAAGCTGACGAGTTACCTCAAATAGTTCCTCTTCAGTTAACTGCCACTTATTTAGAATGAGATCTAGGTTACTTTGAATCTCTCTAGCACCAGGAAAGCCAGCATAACGAATCCGCAATCTAGCTAGTTCAGCTCGGTTATAATCATTAGGAGGTTCCCGTAAGAGGCGCTCAACAATTTCGCGATCGCGTTTTTCTTGGGGATGCTGTTGGTCTTTATTTTCTGTAGCTGAAGGCATGTTAGGTGTTAGGTGTTAGGTTTTAGGTGTTAGGTAATATAACTAAATAGTAAATCTAGGAATAATCTTGAAGTAAATATCTTTAAATTACCTGGACAATTAACTCTTTAATTCTAAATTCTAAATTCTAAATTCTAAATTCTAAATTCTCACCTCATCGCCTACTTGTAAGATTTTACCTGCTTCCGATTCTGGGATGCGGGTATTAACACTCAAACGATAAAAATGATTAAAGCGAGATGAAGACACCCAAGAGGGCAAAGTTTCTTTCCGCTTGGCAGCAAATATTTTCTGAAAGTTTGGATAAGCTTGCCCACTCAGAGCATCCCGAGTTGGTACTATACAACGAGCACAAGGATTGATCCCTTCAAAGCGAATTGAGCCGATTTGAAACTCAACTATATTGCCACTTTCCCCAAACAACCTATCCTCCCAAAACGGAGGAACATCAGCAATTTCCACATTGGCCCGCAACCGTTGTCGCATCTGTTCACTGCTGATGTCAGTAAACCAGTCGGCAGCAGTAGCAATGCTAGCAGTACTAATCAGAGTTGGACCATTAGCATTGGTATCATCAGGAAAACCTTGCACTAAGTTCTCTTGCAGTTGTACTTTTTTACCAAAATAGTTGCTTAACCAAGCTTCTAGTTCCCTCCGTTCCTGCTCAAGGTGAAAAACTGCTTTTTGCTCTGTTTGGTGAACTTGCAGGGAAACAGTCTGAGCTTCTAAATTGAATGAAGTACGCAGCAAGTGAACTTTTGAATTACGTTTACCATTAACAAACCTACCTTGCTCATCAACAATAGCAAACTGTCTGTCATGCTCTAGGGCACCACTCTTAAGAACCTTTGCCTTAGTTACAGCAATACCGTCTAGGGATTTAATGGGATAAATTAGAATTTGGGCAATATAAGGCATAGTAGAATTTAGCATTTAGAATTTAGTCGCGTGGAACGACTAAAACTGTAGGTTGGGTGGAACGAAGTGAAACCCAACAGAATGTACTCCGGCGTTGGGTTACGCGATCGCGACCCCCAACCTACGTCATACACTATTTTAGCTGGGTCACGGCACTAGTATGAAAAAAGTAATTCTGAAACTGCTGACAGCAGGTATAAAAAATAATGCTTCTCAATCAACCGAAGAACTTACTTTAGAACATGCGATCGCTCAAATCGATCACGTTTTTGGTCGCGATCGCATGTTACAAGAATTTGATGCTGATTTTACTGTTCCTTACTATACCCAGAGTGAGTTAGGCTATCGTCTCTATCATTCCGCTGAAGATGCTGTTCACATGGCCTTAAATTTTGATGGTGTTTTTGACGCTGATGGCTACCAGGCTCAACCTCGAATGGTTGCTGAACAAGTGGATAAGTTGGGGGGAAAGAAGGTTTTAGAAGTGGGTTGTGGCAAAGGATTTAATAGTCGATTTTTAGCTCAGCAATATCCCAGTTCTCAATTTGTTGGCATCGATTTAACACCGCACCATGTTGCCCTAGCTAGTCGCAAAGTCAGGAATTTAACCAACTTAACTTTTCAAATTGGGGACTTTAATGGCTTAAATTTTCCCTCAGAATCCTTCGATCTGGTGTTTGCTTGCGAGTGTCTGTGCCACTCAGATCAACTCCCCGTCACCTTAGCTGAACTTTTCCGCCTCCTCCGCCCGGGAGGGAAATTGGTTATTTTTGATGGTTATCGTCAAACCAAACTGGAAAATTTTTCTCCAGAAATACAAACTATAACTCAACTGACTGAAGTGAGTATGGCAATACGACAAGGTTTCTTTGAAGTTGAAGATTTCACCGAGGTTGCTAAAAATGTGGGCTTTGCTCTAGAAACAAAAGAAGACTTAACTTTCGCCATCCAACCGACTCTTTCGCACTTGGGAGGGCTGTCACAACTGTTTTTTCGCTCTCACTGGCGCTCAAAACTTTTCACTTGGTTACTGCCCAGATACCTAGTTAGAAATGCCGTTGCCGGTCTCTTAATGCCTTTTACGTTTAATACCAACCAAGGTTCTTTGGGATATTATAAATTAATCTTCAAGCGCGAGGAAGAAGGAAGAATTTAGAATTTAGAATTTAGAATGAAGAATGTAGTGCAACTCGTTTCCTCAAAAAATGGAGAGAAAATCTCAAAGTGTACGAGGAGCAAGAGTTCAACCTTTTGCTATGGGTTGGTGAAACTCTTGATAACTTAATGACCATATTCTAGATTATGTCGGATTAAAACCTCCTGCCTTCTGCCTTCTGCCTCCTGCCTCCTGCCTCCTGCCTTCTGCCTTCAACTAACTTACACACGCCATAGCAAGTTTGAACCGTGGGTATCTGTACCGCAGGTATTAAACAAATTGTAAATAGCACTCAGCTCTTTTACTTTCTTGGTTTGTTTGGGACTAGGTTGCCAGGGTTTAGGGTTGCTGTAGGCGTAGTAAGTTTCAACCCCATCAATACCCAAATCAGCAGCCCCCGGAATCAACTGTTCTAGTGAGCGTCGGTAGCGAGCCGGGTGAGCCAAGACAGCCAAACCCCCTGCTTGCTGAATCGCAGTAATCACCTGAGCAGCCTGAGGAATTTTTGGTGAGCTTACTTGGTTATGTAAATACGGCTGTAAGTTAGGATGCTTGGGATCAAAAGCATAACCCAGGATATGAACATCAGTCCCCAAAAGGTCAGAGGTTATTTCAACACCAGTCCACAGGTGAGGAATTGTGGTAGGTTTGGACGATTGCTGCCACTGCTCTAGAAAACTTTGTGCTGCAAAGTAGCCTGCTACACTGTGATGGTCGGTAATTGCCAGACCTTTAAGACCAATAGAGATTGCTTGCTGTATCAACTCTTCTGGCTCAAGTTGACCATCAGAGCATCTCGTGTGCATATGGAAGTTGTAGAAATAAGGGCAACTATCTGGTTGAATGTTCTCCCAGACTTTTTTTAAGGCTTGTTGATCTTGTGCTGCTACTTGGGGTGAAGCAAATGTGGGACTAATGTTGAGAGACATAAATCACTTACTTTAATTTCCGTGTATTTGGGCATTGAGTGTGGCAAATGACTATGCTAACGATAACTCAGCTTCAGTGTAACCTTTTTGCTCGATTAGTTGATTCAGACAGTAGAAATCCGATTTTTAGATTAGGATAGCGGTTTTTAACGGACATCGGTTATTGAGAATTTAGAATTAAGAATTTAGTGCGACTCGTTTCCTCGAAAAACGGAGAGAAAATCTCACCCGTGTACGAGGAGCAAGAGTTCAACCTATCCGTTTTGAGCAAACGACGAAAACCCTGTAGAGACGTTGCATGCAACGTCTCTACAATCTGAAGATAACAGGGTTATGTATGCCGGATTTGGTATTATTTGTTTTTTTACAAACAAACAACCAACAACTAACAACTAATAACACCTAACACCCCGGCTAAAGTACGGGGAATGAGTTAAGACTTTGGAGTTACCTCTGGTAACAAGCACTTGTCGGAATCACAACCCGCTGGGCCAGCTTGTTCTAAGTTACCTAAATCATATTGTCCTAAAGCAGTATAAAAATTATCCGTCTTGCGCCGGATGTTGACTTCTTCCATCAGTTGCTCATACTGCTGTTTCGATATTGGCTCGAATGGTAAGCGGGGGAAAGTTTGATAGGAGTCAAATCGAGCTAACAGAGCTGCGGAGATATAGCCTTCATCATCTCGAATAGCCTCATAAATTCGACTACCTAATGCTTCAATCTCTGGTTCCCGCAGTTCAACAGTAGCAGAAGTATTATGGGCAACATAATACTTTTGAACTTGTAGACAAAAGTCCATTTGTGCTAAGGCTGAGAACTGAGAAATATCAATTTTATCTGCTCCTGGTAAATCAGCCCAAGATACAGCTACGGGGATTTCCACCAGCCATTCCGAGCAGCGCTCATCAAAGGCATCATCTAGCAGATTGCCCTTTTCATCTTTATCAGACTGAGAGGGAATCACACTATAGCCGTAGTCGATACAAGCTAAAGCCACCGGGTCATTTTTCCGGAAGGTTACCCGCCGCAAAAAGCGCACTGATTTTGGTGGATGCCAACCAGGGGATGCTCCGGTGAGTAGGGATTTTGTGCCAGAAGGTTGTACTGTGGTACAGCGATTTGGGCGTTTAAGTCCATGGCGATCGCAATATTCCCAAACTACTCGTTCAACTATCTGTCGCCAACGGGTCAAATATTCTTGTTCTTTTTGCTTAAACTTCAAGCCTGTAACTGTTTCTGGGCGTCCTTGAGTCCACCAGTGTAACCAATCTACACCAAAGGCTTGAACAAAGAAGTCGAATAAACCTGTAAAAGAAACACCAACAATTGGATCTAATTCCCGTGATTTTTGGTAGCGTTCTTCAACAAATTGGTGGTTGAGTAGTATGGCAACTGAGAGAGCCCCAGCCGTAAAAGCTTCTTCCTGTTCTTTCTCATTATGCGGATCAATTTGATTAAGGTGAATTTCCGCTAAATTGCAATGGAAGTTAGAACCAATGATTTCACCACAGGGATTCAAGCCTAAACGAGCCAAGCGATGTTCTATCTCATCAGCAGCCAAATGAGGGTAGTTTGCTTGTAACCACTGCTTTGCTTCTCCTTGTTCGTAAGATTGCAAAAATTCAACTCTCAATTCTGAAGTTGGTAGCAAATCACAGTTAGCTCGAGCTACGGCTTCACCAGCCCACATGATTGCCCCTTCTCCAGAGTAGTATTGCTTGCGAACAGCTGCGATACACTCTTGTTCTGAGGGTTTGTGATGAAAAATTCTGGTGTGATTGGCCATCCTCAAAGCATCACGCTCTGGATCAATCCGCCAGTTACCGTCTTCACCTTGTTGCCACAAGTTATCTTTTGCAGTAGCTCCTCGCTCGTCATCATAGGCAAATTGCCTCATACCAGCACTGCGCCTGACGTTTCCGGCAACAACAACTACTGCGGCTTCGTCAATTAATAAACAGCACTCTACTGAATTTAACTGTCGTCCTAGCGCTCGGTTCAGAATAGAGGCACAACGTTGATAAAGTTCTGGCAACTTAACTGGGTTAGCAACGCCACCAAATCCTTTGAGGGGTTCTCCTGCTGAACGAACATTGCTCAAATCAATTGATACATTAACTTCTCCTGGAAACTGCTCGTCAGTGGATAGTTCCAATAAAGTTTGATAAGACTGTACCCAACCTTGACGGGAATCTCCTACATAGATTGTGACTTGGTTGCCTTCTATCTGGACTTCGGTTTCCTCACGACGTTGCTTGAGATTCTGAGAGCCAATTTCACCCCGTAAGGTTACATTGAGCTGATTGCGAATACTGGGAAGCTGATTGAGGTATTTTGATTCTAGAACAGCACCGGTACCACAGCCCATCATGGCTAACTCCATCATCAAACCAAAGGAGTGCCAATCTACCACATTGGTGCTGGTGCAATTGTAAGCACCGGAGAAATTTTGGGGATTGCTGAGCCATTCGGTGCCCCCCACCCAAAGCCAACGCCCAGAAGGAAGACTCTTCATCTGGCGCATCATCCGCTCTAAGAGGCTTGTTTCTTGAGGGGTTAGTTTACCTAATATACTCAAGCCTCCCATAGTGCGATCGCAAACTTGCTTCCAAGTTTCACGCTCGTTTTTTGTCCGACGGCTGTAGGTTCTGAAAAATACCGGGTTTGCAGCGGGTGCTGTTTCTGGAAAATCGACTCCCTCTAGTTGTCCTGTCGCTTTATCACCTTTGAGACGTTCTCGCTCAAGCTCTCTTACCATATTGCGTCTTAGTTTTTTTTGCTAAACCTTGACACTATACGCGATCCAGATTTCTTTATAAAGTAGCTTTTAACCTTATTGCTCTTCCCTAAGATAACTGCTTACTCCTCAAAGCAAATCCCATGGGTTGATTCAGATGGGATTGTCATAAATCTGGGTTTTGAGGCTTTAAAGAGTTTAAAAACTGGAAAGACTACAGCCACCAATACTACTGAAATGGAAAAAGCTACTATAGCAACAGCGATAAATACCAAAATAAAGAAGACAGAAATCGTTTTTTCCAAGGCTGTTTGAATCAGCTGGTTATCTAATAATGAGATGAAATTTCCCTGCATCATAGCCCATCATAGTAAAGTTTGGTCACTGGTAAACTGCATGAAACCGATATACGTAAATATAGTGCCTAACTCACTGAGAAAAAGTTAGGCACTACCAAACTCGGTTTTTTGCTTTGGGGTGCAAAAACTTTTGTGGGTACAAGCAGTTAAACTTTAGTCCCCTGTTTTTGCGCAATTTCACCAAAAGCCACTATGACAGATTCATTGCCCTCTGGTCATGAAACTTTTCTCATAGAACTTTCATCTACATTTCATCTCAACCCATATTCTGCACCTTCAAGTGTTACACGACAGCACTGTAGGGGCGTATTGAATACGCCCATTGATATTTGAATGCCCATTGCAATATATTTCGATACCGATAACTGCTACATTGGGCAAATGCAATTTGCCCCTACCAATTACAAAATATTTCACCAACAGCTAAAAAAATCGAAAAATAAACGGATACTTGTAGGGTATGTCAGAATTATCCAGAACCTTGACAATGGCAATAATTGGCATGATTATGCTGACGATCCCAAATACAAATAGTAGAGGAATACCAATCAAAACAGCAATTAACAATACGGAAATTACAACATAAATGAAAATATTAATGTGAAAGTTGAGAGACTCTTTAGCATTTTCTTTGACCACTGAATCATCAGTTGTTAGTAAAACTACAATGGGTACTCCGATAGACAAAATCGTATAGCTAAAAAATATTGATCCATGACATAGCACCGATAAAAGCTTTCGTTGATCTACATTACCCATAGTACTGCCCCAAATAATTCAATTTTGTGTACTATTCCTTGATAATAAATTATCGAAACTAGGTTTTGCATAGATATATTGATAAATTGTCTAGTGCGGTGCGGCGGAAATAACCCGCCAGTTAAACGAGATGAAGAAGCTTACTGCACAAGCTGTCTTCCCTCCTGCCTCCTGCCTTGGAGCCTTCTGCCTTCTTGCACTAGTTTCATCAGGTTCTTCCTAGTAAGGGAAACGACTCACTAACGTTCCACTGTCTACCGTCATGGATTAGTAGCGTTAGCTCCGATGCAGTAAACTCATATTCCAACTGTCGATGCTCAAATTCTGGCCAAGCAAGTTGGAAGTTTTCTTTCGTCAAGTCTCGAAAGGCAACAGTTAGATGAGGAGTAAAGAGACGCCTTTTAGAAAGTTCGTGAACAATTCCTAAGGATTTTTCTAGGTATGCCATCAACTCAGTTTGTAAACTGAGTAGTTCTGGAGTTTTGAGAACTTTAATATAGATTACCTTAGGTGCAAAAGCACCAAACCCCTTCATATTTACCGGGATTGGTTGACGCATCTCCCCAAAGGTTCTCAGGGATTGCTCTAGAACTGGTAAATTATCCCGGTTCCATTCAAAGGGAGGTTGTAGGGTAATGTGGGGTGGTGACTTCTGAGCACCTTGGCTATTGTAGGTTTGAGCGAAGTACTGTTTAATCTCATTAGCATGGTCTTGAAATGCCGCAGGCGGCAACAGAGCAATAAAAAAGAGACTTTTTGTTTTATCCAAGGTATCGCGATCGCTAGCACTGTTCACTGGTATTTTTATTTTACTTAGCAATTCCCGTAGTACCTTGGCAAGCGTACCATTCGGTCATAACCCCATTAAAATCCTCAGTCTGTCTTCCACTGCTGCTAATGTTTCTAGAGAAACCTTACCCCAACGTTTTTCTAGCCGTTCTACAGCAATTGAGCGCACGTCTTCACACTTGATAAAACTGCGTACTTTTAAACCTCCCTCTGGTGGGTTAAGTTCAACATGAAATGGAATCCCCTTCTCTTTTGAGGTAATTGGTAAGACAACAACTAAGCCTGATGCACCTTGATTAAACAAATCGACCGAGATACAGCGGTTCCCGCTGTTACGAGGTACAGTAAAAACGACGAGGAAGAAATCTATCCAATTTTGACAACTGATTCAGGTGTACCTCATTGCAGCGGGAACCGCTGTAATCAAACAAGGACGTTTTCCAGACTGTTCGTGTCCTTTCACAGGATTAAGATTGGCGAACCAAATTTCGCCCCTTGCAAGTTGTGTCACTATTCCTCTTCCTCATCAGCCAATATTTGATCCCATAAGCCTCTTTCCGCTAGTTCTTCCTGCCAAAGTTCCTCATTCTCTCTTAAAGCAGCAAACGCTTGGTTAGCTTGTACAAGAAAGATATATCTACGATAATTCTCAATCGCCTTATCCAAAACTGTCTGCATTGTCTCACCAGAAGTTTCTACTAAATTAATGAGAGTTTTGTGAGCAGTTTCGCTGAGGTGAAGGGTTAAATCCGGCATAGCTAAACCTTGCAAATTTTACCTGTACAATAGTAGTCAAAGTGTAACTGCTCACAAAAATCTATTCCATTATTTTAGCTGTGTCACGGCACTAGATAATACACTCTGAAGTGCAAATGTAGGTTCAAAGTTTTGCACTGGGAACGATAAACTAAAAGCCAGTAAGCCTCCATACTACTTGAGCTGATGACTAATCGCCTTGCTCAATCCCAAAGCCTTTATCTGTTATCAATTATCCATTGATAATCAGGCTTTTATTTTAAGATTATTAAGAAAATTTTCCAGTGCGATCGCGATCGCACTGAAACAGATATACTTAACTCATCTGATAAGCCTGTCATAGGTGTCATGTTCGCCTATCCATACCCAGATGAAATCAGAACCATCCTCTACTGCCAGTGCTCTGTGACTTAATCCAACACGTACTGACCAGTATTGACCTACCTTTTTAAAATTGAGTGAAGGATGAGCTGGATTTGCCTTGAGTAAGTCATAATTTTTCCTAGCTAGGCGCTGAACTGATTCAGGTAGTGCATTAAAGCGTTGCCAAAATTGGGGAGTTGTTCGATGCACTTACAGAATTTTAAGCAAAGCCCACGTGATTCATCCGTGGGATGTAGCGTCGGCGCTTTTAAGCGCCGTGATAAAATAGTCATAATTCCTACGATTTACTTGGAGTATGGGGTTCTAATCAGAAGTTGATTAGGTAAAACGCCGAACGTACTGTTAGGACATCGTCTGTTGAGTTTAACTGGGAAATACTGAATCGCTAGGGGTAAAATCCAGGATTCC
>JAAHGL010000266.1 GCA_010692635.1 Symploca sp. SIO2C1 | reverse complement strand
TTTCCTTGCACTTTGATGGGAAATCCCTGAGTAACCTTGGGGAATGGAAGTGCTCACCCACGAGGATAAATGCTTCATTCCTTCTTACTTGTTACTTTTTACTTGTTACTTGTTACTTATTCAGCAAGCCCTAAGTCGTAAATTTCGGGTTTATGAAGATGGTTGAACCCAACCGGTTGAACAATCAAATTCAAGTTTTCACAAATTTTTCATATTGTTAGGTTAATCTAATAATGCTGGTAATCCTACCTACTAGAACTGCTTTGATGGTTGCCCTCAGCACCGAGCTGAGGGTTTTTGCTAATATAAACTTTTGTAACTATCCTGCGTAAGCTTTTAGGCTGAACCAGAGAATTGAGTAGAGGCTGATTTACAAAGTTTCTTTTTTGGAGAACCAGCAGATGCAGTTTACTTATCAGAGTGCTAGCTACCACCTCACCTCACCTACGACACAAACCTCTTCCATGAAGGCTTGCGATAAGTATCGCGGTGTTGATATCAAACAATGGAGAGAGTTGTTTGCAGGAGTTAACAGCTACCCATCTCAGACTTCAAAAGCTAATTCCCAACCACAAGCAACCAAGCAGTTAAAATATCGTAGCGCTGATATCCAACAATGGAGGGAATTATTTGGAGCTGTTAACAGCTACGCGCTAGTTAACTAACTTGTGTTATCCCTTCATAAAAGGAAAATAGTATCTTTTCGTTCAAAAACCTTGCACCGCAAGTGGAACATTCTTAAAACCTAATACCCATTGGTGACAAGTTAAGGTAAAAATGTCGTTGTCAAGGGAGCTGGGGGAGCTGAGGGAGCTGAGGGAGCTGGGGAAGCTGAGGAAGCTGAGGAAGAAGAATACAATTTTTCAACCTCTTGAGTATTTCCATATATAGTGTTTTTTGAGCCCTCAAGCACCATATATGGGAGTTGACAAAATGCACAACCGTTTAACTTGTCACCATTGCCTAATACCTAATACCCATTGGTGACAAGTTAAGGTAAAAGTGTCGTTGTCAAAGGAGCTGGGGGAGCTGGGGGAGCTGGGGAAGCTGAGGAAGCTGAGGAAGAAGAATACAATTTTTCTAACCTCTTGAGTATTTCCATATATAGTGTTTTTTGAGCCCTCAAGCGCCATATATGGGAGTTGACAAAATGCACAACCGTTTAACTTGTCACCATTGCCTAATACCTAATACCTAACACCTATGGAACCCGAAAATTACGACTTATTCAGCAAACCCTATTTAGGGTTTGCTGAAAGAGTTTAACGACTGTAAGGTTGCTCCATACTAAGTCCTGGAATTACTCGATAGTGCTTCATATTAAATGTGCACAGAGTTGCACTACATCCAACAGCACAAGCAGCAATGAAGGTATCGATTAATCCTACATTGTGAGATAGATGATAAGCGGTAAAGTCAGACAAAGCACGGGCACAATCAGCTTCCGTAGGCCAAACGATTGGTAATGGTGCTAAAAGTTGCATTACCTTACGAATTTGGGGCTTGTTCTGTGCACCCTGAATCAACTCCATAACGACGAAGCCGGGAACACTCGGCACTTCCGAAAGAACAGCAAACCAGTTAAGTGCAGGCGCATGACCCCGCTGAATATCAATCAGGACATCAGTATCAAGCAAATACATCCAACTACCTACGCCCGCTTACGGTTTTCAGCCTCACAACGTAATTCACGAGCGTATTCCTGGCTATCAGTAATATCAGGACGTGAATTGATAACTCCAGTGTTCTCCCAATAAGTGACGAGTTCTGCACCTGTTTGGGGCAGATTTTCTAGGAAAGGACGAACAGAAAGGATGCGTAGAATGTACTCTGTCAAAGGTAATTTGAGCCGAGATGCTTCGGTATACAGCTGATCTTCTAACTCTGAAGGTAGCTCTAGGTTGATATTCATTTTTCTAATTTCCAATTGTCAATTTCTAATTGCTTGTTCAATTTTAGTTTGCTCAAGCTGACGACCAATTAGTACTAGGCGCGTTTGGCGAGATTCCATTGCTTGCCAAGGTCGATCGTAGAATGTTTCTAAGCGATTACCTACCCCTTGCAGCACCATGCGCATTGGTTTTTGAGGTACATCAACAAAGCCTTTAATGCGGTAAATTTCCTGTTGTTGTAACAACTGTTGCAGTTTACTTATCAGAGCTTTTGGTTCAAATGCCTGTTCCGAGAGAAATTGCACACTGGTAATGTCTTCATCATGGTCATGATCTTCTTCTGTATCATGATGACTAGGACGACTATCTAGGTTATCTTCCACAGCTGCATTAAAACCCAACAAAAGGTCGGGTTTAATCTGTCCCTCGCGACAGGGGACAATCTTTACTCCAGAAGGTAACTCCTTTTGTAACCATTCCATCACCTTAGTGCGGCTTGGTTCATCAACTAAATCCACCTTGGTAAGTAAGACTAAATCCGCACAAGCCAATTGATCTTCAAACAGCTCCTCAATCGGCGTCTCATGTTCTAAATTGGGGTCAGCTTGCCGTTGAGCTTCCAAAGCATCCAGATCACCTACCAATGTACCAGCAGCTAAAGCTTGACAGTCTACTACAGTTATTACACCGTCAACTGTTGCACCATTGCGAATTTCTGGCCAGCGGAAGGCTTGCACCAAGGGTTTAGGTAAAGCTAAGCCTGAAGTTTCGATCAGCATACAATCAATCTGCTCCCGGCGCTTGAGCAGTTGTTGCATGGTGGGGAAAAATTCTTCTTGGACAGTGCAGCACAGACAACCGTTGGTTAGTTCAACAATATTATCTGTAGGGTCGTCTTCTTCGCAAACTTGGCAGGAACGTAATAACTCACCATCAATTCCTACCTCACCAAACTCATTGACAACAACAGCAATGCGGCGTCCCTGATTGTTTTGCAATAAGTGGCGAACCAAGGTAGTTTTGCCAGCACCGAGAAAGCCAGTAACTACAGTAACGGGTATTTTATGCATTTTGAAAATTGAAAATTGGGAATTGGGAATTGGGAATTGGGAATTGGGAATTGGGAATTGGGAAAAATAATAGATTCTCACTCCTACATTTTTCCCTAACACCTAACATCTAAACCCCTTAACCAAGGATGGCAGAGGAGAGGAAAGCGGCACCAGCACCGCCGATGGTGAAACCAGCAAATCGCAGTACCAAGGTGGGTTGCTCGGTAACTTGTCTTATAGCAGATTTCCCAATCTGGAAAGCAAGCAATGCGATCGCTAATTGAATTAGAGTAAAACCTGTTAAATAAGCTACTAGTGGTGTCATATCGGCTCCCACAATGGCTTCACCGTAGGCATAACCGTGAAACAAACCTGCGATCGCAGCAAGAACTATCAGGACAGTTGAATTTGGGCTATTCTTAAGTGCCAGCATAATGCCAAATAGCAGCACAGAAGCCGAGATAACTACTTCTGGAGCAGGTAAGTCTAGGCTCATTAAGTGAATTCCGGTTCCCGCCAAAGCTGTCAAGACAAAAGCAATGGGAATAAATATTCCTCGTTCTTTGATTGCTGCTAGCAAACCAACAGCGACAACGAAGGCAAAATGATCAGGACCAATTATCGGATGACCAAAACCAGAGAGCAAGCCTTCAAAGAAGTTGGAGGGAGTTTCACCACCAAAGGGATGGTGTGCAGCTGCTGGAGTCCCTGTTAGTAGGAGGCTAATTCCTAGTACTAGAGCAATTGTCTTTGCTAGTGCTTTTCTAGAGGTAATTGCACTAAAGTTCAACCATTTTTTACTGGGCTGGAGCTTGGTTGTTTTCATTTTCAACACAATAGATGCCTCAAGTTTCGAGAGAATTAACAGTTAATTGTGGTAACGGTGGAATCCTAGCTAGGATCCCTTTTTTGAGCAGTTTAGGTCGCTCTGACCAAGGCAACAAACCATCGGCTTTAGCATGGTATAGACTGGCACAATCGAGTACAGCCGCAGAGATTGCTGGTAAGGTTTCTTCAGCGGCAGCTAAATCACCAAACAAATAGGTGTATTTGCCAACAGCAGTGAAGGAGACAGCACAAGGATGGCTGCAAGCGCTCATACACTCTACAGGCTGAATTAAGAATTCATCTCGCAAGTCCCAGTCTTGGTGGAGGTGCGACAATTGCTCTAGCAGTTTTTGTCCGCCGCTAATGCCTACTCGCTTTCCTTCTTTCCACGTACTAGCGCAGGTGGTGCAAACAAAAAGATTGTGTTGAGTGTTCACGTTGTTGATGATTGTTTATTTGTTCGGTGGCATCAGCTAAAAACTGGCAACTTTTGCTTGTGATTGAGGGAGCATCTCATTTTTGAGAACTCCACAAAAAAAAATTTCCAATGTCATTCTGAATGAAACGAAGTGTAGTGAAGAATCGTTTGAGATGCTTCGTTTCGCTTTGCTACACTCAGCATGACAAGACAGGATGATTTATTTTGTGGCTTACTCTTTGAAAGAAAGTAGTGCGGTCATCTTGCCTGCTTACTGTAATATTTAGGAAGCAAGATGCTTCCACTAACAATATTTTCGCAACTTACTTTCTCACCACACCGACATTATTCAAAAGATTCTCAAGAGCCCTAGGGAGCGCTTCGCGCTCCCAATTGAATGGGAGAAACAATTCTCTTGCATTAGCCATTAGCCATTAGCCATTAGCCATTAGCGCATGAGCGTGTTTCTCAAGAGCAATTAGTTGGTGAGAAGTTGATTTTTTCAAGTGTGAGGATTCTCAAGCTATCTCTTGCCTTCTGCCCTATATTGCTTAAAAGTGATTTCAGCCAACCTACCAACTGTTGCAATGCTGTTTTTAGTATCATCCATACCTCGCAGATGAATATTTGGTACTAGTTACACATCGGCGGGCATTCTGGCTACTGAGACTCATAACAGTCTCATTACAGCTGCGGGACAGCGTCGGATTTGCACCGAACTTTCCCCGTTACCTCTGATGGCTGGTTCCCACCAGAACCGACTGATTGATTAGCCTATCATACTAAATTTGGGTTAGCTACCCCCGGGGTGAGGGAAAAAAAGGGTGGGGAGATGGGGAGATGGGGAAATGGGGGGATAGGGAGATAGGGAGATGGGGAGCTGGAAGAGTAAAATAAGCAAGTCTAGTCCAAAAATTGGATAATTGATTGCTTGTACTTCCCTTAAGGAATATCACAGAATGTCAACTGAAGTTATTGAAAAACTAGTTAATGCTTACTTTACCCAGATGCAAGCTATGAATCCAGAAGGCTGGCTGGAAAACTTTGCTGAAGATGCGGTGATCAATGATCCAGTAGGAGATCCACCTAAAGCAAAGGAAGACTTTCAGAGGTTCTTTGGCTTGTTATCTATGGTCTTTGAGAAACTGGAGCTCTCACAAGATCATATCTTTATTGCTGGAAATGGTGCAGCAGTCAAGTGGACAATGCGGGGATTAGGTAAGAATGGACGGCAAGGTACTACTGAGGGTATCAGTGTTTTTGAGGTTAATGAAGCTGGTAAGATTCAGCAGGTATCTTCTTACTGGGATGAAACAGCGATGATGGCTCAGTTGAAGGATTATTGACATCCTCCCCTGCCTGAAGGCGAGGGGATTCCTCACCACGCTATACACCTCTAAGTACAGTCGCCGAATGGGGTTGACGCTTCGCAGGTTGCTGCTCCCTTTACGGCAGTCTTACGCTTTCCTCCACGTCCGTTTATAGTCTCGGAATGCCCTCCCGCGACTAAATATATCGTTTAGTCCAAAAGCATCAAAAATACTTTTACTTGTCTCCAGGTTGGATTAAAACCATTGCCCTTCGATCTTCCCCTCTTGCTGGTTCAGGCTCGGTTTCACACCTATGGGTGGTATATCGACTGCAAACTGAGGTGGGAATTTCAACCAATCTCATTATATCAAAAGCCGTCCTAGAAGGACGGGGCTTGAAACCCAAATTTTTGGTCATTTGTCATTTGTCATTTGTCATTTGTTTTTTGGGAATGTCTCCTATCTTTCCCCAGCTCCCCCATCTCCCTGCTCTCTAACTTTCCAAATCCTCCACCAATTTCGGTACACCTGCTGTCAGTACTTCATTACCTGAGGATGTAACCAATACATCATCCTCAATCCGAATGCCAATACCTCGCCAACGTTGATCAATTTCTGGCTGTCCTTCTACAGGCTTAGTCTCAGGACCAATATATAGTCCTGGCTCCACTGTTACCACATGACCTGGTTGCAAAATTAGTGGATTTTCTCCATGCTTGTAAACTCCACAGTCATGAACATCTAAACCTAACCAGTGACCAGTACGATGCATATAGTAGGGTTTGTACTTCTCCTCTTGAATGATTTCTTCAACATCTCCTGCGAGGAGTCCCAAATCAATTAAGCCTTCTATTAACACTAGCACTGCTGTGTCGTGAAACTGATTATAGGGGTTACCTGGCTTAACTTGTGCGATCGCTTTTAGTTGTGCTTCTAAGACAATTTCATAGAGGATTTCTTGCTCTTGGGTAAAATTGTCTCCTACTGGGAAGGTGCGGGTAATATCGGCGTTGTAATACCCATAGGAACAACCGGCATCAATTAGTAGTAAATCGTTATCCTGCATCTGCCGATTATTCTCAATGTAATGCAGTATACAGCTATTAGCACCGGAGGCGACAATTGAAGGGTAGGCTGGTCCGATGGCACCTTGCTGTCGGAAAATATGTTCTATCTCAGCTTGTACCTGGTACTCATAAAGTCCTGGTTGAGCAAATTCCCTAGCATAGTTGTGAGCTTCTACAGATATGGCAATAGCTTTACGCATCATCTCTAACTCCGCCGGACTTTTGAGTTGCCGCATGGGGTGGAGTATAGTGTTAGTAGATTCTAGCGCCATTGGACCAGTGCCACTCTTGGGATAACCCCTCATCAACTGTTGCCAATGTTTAATAACTACATTGTTGAAATTGCGATCGCGTCCTAGATGATAGTAAATTCGCTCTGCCTTTTCTAAATACTGAGGCAACTTCTCGTCTAACTCGTCAATTGGATAGGCTTCATCTGCACCATATTTTTCCTTAGCAGCTTCTACACCCATTCGATAACCGGACCAAACTTCTTTTTCCCATTCCTTGGGTTGAACAAACAGTACAAAGCGGTGTTCTTCATGATGAGGTGCTAGCACCGCTACTGCTTTTGGCTCATTAAAACCTGTCAGGTAGTAAAAATCACTATCTTGTCGAAAATTATACTCGACATCATTGTGCATAACAGCAGCTGGGGCACTGTGAAAGATGGCAGTTCCATTACCTATTTTTGCCATCAACTGCTCGCGACGCTGGTGATACTCTGTTGGCAGAATCATCTATTAAGCACCTAAACAAAATCAATTTAACATTTCCTAAGCAGAGGCAAGAGAAAGTAGAGACGGATCAATAGCTCTACGGACATATTTTAGCAGGCACGTCTCTACAAATATTCCACATATTATAGGTATGGAATAGGTTGAAAAATTCTTTGTCAATTTGTCATTTATTGTTGAAAAAACTAACAACAAATGACAAAAAACAAACAACTAACTAGTGGAGCGCGGCGGAAATAATCCAAAGCCTGAAAAAGCCTAAAAAGCTCACTGTACAAGCTTTCTTCCCTTCTGCCTCCTGCCTCCTGCCTTCTGCCTTCTTGCACTAGTTCAACCAGCCTTTTAGGCGTCGAGCAACTTGGGGACGGCGCAGCTTCCGCATGGCTTTGCTTTGAATCTGACGCACTCGTTCACGGGAAAGATTGAACATACCACCTACTTCTTCAAGGGTGTAGGGTTCACTGCTAGCTAAACCATAGCGTAGAGAGATGACATCTTTTTCTCGCTCCGTTAGGACATCACTCAAGACATCCCAAATCTCCTGCTGCATCATACTTTCATTCATCTGCTCTTCAGGCAATCGTAGTTCATTGTCTTCTAGCAAATCTACCAATTCCGTATCTTCTCCTTTACCAACTCGATGATTGAGAGAAAGAGAGCGTCTGCGCAACTGTAGTAAATGACGCAAATTCCCACGGTTAATTTCCAAGGCTTCCGCTAGTTCCAATTCGGTAGGATTGCGTTGCAGTTTTTGCTTGAGCTCTCGCTGAGCCTTCTTGAGCTTATTGAGCTTTTCAACAATGTGAATTGGTAAGCGAATTGTGCGAGCATCGTTAGCAATGGTGCGGGTAATTGCCTGACGAATCCACCAGTAAGCATAAGTGGAGAACTTATAGCCTTTTTCTGGATCAAATTTTTCTGCTGCGCGATTTAATCCCAATGCACCTTCTTGGATCAAATCTAGGAAAGGTACTCCCCGATTCAGATACCTTTTGGCAATTGAGACTACTAAGCGCAAGTTGGAGCGAATCATTTTGCGTTTAGCAACACGTCCTTGATAGAGCCGATATGCTAACTGACTTTCTGTAAAATTAGCAGCTTTTGCCACTTCTGCCTTGGTTGGCTTGCGTCTCAACTCCTCCTGCAATCGTTCTTGCAGTTGATCTATAGTTACTAAAAACTTTACATTATGAGCCAACTCTACCTCTTCTTCTGGTTTGAGCAGTGGATAACGCGCCATCTCTTTAAAAAATGCACCCACATTGTCATCAGAGCTAGTCTTGCGATATCCGAAGGAACGAGTCACTGCTAGCTCCTCCTCTGAATCAGAAAATTCTACTGCTACTAGATTCAAATCGCCTACTTCTGCCTCCATCATATCAGGGTTAGAAAAATTGATATCTTCCGTAGATTTGAAAGAATCACTTGGGTTCAATTGGGAAATATTCATAGAGTGTTTTGAGTTTGGATTGTGTGAAAATTTATGAAAAGGTTGCTCTGTATGGTTGAGGGAGTACAAGGTGAACAATGAGATTGAACTTTCCTCGATGTTAATTTTTCAAAAATGGAACTGATTGTTAATGGGCAAAGGGTTGTTAAGTACGGATTTTTCTATACCCGAGCCAGCAGGGAAGATTACTGGTGAACCAGCCCCTACAATGGGTGAGACGGCCAAAAGAGAAGAATGGGAAAGCGGAAAGAGTAAGTGATATCAACCCTTTAAAAAATAATCTACAACTTTTATCATGGGGAAATACTCATCTTAAGGGTAACCTCAGCAATTTGGCTAGTTACCTGAATACAAAACTTTAAACAAAATTGGTGTATGTACTCTATGGATAAAACCAATGTGAATCAGAAAAAAACTAGGAATTTAAGGATAACCAAAAAGTTTGCGCCGCTATTGAAGCTAGTTAGAAATTTTCACATTGCACAGCAGTAAATCTACATAAACTTAATTCACGAACCTAAACTGTGAGCTGGATCACTGGTGATTACTCTCACTTACATCACTTTAGGAGACTGGATTTGCTATGTTAACAGAATCTCATATCGTTTGGCATTCCCTATCTACCGATAGTGATAAAGTACTTGGTTTAGTTAATGTAGAATGCCCCGAGGAAGGAGGCTCCTAGGCAGGGTTCCAAGAACTTCTTAACTTTATAGCTACAATTGACTGATTATGAAGTCAAAACCTACAAAAA
>JAAHGL010000265.1 GCA_010692635.1 Symploca sp. SIO2C1 | reverse complement strand
TGAGGCAATTAATTGAAGTGAAAGTAGCTCTTAAAAATCTGCTTACTTTTACCTCATATTCGGAATTTAAGCGGGTGTTTCCCTACGATGGTGCAAGGAAATTGTATCGATGGGCTCAAAAACCTTGCATCTTCTTAACCCATAATCCCCTTTAAAGACTATTCTAAACTCCTATTCTCCTGACTCCTGACTCCTGACTCCTGACTCCTGACTCCTGACTACTTATTCAGCAAACCCCAATTATTAAACACATTGACAAATTAATTTGCTAAACCCGCCCCGGTAATGCCGATGGGGCGGGTTTAGATAAATTATCGTCTGGTTGCCAAATTTCGGGCGAACCCGCCCCTACATAGGGTTTGCTGAATAAGTAACAAGTAACAAGTAAAAAGTAACAAGTAAGAAGGAATGAAGCATTTATCCTCGTTTTGAGCACTTGTATTCCCCAAGGTTACCCAGGGATTTCCCATGAAAGTGCAAGGTTTCTGGAGCCCATCGATACAATTTCCACGGCACTTATTTAGCACAAAAATGCTTTCAAGCATTCTCTGGTATAGCTTCCACACTTATGCAGCAAGCCCTACCTAGGGCTTGGGAGAATAAATCTTAATTTTCTGGTTCCATAGGTGTTAGGTAATGTTAGACAATTTGGTAGCAATCTGTGAAAATGCGATCGCATTACACCCAAAAGACACCGTACATCTTGACCAACTAGTGCCGCTGCGCGGAATTTAGAATTTAGAATTTAGAATTTAGAATGCTTATAGAGTAAGGATTCTAACGATCTCAAACTGGTCAGTTACTTCCGCCGTGCTGCACTAGACTACTTAATCTTACCTTCAAACCCCTTATACCAGATGCTGTTTGCGCAGCTACAAGTTCTACAGTAGCCAAAAGAATCCGGAGTATTGCCCGACATTCATACCTATTGCCCGCCACTGTTCGATCTGGTCATCATTTGTAGTATTGATTGTCAAACTTTGCAAATGCTTTAAAGGTGACACATCCGTCACCTGGGTGCTGGACAAATCCAATTTTTGGAGCTGAGTGAGTCCACTCAAGGAAGAGACATCTGTTATCTGGGTTTTGGACAAATCCAATACTTGAAGCTGGGTAAGTCCACTCAAGAGGGACAAATCTGTTATCTGGGTTCTGGACAAATCCAATACTTGAAGCTGGGTAAGTCCACTCAAGAGGGACAGATCTGTTATCTGGGTTCTGGACAAATCCAGTACTTGGAGCTGGGTGAGTCCACTCAAAGGCGACAGAGCTGTTACTTGAGTTTCGGACAAATTCAATACTTGAAGCCGGGTGAGTCCACTCAAGGGAAATAAATCTGTTACCTGGGTTTTGGACAAAGACAATACTTGAAGCTGGGTAAGTCCACTCAAGGGAGACACATCTGTTACCTGGGTTTCGGACAAACGCAATACTTGGAGTTGGGTAAGTCCACTCAAAGAGGACACATCTGTTACTTGGGTTTCGGACAAACGCAATACTTGGAGTTGGGTAAGTCCACTCAAAGAGGACACATCTGTTACTTGGGTTTTGGACAAATCCAATACTTGGAGTTGGGTGAGTCCACTCAAAGAGGACACATCTGAGATTTGAGTCCCCACTAAATCTAATATTTGCAAATTAGATAAGACTTGGGAAATATAGGCACTCTGCTCGAAAACGTCCCAACCTCGTCCGATGGCATGACCAATTGAATACTGATCTTTTTCTGACTCAAAACTCGCTTTTGCATAGTCCACAAGGGTTTGCATCGCCCTATTAGTACCAATCTGCACTAGAGTTTTAATACATTGACAGGCTTCATCAGCAGAATAGTGGGATTTATATTCGAGTAGGGGGACTATCTCATTACCCACCCTCGCCACCATTTTTACCTCGTCATCATCTTTAGGGGGTAGTAACCTTTTGGCACAAGTTAAAACTTTATCGCGAGTTGTTGGCTCGACTGTTGTTGCTGTTTCTAAACAAGCAACTGCCAAGAGATGCAAGTAGTTTTTAGTGTCAGGCTCACTATTGCCTTGCTCAATGAGAGAATTTAAAAATTGTACTCGCTCTTTAAGACGAGCCAAACCGGCAGCGACGATAATCGATTCTCGCCATTGATCATCAGTTGCTTTCTGCAATAGTTCTTCAAGACTGTCATCATCTAGTGCCGCTTTCGCTGCCAAATATTCTTGAAACGTGCGATGAGCAAAATCAATTTGTCCCACTACTGGTTCCCGTAGCAATCCGGCTCTATCGATAAACAGATCCCGAATCTGCTTACCTGTTACCGTTGCTGGCAAACTAGTCTTTTTCAATTCTTCGTTAAAATGGCTGTCAACCCGCTCTGCTTCTAAATTGGAACGGTTCAAGCGCATCAGCTTCAAAGCTAGGCTCTGAAGTAACTCAATTTTTTGAGCCTCATTTAGTCCAGTAGGATAGGTATCATCCAGCTTAATTTTACGTCCCTCATCCCGCCGATTCAACAACATATCAATACATTCCCGGTAAAGTTGTAACCTGTCACTGGGTAAAGTTTCTCGCCGGTCCCGGTGCAATGCACAAATCATTGCACAGAGCAAGGGGGTTGATGCCAATTGTCGTAATTCCCGGCGCTGGCGTAACTGTCGCTTCAAGTTTTCTGCTATTTGTGTTGGAGCTTCTGGCTGACTGTTGGTTGTCTCATCAGAGGGTAAAGCCGAATGCCAGCGCTCGATAAACTGCTCCACATTAGTCCTACTCATCGGTTCCAGCGTCAGGTTAACAAAACCCTGCCCTTTCACCCAATCTTCCCATTCCTGCCATTGTTCCCCTTGTAAATTTTTCAAACCCGATGGGCGTGAGGTGACAATGTAGGTTACCTGACTAAAATCTCGCACTAAATCTTTGAGCGCCTCAAAAAAGTCTTGTCGCTCTTGTCTGGGTAACTCATCGACACCATCAATTAAAATCAGTGCTTGTCCATAATTGAGATAACGATGAACCCAATCAGAGGGCATCGTGGCAGCAAAATTGCGAGCAATCAATGCTGGAAACTGTTCCGGTGTGGGAAACTGTTCACCAACTAAACTCCGCAATCGAATAAAAAAGGGAATCTTGTAGTTCCAATGGTGCAATGCTGGCGGGAAACTTTGACTGGCGGCGCGTACCGCTAGCCACTGTAGCAGCGTACTTTTTCCTGCTCCCGCAGCACCCCGAATCACTAAGCGGCGACATTTACAAATTACCTCATCAATGGGGCGGGATCTACGTCCCCATTCTCGCTCCCATTGCTCATCACCCATCAACGTTAGCCGTGATTTTGCCCTATCTTCACTCCTGTCACCCGCTCCACTCACCGATAGGGTAATATAGGCCATACTAAGATTTTGACGACTCGTTAGCCGATCCATCCGAGGCAAGCCAAAGAGTTCCAAGCGATCCAGTTTGTCTTGAACAATGTGGCGATACCGGAGCGCAAATTCATCTGCTGCTTGAATTGACTGTTCTCTCAAGTCCTTTAACTGATTAGCAATTTCCTCTAATCGCTTTATTATGGTTGTTGTTCGCTGTAGCGTGGTTGCAGTGATACTCAAGGTAAAACCTTCTAACTGCGGTGCGGCTTGGATCAAGCCTTGACTGACTACAGCAACTACCTGCTGATACAAAGCTTTTTCATCCGAAGAGAACCATTTGGTTGCCTCTGGATTAGCTTTCAGCAGATGTTGCTTGAGTTTTTCCCCATCAAGATCGATATTTGCCAAAATATCCGGTGTTAAGCTAACCTTGACCAAAGTTTCGGCTACACCGTACAAAATAGAGTTTTTACTGCCCGGTTCCAAATTCCTGGCTTCATGCTCAAACAGAGGTTCCGTGGCTTTTTCAATCTGTTTGGCAATTTGCTCAATTTTGTGGAATAAAGTCTCCCTAGCTCCCGAAGAACTCAACAACTCATCACTAGTGAAAAAGTCGATTGCTTGTTGAAACGTTATATTCGTCGGTTCCGAATCAATATCAAGCAAATTTAACAGGCTTTTAGCGATCGAAGTAACAATAATCTTCTGTACAGTCAGAGAGAAAGACATAAGTAGATTGACTCAATCGGGTATTGAATTTTTTTCATTGGGGCTGCCTTGTAGCTAAATGATACAGACATTTATATCAAGAAGTGCGATCGCAAGCCGATTAGTTGAACAAGTTGGAACTGTTGGAGTCTCAGAATTAGGTTACTGCCGTAGGGGCGCACCGACGTGCGCCCTCCTCCAATGAGCTTACTTACGCATAACCAACGCCCCAATAAAGCCGCTAAAACCAAATTCGAGGCTCTTTGCAATAATCGCCAGAAATTTGTTTGAAGGGTAAAAATCCTTGAATACTAGTACTAATACTAGTACAGAAAAGAGTAAAATCTCTGTTTTAAACCTTAATAAGGTTGTGATGATTAGCTTTGAGAGGTAAAAATCTCTACTTGTTAGTACTACAGATAGTACTATAGCTGATACTACAACTGGTAAAGTGATAATGGCGTTCATGAGCTGTATGTTCGTATGTTGTCTTCACGGAAATAAATGAGGCTTTTATTGCAGTCACTTGTTCTTTATTTTTATGATAACAATATTTTAACAAAATCTTAACAAGAAGTGAGTCACATATAAACTACCATTTAATCTAAATCTACTGTCAAAAGCGGAATGTAAGTATAGTGACTCATTTGATTACGCCCATACAAAGGATAAAATTTAAATGAGTACTTTATCCGTAGAAGTATGACTAATATTCCCCAGGATCTGCTCAGAGAGCTAGTTGTAGAGGAAGGGTTATCTGATGCTGAACTAGAAGCCTTGTCTCTTGCTTTGGATGGAAAGTCACCGACGGAAATTAAAGAGCTTCTGAAAATCAAGTCTGAGAATGCAGTACAGAAGAAGCTAGGGAAAATTTATGCCAAATTCCGAATCTCAGGCAAAGGCCCTGGTAAACTGCCTAAATTGCAAAAAATCCTTACCGACAGATTTCAGGCTAAGCAAGGTAAGAAGAAAGTCCTTATTTCCTGGTATGGCAGCACAGGGAAGTTTCAGGCTGAAGGACTGAAGGATATTTTAGCCCATCCCCAGGTAGAAGCATTACTCTTGGATACAGATATGAGCTCCGGTTCTGTTTGGTTTGCCGAAATTGAAAAAGCCTTAGAGGGACTAGATTTCGGTGTCATCTGCTTACCAAAGGGTTGCTCGGCACATCCAGAAGTTAATTCTGCAACTGGCTACCTCTTTGCCAAGCTTCAGTACTTTAGGCTTGTGCATTTTAGCCAGGAGGAGCTAACCAAATCCCTACTGCCCTTTCCCAAAGTTGATGGTACTAAAGAAGATGACCTAGCCAAGTTACTTAACGAGATAATTGGTGGAGAGCTACAAGAAGCAAAAGATTGGGTAAACTTCAAAGTCTCTAGTTCCGATAGGTGGGAAAAAGTACAAGAGCAAGAGCAATCTGTTGCAGATAAGTCCCCAAATTCCAGCTTAATCCTCAACGCCGGGTTAGAAATAGTTAAAGATAATAAGTGTTTCCACACTAATCAAATCTTTCAATACCTGATCATCAATCGGCTTAACAACATAGATAATCAGCTTGAGAAAGTAGGCTCAAATGGTCAAGCTTACTCGATGCCCTTTGAGCTGTATCCTCGCTATCTCACTTTCTTACAACAAGAACTCACGCCTAGTGTAAAATCTGTGGCAATTATCGAAAATGCTGAGAGTTTTTGGGGTAATGAAGAAGGGGATGAGGTAGCAAAAACTGCCAACTATGACAGCGAAAGGCTATTTGTTTTTCCAGATCTAGCCAGCTTCAAACAAAGTACAAAATTTCTTCTAGAACATGCTTCTTGCTACAAAGTTTTCGTGACAACATTAGATAAATACTTACCTTTAGCAGCAGAATTTTCTAGTAGGGGAGAACTAACTCAATGGCAGGGCAATCATTTTGCTTTGCCAACCAAGGAATATGCAATTATTCAGACCTCGGATGAACATCGATTATTGGCATGGTATCACGAGGATAATTCTAAGAGCCCGAGAAATAAAAAGGTTATTCAATTTTCTGCTAAACCAGAGGAAATTAATTTATATGAGCAAGCATTTGAAACAATCAAAAATGCTCAAGGAGTTATTCAATTCTCTTTTGATCATAGAGATTGCCAAGAACAAATATCTGAAAAGTTTGAGCAAATTAAGCAAGATTTTTATGAGCATAGGTTATACAGTAGCATACTTGCACATCCCGAACAGTTACTTAAAGATTTACATGGAGTTAGAAATGAGCTGATAGCTTTGCAGAGAAAGGAGGAAATCATACCTACTGCTCTGAAACTTGTGCGCGAGAGACTACATTGCCAAACGGCTGCCATCTTTTTATTCCATAAGGACGGAAGACTTCATCGTGAAGGTATACAGGGGGTAGATATCCATAGCCATCCTATAGATAATAAGTGGTTTGCCGATGAAAGCTATGCTGTCGGTCAGAGCTTTACGGGAAAAGCTGCACTGCCAAAAGATGACGGCTATGGGGAACCTCAATGGACTAATGATTTTGATAAAGAACAGCTGCAGAATGAAAGTAGCCAAAAATATTCTCAGAAGCTGGGGTCAAAGCGCTGCATTATTGCGGTTCCTTTAAATGGTCACAATAAAACCTATGGTGTGATTGAAGTTATTAATAAAGTAGATCTAAAGACTGGGAAACCTCATCCATCTTGTGGTTTTGCTCGGGAAGAAATTCACTGGTTATCTGCTATTGGTTCATATGTAGCAACTGCTATATCTAATTCACGTCGAAACAAACAAAATCAACTATACACAGATTTGCTTAACTGCTTAGTTGAACCTCGCCAAAATCCTCAAGAGGTTTATCAGAAAGTCACTTGCCGCTTGTGTTCTCCAGAAACTGCCTTTAAAGTCTGCATCATCAGGGTGATAACCAAGTCTGAAATACTTGAAGAAGTAGCCAAATGCAAAGTAGAAGAAATTAATTGGGAAGGAAGAATTCATAAACAAATCAAGATTGGAGAAAACTTTACATCGAAGGCAATTAAGTTAAGAAAACCTCAAATAGTTCCTCTCATCAGCGAGCAAATAGATAACTTCAAAAATAAGAAATGGGTAGAGCGTTACAAGTTTGCATCCTTCGCTTGTTTCCCACTAATTTCTCAGGGGGAAGTTTTAGGTACACTTTCTGTATATACCGGATATAAGTACGATTTTCACCCCAGCACTCAGAAATTTCTAGAGAAGGTCGCATCTTTAATAGCTGCTTTTGTACAAGGGTTAAATATACAAGGTTTAAATGAATCGCCAAGAGCTCTTGAAGGGAGGAAAATGGTTGATGAAGAGCGAAAACTAAATACGAAAGAAAAAGAACAAATACATAATACCAAATTGATAGAGGTTTAAAATATGGCAAGAGGTAGGTTGGGTGAAGCGATAGCGTAACCTAACATCGGAGCATATTCCGTTGGGTTTCACTTTGTTCCACCCAACCTACAGTTTTAGGAGTGTCACGCTACTACAAAAAAAGGCTTTGTGTGAGATGAGTGAAAAAAAACTGAGTAGGATAGATTCATTCAAGGCTTTGGCACTTCAGGTAACTTGCCAAGCAGTTAACCAAGCACAAAACCGAACCGAAGCGCGATCGCTGATGCAAGATACAATCAAGAGACTAGGGCAACAAATTGCAGCAAGTCTTGCCTTTATTGGTTCTGATTGTCGGTTGGTGGTGCTGCCAGAATATTTACTCACAGGTTTCCCTATGGGTGAGTCACTGACTGCTTGGGCTGAAAAAGCCTGTTTGGCAATGACAGATCCTTTATATGAGAGCTTGGGTAAGATTGCTGAGAAACAGGGTATATTTCTAGCAGGGAATGCTTATGAACTAGACCCTAATTTTCCAGGATTATACTTCCAAACCTGTTTTGTCCTCGATCCCACTGGAACCATAGTCTTGCGCTATCGCCGACTCAACTCCATGTTTGCTCCCACTCCCCACGATGTCTGGGATAAGTATCTCGAGTGCTATGGAATTGAGGGAGTGTTTCCTGTTGCCAAAACCGAGATTGGTAATCTTGCCGCTGTAGCCTCGGATGAAATCTTGTTTCCCGAAGTAGCACGTTCCTTAGCCACACGGGGAGCGGAAATTTTTCTGCACCCGACATCAGAAATTTATGGTAATGCACGAGTACCTAAAGAAGCAGCCAAAATCTCTCGTGCTGTGGAAAATATAGTCTATATTATTTCAGCTAACACCGCAGGTATCGCTAATACGGCTATCCCCACTGCTTCAGTAGATGGCGGCTCGAAAATCATTGATTATCGGGGACTGGTTTTAGCTGAAATTGGTGCAGGGGAGAGTATGGCAGCTTTTGCGGAAATAGATTTAGCAGCATTGCGACGATACCGCCGCCGACTGGGGATGAGCAATCTGCTAGCTCGACATCGCCCAGCACTGTATACAGAAACTTATCAACAATCTCACTTTTACCCTGCTAATAGTATGTTGGAGACAGAGGTGGACCGTAAACATTTTATCCAAACTCAGCAAGAAACTATTGAGCGTTTAGCTAAGTTGGGAGTGATTTGAGCTATCAATAATGAATAATAGTCAACCCTCTTTAAAACTGCCAAAAATGGATGCAGTTTGGCAGCAAACCCTAAACTGGCTGCCAGATGAAAAATGTCAGGCTCAGTTTCAGCACCTCTACGAAGAGATTTTGGAGGGTAACCGCCAGTTAAATTTAACTCGGATTACGACTCCCGAAGAGTTCTGGGAAAAGCACTTATGGGATTCTCTACGGGGAGTAGTACCCCAATTGCCATCTTTGACTACATCCCAGCAGGTGATTGATATTGGTACTGGTGCAGGATTTCCGGGACTACCAGTTGCGATCGCATTTCCGAATACTCGGGTTACCTTACTCGATTCCACTCGTAAGAAAATCAACTTTCTGACCAATTTAATACCCAAGTTGGATCTTAAGAATGTTACCACCTTAATTGGTCGAGCTGAAGCGATCAGGCGACAACGGCAACACCGACAACAGTATGATCTGGCTTTAGTGCGCGCTGTTGGTAAAGCATCTGTCTGTGCCCAATATGCGCTACCTTTGTTAAAAACTGGAGGTTTAGCTATTCTTTATCGAGGTAATTGGACTGATGAGGAGACAGATGCTCTTCTGCCAAAGTTGGAACAGTTAGGTGGTGTCATTGAATCAATAGAACAATTCACAACACCCTTGAGTAATAGTATTCGCCACTGCCTGTACCTGCGAATGCACGAGCACACTGGCAAGATGCCCGTGCCACGAACGAAGTGATATCATGTCCGCCTAAACAGTTATCAATGGATAATTGATAATTGATAATTGATAATTGGTTAATTTGGTCTTTGACCTCTTCATTTATGAAGAAAATAAAAAGAAAATATTTTCCTGATTGTCAATCCTCTTCTTTCAAGGAGAGGTAATTATCCATTATCCATTGTTCATTATCAATTGTTGAAT
>JAAHGL010000264.1 GCA_010692635.1 Symploca sp. SIO2C1 | reverse complement strand
TCTCGCCATTGAGGAAATTTTGCAAACCGTTTTAGAAGATGTTGTTAAATTGCTTAAGGGTTCTGGTGGCAGACTCTATCTAACTTCTACAGACGGCATGTCAGAGGTGGAAATCTACACTTATGGTATACAGCCTAGATTATCTGACAATGTTAGCCAACCTTTACTGGAAGATTATCCAGCTTGGCAGCAACTAATGAAGTGTGATTACCTTTATTCCCAGCTGCTAGATATTACCGATGAGGATGGGGAAGGGGAAGATGTTACTGATGAGTTTGTCGAGGTACAAGGTTTTCCAGTTCCTAAGCCTCAAGCTATCACTAATATCTACCAAGAAAAACAGCTTGTAGGGGTAACTCATCTATTTCACTCCACCCCCATCCGTAGCTTGTTAGCCATGCCTCTACAATACGGTAGTCAGTTTCTTGGTTATCTAAGCATTTTCCGAGACGAGATTGACACAGATATTGCTTGGGCAGGGAAATATGACCCCGATCAGCGACAGCAAAGGGTTCGGCAATCCTTTGAGGCTTGGCGTCAGTTAAAATTAGCTCAAGCTCAGGAGTGGACGGCTGAAGAAATTGAAATAGTTCGCTCTCTCTCGATTCACCTGACTATGGCAGTGATGCAGCACCGACTATACCGTTATGAACAACAGCAGCGCCACCTAGTGGAAATGCGGAACACTGAACTTAAGATTGCCCGCACCATTGCTGAAGAAGCTAACCGTATCAAATCAGAGTTTCTCTCATCTACTAGCCATGAATTACGTACACCTCTTGCCTCTACCTTAAATTATCTGAGACTGCTCAAAGAAGAATTCTACGACGATGATGAAGAGCTCAAAGAATATATTCATATTGCCTATGAGTCTACCAACGGTCTCGTAGAGATTATTAACGATATTCTGGACATTACCAAAATTGAAGCGGGTCGCATGACTATCGACCCAGAGTACCTTAATTTACCATCTCTCTTGCAAGAGCAGAGCGACTTATTTAGAGCCGAAAGTCGTCGGCAGAATATTCCCCTAATCATCGATTGTGAAGTTGAGGGAGTTTATGCAGACAAGTTAAAGCTCAAACAAGTTCTGACTAATCTCATCGGCAATGCCTTCAAATTTAGCAACCAAGGTGAGATACGTCTCCGGGTAGTTCCCGATAAAAGCCCGAATATGGTCAAAATAACAGTTACTGATACAGGGATTGGTATTGATCTAGCTCAACAAAATAAATTGTTTGAACCTTTTGTCCAGGCAGATGGCTCCATTAAGCGACGCTATGGAGGAACTGGTCTAGGTTTGACTATTTGTAAGCGACTGGTGGAACTGATGGGTGGTGAAATTTGGTTTGAGAGCCCTGATGTGGGAACAGGTACTACAGTTGCGTTCACTCTACCTCATCTGGAAAAAGCAGGGGAGTAGTGGCGTGGCACAGCTAATTTGGTGGTTTAGAAACGGGTTGGGGAATTTGGAATTTAGAATTTAGAATTTAGAATTTAGAATTTAAGAATGTAGTGCGAGCGTCTCGCTTGCGATCGATCAGTCAAACGCGAGCAAGATGCTCACACCACTCTATTCCCTCATTTTAGCTGTGCTACGTCAGTAGCAGCGTGACACTACTCAAAATGTAGGTTGGGTGGAACGAAGTGAAACCCAACGAAATGTGCTCCATTGTTGGGTTGCGCTATCGCTTCACCCAACCTACCTGTTCCACCATTTTAGCTGTGTCGCGCCAGTAGCAGCTTTTTTTAAGAGTTAACGTTAACTTGCCGTCGATAACGAGGACGTGCTGGGGTTCCCCAGCAAACCCACTGAGCTGGAATATTACTTAAAACACTGCTGCGTGCGCCAATTACTGCATTCGCTCCGATTTGCACACCGGGAGCCACAAAACAATCTATTGTTACCCACACTCCATTGCCAATAGTAATCGGAGCAGTAATCAGACGGAAAGCTGGGTCTTGGATATCATGGTTACCAGTGCAGAGGTAGCATTTTTGAGAAATGACGCAATGACTACCAATCCGAATCTGATCTAGGCTATAAAATACAACATCATCCCCAATCCAACTGTAATCACCAATTTTTACTTTCCAGGGATAGGTAAAACGGCTAGTAGGTCTGATTACTACCCCTTTGCCAACCTTTGCTCCAAATAACCGCAACAGCCAGCAACGGAAGCCATTAAAGGGATGGGGACTTAAAGGAAAAGCGATCGCTTGCACAAACCACCAGAGAAAAACTAACCAACTAGGACGTCCCCTGTCATACCAAGATTGGTCGTACTTACGCAAATCAACTAGAGGTTCGGCATCTAAAACTGGCAGTTCAGCTGAGTCTATTGTACTGCTAAGTACATCCTGCTTTTGGGGTATCTTAGCTTTTTTAGCAATGGTAGAGTCTTTGGTGAAATTAGGTTTACCTTTGTAAGATAAAGCCGCTTGTTTACTCATTTTTCTATAAAGATAACTCAGTCAAAATTTCTGGTCTTTGCTCGTGGTAATGTTGATATCTACAGCCTGATCAAATTTTAGATATTTTGAATTTTACTAACTGTTCATGGTCATACCCTTTTTTTAGCAGTTTTCCATTGAAGCAGGTATTAATCCCTAGATTTTAGGGAATAGTTCAGCAAATCAAATGTAACTCAGCGAAACAAAAATTGCCATATTTTGTGTGCTCACCAGGGAATTGGGAATTGGGAATTGGGAATTGGGAATTGGGAATTGGGAATTGGGTAAAATTCCACGTCGAAAAAGAAGATTATAAACAAGTTAGATTCCCTTAGCTCTTCGTGCCTCCTGCCTCGGAGCTCCCTGCCTTCTTCCTCGAGAGCTACCCAGGAGGGCTTCGTACCCCCAATTGAATGGAAGAAACAATTATTTCCCCTGCTCCCTGCTCCCTTTTTTCTCAAGAGTAATGATTACTTAATTTAAGTTATTTTTAAAATCTCCTTACAAAAAAATATAATTTTTTATTGTTTTTTTATGCTTAGGTTGGTGTTACTGGCTGACTAACTTTAACATTTAATTTACCATCAAACTTCCGCAATTCATAGAGTTTTACTCCAATTTGATACTCATATTGACTAAGTAAACAGGCATATACGTATCCCGCTCTTCCATCTAAAAATCCCAGCCTAATTATATAAAACAAGATAAAGCGCAAGGTCGGCTTAAAAGGTAACCATACCCAAACTTTTTTGAGAAAGCGCTTACGTTGCACCGCATCTCCAAACAGATTTGCACCAATTGTACCCGAGTCATCTGTGCCAGTGAGCATATTTAAATATACTCTAGCTTCCCAGTTAGAGTAACGATTATGCCGTTCTAGCCAGTGGTAGATGTCCCTAAAGTCTCTGTGCTCCATATCGCTGTTCAGATAGCCAACAGAACCTTGTAGGATTACGTGTTCGTGGACTTCATTATCACCAGTGTTAGGAATTTCTTCTGTGCTTAGATTTTCGTAACGACCTTTTGTATGTTTAAATAAACGTAGATTCCAGTCAGGATATTTACCACCATGACGAATCCACTGATCTAAAAAGTAAACTCTACGGTTGAGATAATAGCCATCATAGTCGGGATTTTGGATAGCCAGAGCAATTTCATCCCACAGTTGAGGAGTAATCCGCTCATCGCAATCAACAATTAATACCCATTGATGACTAAACTTGAGGTTTTCTAAACTCCAGTTTTTCTTTTTAGGCCAGTAACCATTGAAGTGGAATTGTACTACCTTGGCACCGTAACTTTCACTAATTTCAACCGAGCTATCGCTACTTTGAGAATCGACGACAAACACCTCATCAGCTCTGCTCAGGCTCTCTAGACAAGCTGGTAGATTAGATTGTTCATTTTTGGCAGGAATCAGAACTGAGACGGGAATTTTGGATTCTTGAGATGACATATTGTGGTCGCTGTACCGTAGTTAATTACAAATTTAACAATTATTTATCAATGGATAATTGATAATTGATAATTGATAATTGGTTAATTTGGTCTAAGACCTCTTCAAAAATGCAAGAAAATAAAAAGAAAATATTTTCCTGATTGTCAATCCTCTTCTTTCAAGGAGAGGTAATTATCCATTATCCATTGTTCATTATCAATTGTTGAATAATAGCTCAAAATTTTAACAGTCCTTTAATTGCTGCACTCAAATAACCAATCTGACCGTAAGCATACACCAGATTATCAAAGCGTAAAGCAGGGTTGCGGATATTTTTCAAGGACTTGTAACAACCACGTCCCATTCTTTCGCTTCCTCGTAACAGCTGAGCATAACCAGCACGAAGTCCAAGTTGTTCTCGGTAACACTCACTAATACCTTGCCACCAAGCTCGATTGAAAAACCAGCTTCTTTCAAGGCGTTCTGGTGCAACATTATGAGCGACTAGAGCATCAGGTAAATAGGCAACCTGCCACCCTTGATTGAGAGCTAGTTCAGTCATGTGCAACTCTTCATTAGATAGGAGATTTTTGCCGACACGCCCCAAATGGATATCAAACCCCCCTACTTGCTCTAAGAAAGTGCGCCGGATTGAGTAATTCAAGCCTCGTGGAGTTAAAGCCGGATTGGTAATATAAACAACTTGATCACCCAAGTCGAAAGCTCCCAAATGCCCTGCTAGTTGTGATGACAACCAATGGGGATGTGTGCTGCCCTCTGGCCACAACAAAGTAACTTTACCACCAGCGATCGCCAATTGCTCGTTGTTTTGATAAGCTTGGTAAATTGTCCTGAGCCAGTGAGGTTGTGCTACAGCGTCATCATCCAGATAAGCCAAAATCGCAGCACTAGCTTTTTTGGCTCCGGTGTTACGAGCAACAGATAAACCAAGAACTGGTTCATACACATAATTAAGTCGTGGATTGGAAACCCTTTGTTCAACGAGCTCCCGCGTGCGATCGCTCGAAGCATTATCCACTATAATCACTTCATAGTCAGCAAAATCCTGCTCCAGCAGACTATCAATCGCAGCACCTAAATACTGCTCGCGATTGTGGGTACAGATAATAGCAGAAATTTGAGGTTCTGACATAGCAAAGAGACTTTATTCAACAATTGATAATGAACAATGGATAATGGATAATTACCTCTCCTTGAAAGAAGAGGATTGACAATCAGGAAAATATTTTCTTTTTATTTTCTTGCATTTTTGAAGAGGTCTTAGACCAAATTAACCAATTATCAATTATCAATTATCAATTATCCATTGATAAAGGTAGCTTGCTGGGTGTGTGTGTTATTCATACTCTTATTAACGTTCTAACCTGCCTACCTTCTAATCTGCCAACTTCCCTGCCTCCAGTTTATCCTCAATCGTCAGTCTTGACTCAAATGAGAATGCATCACTACTAGGGTTTCAGAGAGCTGGCTGAGGCGAATTTCCAGCTCTTGCTTACGATTGAGTAACTGCCGCAGTTTTTGGTAACGAGCGATCGCTACACTAACGCTGGGAACTTGGTCTGGTGGGCAGTTGCGAGACCAAGACTGACCATCTGAATCTAAACCACAGAGGCGATAACCAGTACGGGGAGATTCGTAGCTTACTTGATCATCTATTGAATTAATTCCTTCTTTAACATAGTCCATCAGCCGGTCATCTTGAGCTAGCCTGACTAGCTCCTGAGCTTTTTGGGATTCCCGCAGATGTGACTCTAGCCAACCATCCACAATCGGTCCATCTATGTAAATGTCTTGAATTTGTTTGAGGACTGTTTTTAGTTCCTTTTGCCAGCCAGCCACAATTTCTTCAATTTCTTTGAGCAAATTCATTGCTAGGGCAGGATTAGTACTGTGGCGATGGTTGCTGAAGCTGGAAGGTTTGATTTTGGGCAGCGTCGGTGTTTTACCTTGGTGCTGGTTGGCAGGGAAAGGCTTTACTGCCATTGAGAAAGAAGGGCTAGTCTCTTGATGATCATTAGATTGTATTGGAGAGGAATCAGTTGCCGGAGAATGGGCTAACTGTTCTAGTGCTGTCTCAATCCTGTGTAGTTCTGGTTTCATCTAAAAACTCAGCGAACGTGGAAATTCAGATGCTTGGGTTCTGACAATGATTTTAACTTTAATTCACTCTTCAGAAACACGCTCATGCGCTAATGGCTAATGGCTAATGGCTAATAGCTAATGGCTAATGGCTAATGGCTAATGGCTAATGGCTAATGGCTAATGGCTAATGGCTAATGGCTAATAGCTAATGGCTAATGGCTAATGGCTAATGGCTAATCTCTGAAATTATCACCGAGTCTCCGAGTCAGTCAACAGGGAAGAGAATTGTTTCTCCCATTCAATTGGGTTAACTCTGATTTGCTATGATTCCATAAAAATCACTGGATTTGATGACCAAACATACGACAACCTCTCTCAAGCAGGTAATCCTGGTAACTGGAGCATCCCGTTCTGGCAAAAGTGAGTGGGCAGAAATCTTGGCGATGCAGACTGGTAAATTGGTTACTTATATCGCCACAGCGCAAGTTGACAAAAATGACACAGAGTGGTTATCTCGGATTGAGAAACATCAACAGCGACGCCCAAGCTCTTGGAAAACATTATTAGTACCAGTGGAGTTGGCGGAAACAATTCGAGGATATTCTGAGAGTAATTGCTGCCTGTTAGTAGATTCTCTAGGCACCTGGGTAGCAAATCTCCTGGAACAAGAGGACGAGATTTGGGAAAAAACGTTACAAGATTTTTTGGAGAGTTTGGGACAGACAAAAGCTACTGTAGTTTTTGTAGCAGAGGAAGTCGGTTGGGGAGTTGTTCCAGCTTATCCAATGGGGAGATTATTTCGCGATCGCTTAGGCACATTAGTACGCCACCTAGGTATGATGGCTAACCCAGTATATTTAGTTACCGGCGGGCATATTCTCAACCTCAGTGCTCTGGGACAACCTTTGCCAATTGCTAATCCCTCAAACAAGGCAATTAGCAATTAGCCATTAGCAATCAGCCATTAGCCATTAGCAATCAGCCATTAGCCATTAGCAATCAGCCATTAGCCATTAGCCATTAGCCATTAGCCATTAGCCATTAGCCATTAACAATTAGTAAGGAACATCCTCAGCAGCAATACAAGTTTCGAGTGCTTCGGTAGAGGAAAAGTCAATCTCCCGACTCAAGCCGATGACGCACTCGGAAAAGCGAAGAGGTAAAAGGCTGCGACGACAGCGATCAAAAGCTAAAATTACCTCTGGGTTTGAAGTATGCCGATTAATATCAACCACACAACTTGCAAGTTCTAGAGGACGTCGTACTCGTTGGCAACCATATAGAGCATCATCAGCAATTATCGGCGTCTGAGCATTAATTTTGAGGACGCACAAAGACAAATCCTCTGGATAAAGTGCCTCTGCACAAACAGCTGCTGCTCGGTTACGAGAGATATTAGCCCTCAGTAGTTCAGCAGCGCAGGTTTTAAATTCATTCGAGCTTGCGGTGGCAGGAGCAGGGGGAATTGCCATAGTTAGTATGCCAGCGATCGCCAACTGAGAGGCACAGAATCGGAACAAGGATGAGAGGATGGATTGTTTACAATCACGACTGCCTTCAAAACTACTTTGCTGGCCCATAATGATTCTAAAGTGAACAGGTTATTAGTTATCCTACTCGGTTAGAGGTTTCTCTAATGCAAAAAGTGACGAATACCCGTCAACACCATCACTAAACCCAGTTCATTAGCAGCTTGTATCGAATCTTTGTCCCGCAAACTACCACCAGGTTGTACAACTGCCTCAATCCCTGCTGCTGCTGCTGTGCGCACGGAGTCATCAAAGGGGAAAAAACCATCACTGGCAAGCACACCACCCTTGGCTTGCTCCCCTGCTTGTTCTAGAGCAATTTTAACCGCACCAACACGATTCATTTGACCAGCACCAATACCCAAGGTAGTGCGATCGCGAGTTACTACAATGGCATTAGATTTGACATGTTTGGCAGCTTTCCAAGCAAATAGCAGTTCTGCTAATTGCTCAGGGGTTGGTTGCTTTTCTGTCACTACCTGCCAATTATCCGGAGAGTCTACAGACTCATCTGCAGCTTGTACGAGAAACCCTCCAGCTATCACCTTCACTGTTTGTTTTGGCCCACTAGACAAATCAGGTAACAGCAGTACTCGCAACTTAGACTTGGTACTGAGAATTTCCAAGGCATCAGGAGCACATCCAGGTGCTACCACGCATTCTAAAAAGGTTTTAGTTAAGGCTTGAGCTGTAGCAGTATCAATGTCTTGGTTCAAGGCAACAATCCCACCAAAAGCAGAAATCGAGTCTGCCTCGAATGCCTTCTCATAGGCTTGAGTAAGAGTACTTCCCATAGCAATGCCACAGGAATTAGTATGTTTGATAATCACCGCTGTTGGAGCATCGGTAAATTCAGCAATAATACGCCGTGCCGCCTCTAAATCCACTAAGTTGTTGTAACTCAGTTCTTTGCCTTGGAGTTGGGTAGCTGCTGCCCAACCAACGGACACTGTTCCAGTTTGATACCAAGAAGCTGGTTGGTGGGGATTCTCTCCGTAGCGTAGGGGTTGTATCTGTTGTCCAGACAGGACAAACTGTTGCGGTAGCATACCTCCTTTTGGGGCAGAGCCAGAAGAAGTTGCTGCTTGCTGTGCTAGGTAGGAAGCGATCGCTTGGTCATATACAGCAGTGTGGGAAAATGCTTCAATAGCACAGGTTTGACGAAACTCTACAGATGGCTTATCCTCTTGCTGGCGCAACTCTTCTAGGTAGCAATCGTATTGACTGGGTTTGCATAATACTGTCAGATGAGCATAGTTCTTGGCTGCTGCTGTCAGCATAGTCGGACCACCAATGTCAATATTTTCGATCGCCTCAGCTAATTTTACTCCTGGTCGAGCAATAGTTTGTTCAAAAGGGTAAAGATTGACCACCACCAAATCAATCGGACGCAAGTTATGCCTCTCCATGTCCGCCATATCCTGTGGTAAGTCTCTACGTGCCATAATACCACCGTGAATCAGGGGATGCAGGGTTTTAACTCTACCTCCTAAAATCTCCGGAAAGCCAGTATAATCTGACACTTTTGTTACCGGTAATCCTGCTGCTTGCAGCGCTGCAGCTGTTCCGCCGCTGCTAATTAAATCGAACTCAAATTCTTCAACTAGCTGACGGGCAAAGTCAATTAGTCCCGTCTTATCAGATACACTCAGCAGCGCCAGATTTCTCATGAATTAGCTGTCTTGTTTGCTCACAACTTTGGTTCAGATCAAGGCTGATGGGCTAGCTTGCACAATAGTGCAATAACACATCGCCTAGGTTATTTTGACACTCCCAGGGTTACGCTACGCTAAAACCGTGGGATTCTTTCGTCATAGGGAGCGCACCGCTTTACCCTCAGAAAGCATCTTCACCGTATGCCCTACGGCTGCAAATCCTCTTATTAGAACTACTTGACTAGCGGCTACATCTCTATCCGTTGTGTAGCCACAATTGTCGCACTTGTGAATACGTTGAGCTAATGTCTTTTTACCTGTCTCATGTAGGCAGCTAGGGCATATTTGAGAAGTTTTATAAGCATCTACTTTTT
>JAAHGL010000263.1 GCA_010692635.1 Symploca sp. SIO2C1 | reverse complement strand
GCTTTGACTGAGTACAATGCTCTTCTCGACTATGTAATCAACTCCTTGTCCTAGTAACGAGGATTGACTCTAATAGTGAGTTTTAATTGAAAACTGGGGGACTTTAAGTCCATTGTTTGCCTAGTATGGGGTAAGCTAAGGACTAAGAGTCCCTCGGTTGTTGTGTCAAAGCGGTAAGATATTTTTCAGGCAAGGAGTTCCCTAAATTACCAATTCGTCTGGTCACCCAACACCGGAGGATATTCTGTTGGGTTTCACTTCGTTACACCCAACCTACTTAGGGCTTGCTGCATAAGTGTGGAAGCTATACCAGACTATGCTTTCAATCATTTTTGTGCTAAATAAGTGCCGTGGAAATTGTATCGATGGGCTCCAGAAACCTTGCACTTTCATGGGAAATCCCTGGGTAACCTTGGGGAATACAAGTGCTCACCCACGAGGATAAATGCTTCATTCCTTCTTACTTGTTACTTTTTACTTGTTACTTGTTACTTATTCAGCAAGCCCTAACTAGGAGTTACGAATTGACAGAAATCCTTAGATATGAAGCTATGTCTATTCGACGTTTTGGTGTAATTTTTCCAATACAGATTAGCGATCGCTATATCCAAAAACTGCAATCAAACGGCTGAAACAACGCAAATGCAATAGTACTTTTGTACAGTGCGTAACTCCTAAGACTTTAAAATTATACCAATTCCCAATTTACTTAGTCTGGTTCAACAAACACCCCAAACTCTGTGCCGTATTCGATCGCGTAAACGGATTCCAAGTTCCCAACTCTTGAGGAGGGCGACTGCATAAATAAGCTCGCTCCCAATCACTCAATCCTTGAACTTGACTGAAATCTGCACCCTCCAGATTCTGTATCTGTTCCAAGGAGGCTCCTGTCAAGTCAGCCCCCCGCAGATCGGCAAACTCTAACTCTACATTAATCAGTCGAGCATTTCGTAAATAAGCCCCAGTGAGTAAAGCTCTTTTTAAGTTAGCTCCACTTAAAGCAGCTCCTTCTAAATTTGCCCCTGTAAAATCAGTACCACTCAAATAAGCTCCCCGCAGGTTAGCACCTTGCAAATCCACGCCCCTCAGATTAGCTGTATTGAGATAAGCGCCAGCCAAATTTGCCTTCGGACCAACTGCGCCAGAATTCCGATAATCATAGCCTTCTGGCCAAACGGTTTGGGAATCGTAGAGTGCCAGTTGCAGTTTGGCTCCATCTAGTTGTGCTTCACTTAAGTCACACCCATATAAAACAGCCCGATATAAATAACTATCCTGTAAGTTTGCCCCTTTCAGATTACCTGAGCACAGGTCTGCTCTTCGCAAGTCAGCTCCTTGGAGATTTGCACCACTGAGATTAGTTTGGCTTAAATTTGCTCCAATTAAGATAGCACCGCTGAGATCAGCACACTCTAAATTCTTCTGATTTAGATTTATTTCCTCCAAATCTGTATTCTTCAGACTTTGACCTTCGAGGAGAGCTTTTTGGATGTCATCGGGAGAAAAAGAAGCAAAGCTAAGGCGAGCAACTAGGGAATTCATGCCAAGAACAAATTGTGAAAAGACTAACCGGATTGATCGTAAAATTTAATGAGTCATTAATTTGATTTTTAATGTTTCTTCATTAATTTTGTCAACTTTAATTAACTTAGCAACTAACTCAACAACTGAGGTGAAAAGATCGATGCTCCTGACAACGCCCATGACAATGATGGATTTCTTTAGAAAAAGTGAGGGAGTCTGGTTTTCTCAACGCACAGTCCATCGTTTTGACTCGGCTGGGGATGAATCTGGGGAATCAAATTTAATTATCAAGGTTTTGGACTCAGATGACCGTAGAGTGCTTCAAATCTGTCAAGAGCAAGGAGTAGATCCAACTTTAGCTAGTGGTGGAGCCAGTTTCCAATGGCAGGGAAATTTAAGTGAAAAAGAACCAGATCCTAACTATGAAGCAATCTTAGTAGACATTCCCCATCCTCAGAATACCCAGGTTGGTAAATTTTTGCGCAATAAAGGTTATGTAGAGGGAATTCCTGTCATCGGTGCTTACCACTTTGCAGATGATGGAGTATTGACAATTGAGACAGAATATGAACGGAATCAAGGACAAGAAAGATCTTGGTTTGTGACCGATGATTTTCGCGTGCGGGTCAGTACTGTTAAGATAGTTAATGGGGTAAACTTAATGACCTACTGTTCCGAGCGCCGTTGCGTTTCTCCGTCTTTTTTAGAAGAATTGATTGAAAAAAACCGCTTGAGAGTTTCGGCTATCTGAAGGTGTTTCCCTTCCCTTTGTTTTTTGTTTGCTCGCCCTATTTTACTGACATTTTGCCCGCCATTAATACCATCTCCATACTCATAGAATTGCAGATGGTATTAATGGCGGTTTAGCTAAAAACTACTTTCAACCAAGGGTTTTAACAGCGGTAACTCGACCCCCTAAACGATAAATCTCCTGCATTGCCTGATTCATGCGGCTGTGAGGAACTTTGACTTTGTAAGCACTCACTCGTTTGACATCTTGGCGGCATACGCCTGTTACTTCAATTTCCACAATGCGACCGCTATAATCGCTCACTTGGGGAGTGCCAACTGTTGTCATTTGTGCCATAGTTTATCATCCTCCAGTAATATTCAACAGAAGATTAATCAGTCGATCTTAAATAAATTAAGTAGCAATAACAGTCAGTTCTGCTGCTTAATTTACTGGTTCAATATTTAAGCTACCTCAGTAATACTGAGAATTTTCCCACCCTGTTGATGAATTTTCTGAACAGTTGGGGACATCTGGTTGTAGCTAATCACGTATTCCTGCTTACTCAACCGATTCATCCGAGCATCAGCTTGGGAACTAGAAAAAACAATTAGAAAACGTTTGCCAGTATTGCTGTAGTTAGCACCATTTCCTACAGCTGGTGCCTTAATGGCGGTGGCAGCATTAGCACCTAGGGAGGTAATCAATTTAGCACAGTTATCTCGATCGCTGGTGGCAGGTCCCCTTAACAAAGAAAACATGCGATTGAAGGTTTCTGTCTTAGCGCCCTGTTGAGTACGAATGCTACGGGGACAAGGAACAATATCATCCCCAAAATTTTGGAGATACTCCTCGCTATCAAGATAGGAGTTGATTTCCGCCTCGTATCCCTGCTCATAATAGAGGGTGACGTGTTGGTCAATTTCTGCTTGATCTTGCGGAGGACGACCTAAGAAATGTTTGAAGTTCAGTTCGATGAATCGATACTGGGGAGAGCCAAGAAAGAAAAGTGACTGATACAAAGGAGATTGCGCCACAGTTCTGACAAAATCACGAACAGTAATCGAGCCATCCCTCAACAGAGATTCAGCACTTGCTAGGCGTTGGCTTTCCATCAGGTATTCGTTGCCCAGTACCTGCTTGTAAACTGCTCTGATAACTGTTTGCAAGTCATCTTCAGTGTAATTGGGACGCAATTCTAGGGGAGGTACTTCAAAAGAATCCAACCCTAGGGTTGCCGACATCGCTAAATTGCCCATAGTTTTCTCCTAATATATATTGATTCAACGAAAAGTATTAAGCTAGCTCGGTAACGCTGAGGATCTTCCCACCAGTCCGATGAATTTTTTGCACAAACGGGGACATCTGCTCGTAGCTAATCACCTGTTCTTGCTTGCTGAGCCGATTCAGTCTAGCTACTCCCTGACATGTAGAATAAGCAATGGAATAACGCTTGCCAGTATTGCCGTAGTTAGCTCCATTTCCCACAGCTGGTGGCTTAATAGGAGTTGGCAAGTTAGCAGCTATCGAGGAAATTAACCGAGGACGACTATCGCTGTCATTGGTGGCAGAGCCCCGCAATAAAGAAAACATCCGGTTGAAGGATTCATTCTTCAGCCCAACTTGAGAGCGAATGCTACGGGGGTAGGGGACAACCCACTCACCAAAATTTTGGCTATATTCGCTGCTATCAATGTAGGAATCGATTTCAGCTTCGTATCCCTGTTCGTTGTAGATTTGAACATGCTCGGAGATTTCTGCTTGATCTTGAGGTGCGCGACCTAGTAGGTGCTTGCAGTTTAGCTCAATAAAACGATATTGGTAGGCACCGTTAAAAAACAGAGCTTGATACAAGCTAGATTGAGCTACCTTCCTGACAAATCCCCGAACGGTAATCTCCCCATTACGCAGTTGGGACTCAGCACTGGAGAGGCGCTCGCTATCCATGACGTACTGATTACCTAATACCTGTTTATAAACTGCCCTAATGACTGCCTGTAAGTCTTCTTCAGTGGCATCGGACCGGAGTTCTAAGGGGTCAACTTCAAAGGCATCCAAACCTAGAGTTGCTGATGTGGTTAGTTTTCCCATGGGTTTCTTTATTGATTTGAACAAAAGCTTCAACACTTAACTCTGGATCAATTACTAATTGACGCTCTAGGAATTAAGCAACAAACTCCAAATTGAGTCTGGTTTTGTCGATTTCTATCATCAGAGGGTTGGCTACCTTTTGTTGCTAACCATTTACAAATCTTTATTTTATTAATATTTGTTACTTTGTTTCTCAGAAATAATGACAAAGAAAATCTCTTTGTTTTAGGGTCTAGCTTGTCAGTCAAAAGATTAGGGCTAGTCTATTGCCCTTGATGGCTGTCATAGAAATTCAACATATTCAACAAGTAAGGAGATACAGACATGCTTGATAAATTTTCGAGAAGTGTAGTCGCAGCTGATTCCAGTGGTAAATTTGTTGAAGACCTAGAAGGTCTCAAAGGCTTTATTTCTGATGGCAACAAGCGTCTTGATGCCGTCAATTTCATCGCTAGCAACGCAAGCTGCATCGTTTCTGATGCTGTTGCTGGCATGTGCTGTGAAAGTGAAGGTTTGACTGCCCCTGGCGGCGGAGTCTACACAACTCGGAAAATGGCTGCTTGCCTACGTGATGGCGATATCGTTCTCCGCTATATCAGCTACGCCGTTTTAGCTGGAGATGCTTCAGTACTCAACGACCGTTGCTTGAATGGTCTCAAAGAAACTTATGCTGCTTTAGGTGTTCCCGCTGGAAATGCGGCTCGTGCTGTTGGCATCATGAAGGCAGCAGCTGTAGCTTTTGTCAACAACACCGCTTCTCAGCGCAAAATGACCGTGACTGAACAATCAGGAGCTTGCAATGCTTTAGCATCTGAAGTAGCTGGCTACTTTGATGCAGTGGTTAATGCCATTAGCTAGTCTCTTGATGGTTAATTCTTGATCACTCATTCTTTTTTTTCACCCATTAATTACAAATAGGAGAATCCTAAAATCATGAAATCTGTTTTGACTACAGCTGTTGCCTCTGCTGACTTAGCAGGTCGCTATCCTAGCAGTTCCGATCTTGAGTCAGTCCAAGGAAGCCTACAACGGGCTGCTGCTCGCATGGAAGCTGCTGAGAAGTTAGCTGCTGGCTATGATGCTGTTGCTCAAGAAGCTGTTGATGCTATCTATAAGAAGTTCCCCAATGGCAGTGGCAAGGACATCGACTCAGGAGTACAGAAGTCCAAGTGTAAGCGGGACTTAGTTCACTACTTACGCCTCATCGACTACTGCCTAGTAGTTGGTGGTACAGGTCCTCTGGATGAGTGGGGTATTTCTGGTGCTCGTGAAGTTTACAAAGCACTGGGCATCGATACCTCTACCTTTGTTGTTGGGTTAACCCAAACTCGCGATCGCATCTGTGTTGGTCGTGATATGTCTGCTCAAGCAGCTACAGAATTTACAACCTATCTTGATTATTTGATCAACGCTCTTTCCTAGTAGAGCTCCGTTTTCTCTGGTCATGAGAAACGATATTTTTTAGTGTGAAGGACTCTGTTGCCTGTTACTTGGCTGCGTAGGTTAAGTAATTAGCCGGGAGTCCTTCACATGTTATTAAGTGGCTTTATTGAAGATATGATTAATCAGTAGTACTGATTGAAAAAAAGTTTTAGATTCTCGATTTTGAATAGAGTAAGGATTCTATCGATATCAAACTGGTGGGTTATTTCCGCCGAGCTGCACTGATCTGTTAAAGATTAATAAGATTAAAGATTTTTCTGAAGAATTGCTTGATTAATAACATACATTTAAAAATATACTGATTCTACCTGATATCTTGCACCAATTCTAATCCAGGAAGTCTGGAGTTAATCTACTGTTTTTTAAATTTAAGTTAACAACATAGTAAATCGGGTAGAGCCTATATAGTATTCATGAGGCTTTAGCATGGAAACACAAGCAATTCAAACGAGTTTGATGGAATCCTTTCCAATACAGGATTATTCAGAGCGTTCATCTTGTTTAAAAGGAATCTATCGACAACTGTTTAAAGAAAATAGAAATTTGGATTTTTTTCATGATGCCAGACTAGACTCATTGTTTCTAGGAGGTTATCTAACGACTCGTAAAATGGTTTGTGAGTTACTCTGTTCCCAAATGTATCAAGATTATATTCTGGAAGTTAACAGCAACTATCATTTTGTTACCCTTTGTTTTGAAAGGGTTCTTGGTCGTCCACCGGAAGAACAAGAAAAGTATCAGTGGAGTTCTCTTTTAGCAACAGAAGGACTCAGAAGCTTTGCAGAACAATTGACAGGTAGTAATGAATATAGAGCAGTCTTTGGTGAAGACACGGTGCCAACTCGCCGTTCTCTAAAGCTCTTTTCGAGTGACCAAAATCTTCCTGCTTTACCCAAAGAGCAAAGTATTAAACTCTACACAGGACCTGGCAATATCTCTCAGTATGATGGTCATTACTATGGCAGTATTCTCCCTTGGGAAAATCGGATGCCACCCCAGCTTGTCCGAAAAGTCGGTGCGGTTGTGACTGTTGCTGGTACAATTGAAATTATACGGATTTTGTTAATGATTGCTATTTCTGCTTTCAGTACAGGTTCATTGTGATGTTTTGTCACTAAATAACAGCAGAATACTTTCAATATTTCCAGTTTTTCCGTTTTCAATCACCTTTTAAATATAAGGAGACACTAACATGATTCATTTAATGACACTTGCTGCTGCTGTTCCCCAAACCGTTGCTTGGAGTCCCAAAGTAGGAATAGTCATGATTATTTGTAATATATTAGCGATCGCCTTGGGTAAGTTAACGATGGCTCAACCAAGTGTACAACCTGAGTTACCTATGCCAGAAATGTTCGGAGGAATGGGATTCCCTGCTCTATTGGCAACGACAAGTCTAGGTCATGTTATCGGATTTGGAGCCATTTTGGGTTTAGCTAATATGGGCATTCTCTAAGAAATTATCAAAAAATTAGTCTGATAAAACTTGAGTTCGGGTAATAGTGATTTCCAGGCAAGAAATTAGGGAAGGCTCACTACCCGAGTTCAATTTTTTTTATAATTAACTCATTACTCATTAGTTATTACTTATTACTTATTACTTAAAAAATGGTTAACTCTTCCTCTCAATCCTCTGATCCTGTTGAAACTGAACAATTATTAGCACAAATCAACGAACAACTTGCTCAAGGAACATTTGATTCTACCAATTCTCAACTATTGCAACGAATGACAGAAGCCTTGGCAGATGGGCGAGGGATGATCCGATTGGGTTTAGTGGAAGCCTTTGGGGAAATTGGTAAACCAGCCGCTCCTTTTTTATTAGCAGCCCTCGCTCACCATCCTAATCCTGTTGTGCGACGCTCAGCGGCTAAAGGGTTAGCAAAAATCGATGAACCTCAGGCCATTCCTACCCTGATCGATGCCATGTTAAAAGATGAGGATACGGTAGTCAAGGGTTCTGCTGCCGGGGCTCTATCTCGTCGAGGAGCGGCGGCTGTTCCAGCTTTGTTGTCAGTCATTTCCGGAGATTATCCCAAGACAGCCAAAGGACAAGCTATTTGGGCAGTGGGATTGATCGGTGTAGAAGCTATCGAACAACTGTATGAAGCCTTCCAATCTGAGCAAGTAGAAGTTCGTACTGCTGTTGTAGGAGCGATCGCTAATATCGCATCTTCTTCGGAACATAGGGATGAGGGTTTTGAGCAAGTACTAGTTTCCGCACTTGAAGATGAAGCAGTAGAAGTCCGTCTGGAAGCAGCAACAGCTTTAAGTCAATTCTCTCCGCAGTTCGCTTTACCCAATCTTCTTCCTATGTTGGACGATCCTAATCCAGAATTGATACGGACAGCGGTTCTTTCCCTGGGAAAATTAGGAGATACCGCAGCTTTACCACACTTACAAGGGAAATTAGCTGATGAGCGGGTGGGTATTCCACAGGTTACCAAGATTGCTATATCCCAAATCGAAAGCTCTACTAATACCTGATACTAAATCTGGATTAGCTACCGTCGTTAAACCTATGGGTATAGCGCGGGATCCTCGTTGACTCCCGGCAACCCGTCGGACATTTCACGAGATGAAAGTTTTACTTCCCCGTGTTGCCCCACTGGAGAAGGAGTAGAGAATGAAGAATGCAAGAATTATTTCTTGCATTCTTCATTCTTCATTCTTAATTTTTTACTCTACCTGATCGAGAACGAACGACGTTGCCACTTATTCAACCTTGCTTCTCCAAAGGCAGCCAAGCGGCGTGAATCGGCAATTTTAGCTTCTAAGTTGGCAATTTCCTGAGTTTGTTCTTGAACGCGCTGCTGCAGAGATTCGGAGGGCAGTTGTGAGGGTTCAGCAGACTCACCTTGAGAAATAACTTCCACAGTCTGCCACTTACTCAATGTTTGCTCACCAAAGGCTGCTGAAGGTCGTAACTCAGCCAATTGTTTCTGTAAGGTTTCGATGAGAGCCTCCTGTTCCCGATACTGTTGCTGTAAGGCAGAATCGGCTTCTGGTGGTTCCACCTCTCCCACTGGTTTTCTTACCATCCAGGGTTTCGGTTGGAGTGCCTCAGCTATCAATTGTTGGACATCTTTAACGTAAGCCACTCCTGAGGGATTGTTGTACATGAGGGGTTTTGCCAGCCGAGACTGGTTGCCTTCCACTCCTGCCTTGTCACTGGTAGAGAGACTCTTGTAGAGTTTGAACGTATTGGTAAACCCAAGCAGTTTCTTGCCAGTCTGGGTTCGGTAGCCCCGGTAATAGGGCACGATGTTTTCCCCAAAGGCATCTTGGTACTCGTCGCTGTCGAGGTAGGAATCGATTTCCGCCTCGAAGCCTTCTGTATCAAGAATCTGACTGTGAGAGAAAGTTTCAGAATAGTCATCAGGAGCACGTCCTAGAAGGTGTTTGAAATTCAACTCCATGGAGCGGTAGCGGGGGCAGTTGTCGAAAAATCGAGAGCGGTAGAGTGTTGACTTAGCTACTTGACGCACGAACTCGCGGACACTGATTTCACCTCGTTTGAGCTGGGATTCTGGAACACTCAGGCGTTCACTCTCCATAACATGAGCATTGCCCAACACTTGCCGGTAGACAGCGCGGATCACAGTTTCCACTTCGCCTTCCGAGGAAGTTGGCAACAATTCAATCGGAGCCAGATCTTCAAAGGCTTGGTACTGTTCCTGCAAGGCTGGTCCCAAGTCAACATCCTTCGGTGGAGCACTAGGAGTTATCTGATCGCTAACAGAGCGATAGGCTTTGAGACCTAGGGCTTTAGCAATCAATTGCTGAGA
>JAAHGL010000262.1 GCA_010692635.1 Symploca sp. SIO2C1 | reverse complement strand
TGTCAAGGGAGCTGGGGGAGCTGAGGAAGCTGAGGGAGCTGGGGAAGCTGAGGAAGAAGAATATAATTTTTCAACCTCTTGAGTATTTCCATATATAGTGTTTTTTGAGCCCTCAAGCACCATATATAGGAGTTGACAAAATGCACAACCGTTTAACTTGTCACCATTGCCTAATACCTAACACCTAACACCTAACACCTAACACCTAATACCTTGAACATTCATCTGGTTTTTCCCAAGCTTCCACCAGCCCATGATGCGATCGGTGATCATACGGGACACCTGGCAACGACCCTGGCTCAAACTTGTCGGGTGTCAGTGCTGACAACGGAAGATACTTACGATCCCTTGCCAGGAGTATCAGTACGTACTGCCTTTTCTATCAAGCAGCGCAGGGAGGTACGCGGTATCCTGGATGCCCTTGAAGCAGAGCAACCGGACTGGTTGCTGCTCCAGTATAATGCCTTCAGCTATGGACTTTGGGGACTCAATTTACATTTACCAGCAATGTTACGCACCCTCAAGCAAAAGTATCCCAAAGTGCGTTGTGCGGTGATGGCTCACGAAACCTGGCCACCGTCAATTAATGCTAGGCTGATGATCATGAGTACCTGGCAGCGTTGGCAGTTATGGCAGCTGGGGCATACAGCAGATTTAATGTTTTTCTCTATTGAACCCTGGGTCAAGAAATTCCAAAAGTGGTTCCCGCAGATTCCGGTGCGCCACTTGCCAGTTGGTTCTAATATGCCCTATGTTGGGATTGAACGTCAGGAGGCGCGTAGCGCCTTGGGAATTGCTGATCATACGTTTGTAATTGGGGTGTTTGGCAAGGTTCATCATTCGCGGATGTTGAGCCACGTCAAGGCAGCAGCCCAAGCAGTGCATCACGAGTGCAAGAACGAGTCCATGCAGGTGCTTTACATCGGTCCTCATGGCAAGGAGGTAGCAAAAAGCCTCCCGGGAATACCTTTACTTGATGCTGGGCGGTTGGAGCCTGAAAGCGTCTCTCGTCACTTTGCGGCGATGGATCTCTACTTGTCTCCCTTTACCAGAGGTGTCTCAACCCGTAGAGGATCATTCATGACAGCCCTCCAGCATGGAATTGCCACTGTTTCCACCCAAGGCATCCATACCGATGCCATTTTAAAACAACATAATGGCAAAGCATTTCTTCTTGCTGATGAGCAGGACTTGAATCATTTTTGTCAGCAGGTGGTAGAGCTTTATAGTGACAACCAACGACGGCAAGAAATAGCAAAAGCTGCTCGCAGATTGTACCAAACAGCATTTGCTTGGGAAGTAATTGCCTCCCAACTGGTAGCAACATTGGAAGAAGTTAACTCTTAGATATTCGTTATTTGTTCTTTGTTGTTTGTCAAGAAATATAGTGACAACTAACAATAACTACTTGTACTTTTCCCCAATTCCCAATTCCCAATTCCCTGTTCACTTTCTACAAAAATAGTTTCAATGACCAGGTGCTTTAACCTTGGAGATACTGAGTGACCTACAAACAGACAGTTTCGAGTCGTTCTACCACAAAAGGCTTGCAACTGGGTTTACAACCAGCACCAGCTTGGACAGCAATCATCGGATTCATACTATTGTCAGCTCTGTTAGCTTTAGCAGGCGCTGGCAAATTGTTGAACCTTGCTTTTCCTGCCGGAGCTTTAGCCGTAGGAGTATTTTTGTATTTTCGAGCTCCCCTTCTTTACGTCGGTTTTACCTGGTGGATGTGGTTTCTGACACCTTTTGTCCGACGCTTAGCAGATTGGAAGAGCAGCTATACTGAGCCAAGTCCCATACTACTAGCACCTTTTTTGGTAACCCTGGTAACTCTGGTGACCCTTTGGAAACACTTACCTAAGACTCATCGCCAGGGTGGCTTACCCTTTGTGTTGTCTTTTGTCGGGATGTTCTATGGCTTTTTGATTGGACTAATTAATATTGATAAGCCACCGGTTACTGTTTGCATCACATTTTTAGACTGGCTAGCTCCAACTCTCTTGGCTTTCCACTTATTTGTGAATTGGCGAGATTATCCCAGCTATCGCCAAAATATTCAGCGTACTTTCCTCTGGGGTGTGTTGGTAATGGGAGTTTATGGAGTAATACAGTTCTTGGTGGCACCTGAGTGGGATCTTTATTGGATGAAGAATGTAGGCATTGTCAGCCTGGGAAAACCAGCACCTTTCGAGATCAATGTCTGGAGTACGATGGAGGCAAACAGACCCTTTGGCACCATGATGATGGCAGGTTTGTTGTTGCTACTAGCTAATGACAAAAAAGGCTCCTTAGGTCTTCCCGCTACAGCCGCTGGCTATTTGTCTTTCTTACTCACCAAAAAACGCACGACTTGGGGAAGCTGGGTTGTGGGATTGCTGATCCATACTAGTTCTCTCAAAGCGCATATTCAGATGCGTTTAATTATCACTATTATGATGACGGCACTGTGCGTCGTTCCCTTGACTGTCCTAGAGCCGTTTTCTGAGGTGATCAACTCTCGTTTTGAGAGTTTGTCTAATCTGGAAGAAGACACGAGTGCTAATGACAGACAGGAGGCATTCCATGCCACCATAGGCGTTGCACTTATCAGTTTCCTGGGGTGGGGCATAGGAAGTGACTCCGTTGATAGCGGTTTGCTCTCTACACTTTTAGATTTGGGTTGGTTTGGCACCATCCCTTATATAGGTGGAATTTTGCTACTGATCTTTAGTTTGTTCCAAGGTTCTGAGAGTCGCTCAGATCAGTTTGTAAGTGCTGCGCGCGCTATTGTGATGGCTTCCTTCATGCAAATGCCTTTGGGTTATCCACATCTTGGCAGCCAAGGTATGGTTTTTTGGGGATTTTTAGGTATATGCATCGCAGCCAAGAAATATTATCAACATCAACGTATTCACTCTGTAATTAACTAAATTGAGTATGAAAAATAATTTTGCCGTGATTATCGGGGCGATGAAATGTGGCACAACCAGCCTCTTTTACTACCTATCTGAACATCCTCAAATAACTGCAGCAAAAGATAAAGAGCCACATTTTTTTTCCTATGACAGTAACTTTGCCAAAGGAATGAGCTGCTATCAAGCTCTCTGGGATTGGCAACCCGAACACCTCATCGCTCTGGAAGCATCCTCCACCTACACCATGCACCCAAAATATCTTGATGTGCCTGAGCGTATTGCCCAGGTTAAGGATGCAGAATTTCGATTCATCTATGTTATGCGGCATCCCTTTGCGCGTATTGAATCCCACATCAGGCATCTACTTTCTGGAGGACATCAGACAACAGCAGAGATTAACGAAGAGCATCTTGCTTTCTCGGAGTATGCGAGGCAGCTGGATGCCTACAACAAGATTTTCGGCCGCGATCGACTACATTTAGTACTACTAGAAGATCTACAAAAAGATCCAAAATCCGTACTTCGCTCGGTATGCGAATTCCTAGAGGTTGATCCCGACTATCAATTCCAACGGGTTGATGTTGTTCTCAATAGTAAGCAAACCCTTAACTTACACCCAGCATTACGGCGACTCTACAAAATTCCCGCAGTAAAATCTTTGGGACGTTTAGTTCCCCCTCAGGTTCGTCAAAAACTTTATGAACCTTTTTCCCGTAAGGAACCCTATGAAGTCAAACTTTCTGAGGAGCAGAAAGCGTTAGTAATCACACAGTTGCAGCCGGATCTCATGCGGCTGAAAACTGAGTATGGTATTGACGTATTAGGTAAGTGGGGGTTGTCATTGGTCAATAGTCATTAAAAAAAAATCTGTTGAAAATCTACTTATATTAAATTATGAACAAACCTATGACCGCATCTCCATCGATTCTCTGCGTTGGTAATGGTTGGTTTCCAAGTATGCCCGGTGGACTAAATCGCTATGTTTTTGAACTTACTCATCACTTGGCTGCTCAAGAAGACCAGATTGAGTTGTGTGGAGTAGGATTACCCCCAGAGCAACCGAACTCTTCAATAAAATTGACGAATTTGGCTGAAGATGATAGTCCCTTATGGGAGCGGCTCTGGTTAAGTCGCACTAATTTTTGGCACAGAAAAACGGCTAAACCAGATGCCATTAACCTGCATTTTGCCCTCTACAGTTTACCAATTTTATCGAGTTTACCAACTGGAGTACCAATCACTTTTACTTTTCACGGACCTTGGGCAATAGAAAGTGCTAGGGAGGGAGCTAATCGACTGGGTGTGCTGCTCAAGCATTGGATGGAACAGAAAGTTTATCATCGTTCCGATCGCTTCATCGTCCTCAGCAAAGCTTTTGGTACAATTTTGCATCAACAATATCAAATCCCCTGGAGCAAAATTCAGGTGATTCCAGGGGGAGTTGATACGAATCGGTTTCAACCCAATCTGTCTCCTCAACAAGCACGAGAGCAGCTAAACTGGCCTCAGGATCGTGTGATCTTATTCACCCCCCGTCGCCTCGTGCATCGCATGGGTATCGATATCTTATTGAATGCCCTAGCTAAAATCAAACCCAAGATTCCAGAGGTTTGGCTAGCTGTTGCTGGCAAAGGTCCCCTACGAGAGTCTCTAGAAGAGCAGGCGTCACAATTAGGACTAAAAGACCACGTCAAATTTCTTGGTTTTTTACCTGATGAGCAGTTGCCTGTAGCTTATCAAGCTGCGGACTTAAGCGTAGTTCCCAGTCAGTCTCTAGAAGGATTTGGCTTAATTCTGCTCGAATCTTTAGCTTGTGGTACACCAGTACTCTGTACTCCAGTGGGGGGAATGCCAGAAATTTTAGCCAATTTCTCCCCCCAATTGATTACCGATTCAACAGATACCGAGGCAATCGCTCTACGGTTAGAAGCATTGCTGAGTGGACAACTATCAATGCCTTCTCGCACCGCCTGTCGTGACTACGCCTCCACCTACTTCAACTGGCCCAAAATTGCCCAACAGGTACGTCAAGTTCTACTGGCTTAATATCATGTCGGCATAATTGCCCATAATAAAAACTTCTCCGCGTCAATCTTAACTAGTTGTTTTGGAGTAATACTAAGATCTTGCACTATTCTCAATTAAATCCAAAACCCACCCGGAGTTTAAACTTCAGGCTAATAGCTCAAGTCCACTGAAGTGGACTAAAACTCTTATCCAGTCGTCTAAAGATGACTTTAGCTGTAAGCCAGGGGTTTGAACCCCTGGCGGGTTATCAGGGTTGATGCAAGATCTGGGTTTAAAGGACGCGAGCGTATCCGTAATGGATGGAAGAAACAAATCAAATCATCTTCCCTTCTGCCTTCTGCCTTATTTCTTAAAAAAAGTCTCTATGAAAATACTATTTTTAGACCAGAGTGGCAAGCTAGGGGGTGCTGAACTATCCCTCACAGATGTTGCCAAATCCTATCGAGAGAACTGTTTAGTCGGCTTATTTGCTGATGGTCCTTTTAGAGAGCTACTAGAACAAGAGCAAATTCCGGTTCAAGTTCTAGCTACTGAGCAAATACAAGTCAGCAAAGACAGCAACATCCTTCAGAGCTTAGTCAGTATTAGTTCTATTGCTCCTCTAATTACCAGAGTAGCTAAAATAGCCCACCATTACGATTTAATCTACGCTAACACCCAAAAAGCTTTAGTCATTGGAGCTCTAGCAAGTTTCCTCAGGCGTCGCCCTTTAGTTTATCACCTACGGGATATTCTTTCTGCTGACCATTTCAGTGCCACCAATCGTCGCATTGCAGTAACTTTGGCTAATCGCTTTGCCTCATTAGTAATTACCAACTCCGAAGCAACTAAAGCCGCTTTTATTGAAGCAGGAGGACGGTCAAACATAGTAGAAGTAGTCTACAACGGTTTTGAACCAGAAAAATATCTTGCCCAGGAATCTAACTATAATCAAATTAGACAACAACTGGGACTCGATGAGCAATTTGTAGTCGGTCATTTTAGCCGTCTATCTCCTTGGAAAGGACAGCATATTTTGCTCGAAGCTCTTGTCCACTGTCCTGATGACGTAACAGCAATCTTCGTTGGTGATGCGCTGTTTGGTGAGCAGGATTATGTTGAGCATTTGCATCAACAGGTAGCAAAACTGGGACTTAAGGAACGGGTGCAATTTTTAGGATTTCGTTCCGATGTTGTCCCTTTGATGTCCGCTTGTGACTTAATTGCTCATACTTCCACAGCACCAGAACCTTTTGGGCGAGTAATTGTCGAAGCAATGCTGTGCGGAAGACCTGTAGTTGCTGCAGAGGCTGGAGGTGCGATCGAATTAGTCGAAACAGGTAAAACTGGTTGGTTGGTTCCTCCTGGAAATCCCCAGCAACTCGCAGAAATCATTACCACTTGTCGCCATCAGCCAGAAGCAACGATGATGATTGCCAATCAAGCAAAGGATATCGCAACACAGCGTTTTGACCTATCAAATATTAATCAGGAGCTTGCGCAACTTTTAGGCTGTATATAGCAATTATAAGGAAAAAAACAAAAATTTGATATAAACCCACCATTACCATACTCAACTTTATAAAAGTTAGTTTGACTAAAATTATGTATACAAGCAAGAGCAAAACCCAAAATAGAGTTTTCTACTACGATACAATTAAAGTTTTAGCTATTTACTTGGTTTGTATATATCATTACAATTTCCATACTTTAGAAATTTAATATTGTATATAAGTTTGATATTAAACATTATTTATGGTTTATTTATGATACTAAATTCGTTATTTATTGTACTCATAATTAAGCAGTTGCCTTTTATTAAAAAAACAGTGTAAATCTAAGTTATATCCTCACTAACCAAGCGGTAAGATAACGCTGTTGTGAACAACAGGGTTGAAACACAGTCAAATGGGAAAGTAGAATCTAGAAAGCAAGGAAGGTGAGCAAGATGCGCATTTTAGATCTGAATCAATCCTATACGTTTAGTAAAATATTTGAATTAAGGATTCGTCCCGATGACTTAGCCAATGAGTTTGGCTATAGCTTGACTCGTAAACGTTTGCAATTGCCTCAATATCAGCTTGAATTAGAGCATTTAGAATATCTGAAGAATCGCATTAACGTAGTACTTCCTTACGTTGATTTAACTAACGAAACCTCTCGTCGAGAAGTTTTGATTTCACAGGTAGTTTTGCAGTTAGTTGAATACACTAAAGCTCAATTGAGAATTGAGTACTCTATCAAAATTAATGAGCAATTACAAGGTTATTTGGATTACCTATTGAGAAGTCAAACAGAGTTGCTAGTAATTGAAGCTAAGCGCGAGGATCTAGACTATGGTTTTACACAACTTGTAGCAGAAATGATCGCCCTCGACCAGTGGGATAATACTCCTGAACAATCAGTTCTGCTTGGTGCAGTAACTACTGGTACTATTTGGCAATTCGGTCGTTTGTCTCGAGAAACGAAAGAAATCGAGCAAGGATTAAATCTCTATCGAGTTCCCGATGATCTAGATCCACTCATGCGAATTTTGGTTCAGGCTCTTGTTGTTTAACAATCACTCATACCTTTGATTTGGCAAAGAACCTGATGGCTGGCCGAGGTAAACTCTTCATAGGCTGCCCTCCCTGCAGGTGTCTGAGTAAAAGCACCTACCAAGTGACACAGTTGTGTACCCAAAATCAGTTGATACCTTTGCTGTGCTTCTTGCCAAAGAGTATCGGAAAACCTCAACGCCTTGATTTGCAGACAGTACTGCTCAAAATCATACCCAGGTAGATGCTCCAAGTTTGAGAATTGAGAATTGGGAATTGGGAATAGCGAAACCCAACAACGGGTTTGCTGCGTTGGTTTTCGCTGATTAGTGCGATCGCACTCGTAGTAGAATTAACATCAGAATTTGGCAAATCCTATCGCTAGGTATGAATAAGGTATTTATTTCAGCCAACGCTTCATTGATGCAGTGTTGAGACATCTTGGTGAACTTCCATAGGCAAGTAGTGAGTAGAGCCGATTAGCGATCGCGCTTAGTTAATTTTGTAGAAACAGTAGCAGCAAAAAATAATAGCAAATGCAACCAATAAGAGTAGAACTGCCTTCTCATAGCACTTGCATCAAAACTTAACACCAACCCATAGCTAACTAAATTTTGAGGTGATCCCTGTCTCTGATAGACTTGAAAACTGGAAGAGATAGATGAAACCTCGCAAAATCAAGCTATTTGGAGAACGGGTGTCGTGGAAAACACACTAGGTCTAGAGATTATTGAAGTTGTTGAACAAGCTGCGATTGCCTCAGCCAAATGGATGGGGAAAGGTGAGAAAAATACTGCTGATCAGGTGGCAGTAGAAGCAATGCGGGAGCGGATGAACAAAATCTACATGCGCGGTCGTATTGTGATTGGAGAAGGGGAACGAGATGATGCCCCGATGCTCTATATTGGAGAAGAAGTAGGTATCTGTACCCAAGAGGATGCCAAAGCTTATTGTAATCCAGATGAATTAGTTGAGATTGACATTGCTGTTGACCCTTGCGAGGGTACTAACCTGGTGGCTTACGGACAACCAGGTTCTATGGCAGTACTGGCAATTTCAGAGAAGGGTGGTTTGTTTGCTGCTCCAGATTTCTACATGAAGAAACTGGCAGCACCAGCGGCTGCTAAGAATCATGTGGATATCAACAAGTCGGCCACAGAAAACCTGCAAATTCTCTCTGAGTGCCTAGAGCGCTCGATTGAGGAATTGGTGGTAGTTGTCATGAAACGCGATCGCCATAATGAACTCATTAAGGAAATCCGTGATGCTGGCGCCAGGGTGCGACTGATTAGTGACGGAGATGTTTCAGCGGCGATTTCCTGTGCTTTTGCTGGCACGAATATCCATGCTTTGATGGGTATTGGCGCAGCTCCAGAAGGAGTTATCTCCGCAGCAGCAATGCGTTGCTTGGGTGGACATTTTCAGGGTCAGCTAATCTATGATCCAGCGATCGTAAAAACTGGTTTGATTGGGGAAAGTAAAGAGAGTAATATTGGACGACTCAAAGAAATGGGGATTAATGATCCTGACAAAGTCTACAACACCCATGAGTTAGCTTCTGGTGATACTGTACTGTTTGCTGCTTGTGGTATTACCCCTGGAACCCTAATGGAAGGAGTCCGCTTCTTCCCTGGCGGTGTAAGGACTCAGAGCTTGGTAATCTCCAGTCAGTCTCAGACAGCTCGGTTTGTGGATACAGTTCATATGCCTGGAAAGCCGAAGTACCTGCAACTTCACTAAAAGCAATGGACTTGCTATAGGGAGCATCCCAAAGTTGTAAAAATGATAGTAGTGGGAGCATCTTGCTCCCTGGAGCTACGGAACGGGTGAGGTGAAATTTACAGTGGCTTTCAAGACACAAGTCAGAAGGCAGGAGGCAGAGGGCAGAAGGAAAGAGGGTTTTGCCTGTTTCTTTCATTTGTAGGAGGTGGTGCGCTGCCATCGGTGTCAACTTAAGCTAGAGGTAGCTTAACAGTTAGCTTCCACACCCACCCAGAGTTCAAAGATGTTGTTGGCAAATTGGCTGAGGGTTGACCCCCTCTAGCTCCCCCTTAGTAAGGGGGAGGACAAGATTTCCCCCCTTACTAAGGGGGGAATAAGGGGGGTAGCAAGATCTTGACCTATTTCGGTGAGAATCTTGTATA
>JAAHGL010000261.1 GCA_010692635.1 Symploca sp. SIO2C1 | reverse complement strand
ATTTCCCCCCTTACTAAGGGGGGAATAAGGGGGGTAGCAAGATCTTGACCTATTTCGGTGAGAATCTTGTATACACGGTAGTTTAGTTGGTGAGGGGTCACACCCTACATCGATTCGCCAACAGTATCTTTGAACTCTGGGTGGGTGTGGAAGCTAACTGTTAAGCTACCTCTAGCTTAAGTTGACACCGATGATGACCATTCGCCCCTACTGCTCCCTACTTTCAAGTCAGAGGGCAGAACCCACCCCTAACCCCTCCTCGGAGGGGAACAGAAGGGAAGAGGGAAAGACATTGTTTTTGACCTTCATTGCCGGTGCCGCCGCGCCCGTCGGGCGATCTTGAGAAACTCATCTTACAGGCACAACAAGTACTGGTACTGTGGATTCTGAGTTAGATGGAGCCGCTGGAATTTGATTGATAGTTTCGGGTTCTTCTATGAAAGGATCAACTGCGTCTGCTTCTGGCTCAAAAATCAATTCCCTCTCTGGTTCATTAGCCGGTGGTAGCGGTTTAGGAGTAGTATTCCGCTCTCTGGTTATACCCTCTGCTGAATCATAGGTAAGATAAACGTGACCTAACTCTCTTCCTTGATAAGTCCTTTTCGTAAATCGCCAACCGGGATCGAGAGCAATCTTCTCATGTCCATTCTCATCACCTCGAGTTCGACCAATCTCAATCCTTCTCAAACCACGTCCTGCCCAGGGTCGGGGGACACCAACTAAAACAAATTCCTGACCACGCTTAACTAATGTCAGCAGATAATCCGAGCCCAAGTCTTGATCGTTCATACGGATTGAATAGCCGTTACTGTCGGTGCTACGCCGACAAACACCGGTGAAGTCAAAGGTCATTAATAGAGGATCTACAAGGACTGGAAGATCTTGATTGTTTAAGCTCTGAGTGTTGTTCTCAGCCCAACAACGCTGCTCCCTGGAGACCTGTTCTACAATGATCATTTTATGATCACCGTCCTCGTATTCAATTGCTATGGCGATGAACTTTGTTTGGTCAACCTCTTTTTTTTCAAAAACGCTGGCAGTTGCTGGACTAAAACCAGCAATTGTAAGGCAGGAAGCTGTAGCTATAACAGCGGCTCGAAGCCATTTACCAATTTTCATGATCTAAGCAATAAACTCAACTTCTACGTTCTAAATAGACGCTAATTTATCAAAATTAGCTCCCTTAAGCAATTAAAAATTTCAAAAATCAACATATCAGAAAGTATTCTAATTTTTACTGGTTGGATTGCCAAGATCAGTACCGTATGAGCAACATTTTTGAGCTGAGGGTACTGAACGTAAGTCCTGTAGGTGTAAAATTTCGTAACCGTTACCGTGGGATCAAACCCTGGTAAGGCAAAAATTTAAGTGTATTCACGGATGGTTTATAATTCAGACATCTTGTCAAACTCTTAAGTTCCCAACTCCGATATTGGTTAATATTAAACTTCAGTGGGTATCTTCAATAGCTTACTTCAGATGCTCAAGATACCTATAAACAAAGTCTCAGGACACTTTCTGAGCTATACTTTTTGCCGGAACTCACAAGGGAAATTGCCTTTGTTGTTCGGTCTAGTTAAATTGTTTTTTAGAAAAATATTATTGTGGTTGTGAACCCCTGCTTCTTTTTCTTGAAGCCCTACGAAACAATGATTGCCGCTCAGGATGCCATTGCGACTAATGCACCCGACATCAAGATACGCACAGCTCAAACTCAAGATTTGAACCAACTAGCGGAGATTTTGACGGATAGCTTTCATCCTCCGACTGGAATTATGCGCTGGGTTTCTCCTATATTAAGGTTAGGAATTTATGAAGATTTGCGAAATCGATTGCGCTCGAATTCTGAGCATTACCTCTGTTTAGTTGCGGTTTCCCAGGCTTCTACTGCCACTAATTACTATGAAGAGATTGCCGGTACGGTAGAAATTGCCCTTCGTTGCCCTCCTTCCTGGCAACCTCAGGTATCCAAATATGCCTATATTTCCAATCTTGCAGTCAGCCAGTCCTGTCGGCGGCAGGGAGTTGCCAAACAATTGCTCCTAGCTTGCGATCGTACTGCTAAAGAATGGGGATTTCAAGAGCTTTCCCTCCATGTGCTGGAGAACAATCATCAGGCACGACAGCTTTATCTCAAGACAGGATATAAACTCTCCCAGATTGAGCCTAGCTACGGTACATCGAAACTATTAAGGCGTCCTAAACGTTTGTTCTTGCAAAAGAATCTTACAGCATGATATTTTCTGATTATTTCTTAATAATCAGACCTGTTCTGGGTATACTTAGGAGTTTATAAATACTAATTCTTTATAACTTTAGGGAGCATACCACAAAGGTTTCGCTAACTCTCTTTCGCTATGGTGGCATGACACAGCAAAGCCTGAACCCCAGTAATAACGATAGTCAAGATTCTCAAGCATTGAGCATCCTCAAACAACTTCATGATCAACAGTTGCTGATTGTGAGTCAGCGTCGAAATGGTTTAATTTTATATAAGCGCTATCACGCTGAATTTGCAGGACCAGGGGCAGTAGTGGGGGGATTATTTGATCTTGATTGTCAGCGTGTGCTACCAGTAGGAAATCTCTCCTTGCTCTCTCCTAAATCATCAGAGGAGCGACAAAGAGCTTATGCATTGCGTATGCAGTGGATTAAACTGATTAAAAATATTACCCGTAGGCCAGAATCCTTACAACGTGCTCAGAAGATCCTTGAACAGTTTGAAGGCTTCAACTTTAAAGCTGACACGATTGCTGAACTACCTGATGAAGCATTTGCGCTTTTGGTTGGTGTTTTGCCTCACACAATTAGACAGGTGCGTAATGCGAGTAATCTGAAAGGCTAGTGCCGCTGCGCGGAATTTAGAATTTAGAATTTAGAATTTAGAATTTAGAATGCTTAAACCTTGCACTTGGTTCCCTACTGCCTCCTGCCTTCTTGCACTAGAGTAATTACTGTAACCTCTGGTGGACACAAAAAGCGTCCTGGGGCATAAGTTCCTAAGCCGCGATTGACATAAAGCTGATTTGCGCCTATCTGATGCATCCCCTTTACCCACTCCCAATGTTGCATGATATGGGAACACTCCTTAACTAAAGGTATCCAGTACCTGATCGATTTGGGCAAAGAGCGCCCAAGCATGTGCAACAATTTTGGAGCAGGTCCTAATCCTGGAATAATAATTTGACCACCATGACTATGCCCAGATAGCTGTAAGTCTACCCGCCATTGTTGCAACAGCTTGGCACTATCAGGATTGTGGGATAAAACAATGCGGGGAGTGTGGGGAGCAAGTTGGTTCATCACTAGTGCGGGATTGAACTCAGGAGAGAAAAAATCTGGTAGTCCTACCAAGGGTAATCCTCTACCCAGGGGATAAGCTACCTCATTCCATAAAACTTTTACCCCAATGCTTTTCAGAGCATCAATAATTCTTGCTTTTGAATGATGGTAATATAAGTCGTGGTTACCTAGTACTGCATAGATACCAGCACGACTTTGCAGGTACTTGAGCCGTTTCACCAGCTGGTTAATCGGTGCTGGATCATCAGTTACGTAGTCGCCGGTTAAAACAATTAAATCAGGTTCAGCCTGATTGGTAGCTTCGATCGCTTGAGCTAACATCTTTTCTGACAATCGCCAGCCGTCATAATGTAAATCTGAAAGCTGTACGAGTTTTGTGCCTTGCAACCCTGTTGGTAAATTAGCGATCGCTACCTTAATCGGTTCAACACATAACGAGCCGGAAAATATCCAGTGCATGTCGCTGAGTTTAATTTTCTTCACAAGGCTGTTTCCAGCATAACTTAAGGATTTTGTTGTTGGTTGTAAGTATTAGTTGTTAGGACTTACACACAGTCACGGAATTATGTCATCCAACAGCGATAGCGAAGGAGCTCCCAGACGTCTGAGATGCTTCAGGTTCACCTCAACAGAGTAATAGCACAGCGTATTTTAGCATCAACAGCCAGAAGCCCCACATCTCAACCCGTAGGGTGAGCGTGGGATGAATGGCGGACAGTGCAATCGATTTATACTGAATATTAATTGTCGGAAATGGTAGAATGGTAGGGGAGGTGATTAGCCATGAGAACAGCCTATCAATATAGATTGCGTCCATCTCGGCAACAAGCAGCTGAAATTGATAGATGGTTATCAATGTTATGCGCTCAATACAATTATTTACTGGCTGATAGATTTAATTGGTATGAGCAAAATCGATCAGCGTTTAATGCCTGTCCTTTGGTTTGTCACCTACCAGAACTCAGGGTTAATCCTGACTACTACTCTCAAAAGAAAACCTTACCTCAGCTCAAGAAAGATAGACCATGGTACAAAGATATTTATTCTCAAGTCTTACAGGATGTAGTTAAAAGAGTTAAGCTGGCCTTTGACAGGTTCTTGAAGGGGGATGGTAAGGGCAAAAGAAGTGGTAGACCTAGATTCAAGCCACTCAGTCGTTACAGAACCTTTACTTATCCTCAAATTAGCTCCGACTGCCTACAGGGTAATAAAATCAACCTTCCCAAGCTGGGCAAGATTAAGGTTATAGTACACCGTCCCATACCTGAGGGGTTCAAAATCAAAACGGTCTCTATCAGCAAGAAAGCTGACGGTTTTTACGTCACACTTTCACTGGAAGACAACACTGTCCCTGAAATTAAGACAGATATCAATCCTCAATTAATAACTGGGATTGATGTGGGTTTAAAGGACTTTTTGACAACTTCCAATAATGAGACAGTTTCCATTCCTCAACACTACCGTAAAGCTCAAAAAAGGTTGCGACTTATTCAAAAAAAGGTGTCGCGGCGGAAGAAGAGTGGAAATCGTAGACTGAAGGCTATTAAGCTGTTGGCTAAACAGCACAAAAAAGTAGCTGATAAACGAAAAGATTTCCACTTCAAAACAGCTAATCAATTGCTGTCAAAATATGATGTTATTGCTCATGAAGGTTTAAACATCAAAGGTCTTGCTCGTACCAAGTTGGCTAAGTCTGTGTTGGATGCTGGGTGGTCAAACTTTCTGTCGATATTAACAAACAAAGCCGAGAAAGCTGGTTTGTTGGTAGTCAGTGTAAGGGCTCAGAATACATCACAAGATTGCTCGAGTTGTGGGGAGAAAGTACCGAAAAAGCTGCATATTCGTTGGCACAACTGCCCCCATTGTGGGTGCAGTCTTGGGCGTGATCACAATGCGGCTCTCAATATCAAAAATAGAGCGGTGGGGCATCCCGTTCTTAAAGCTCAGTTAATGTCCGACGGAATACCGGGAGTCACTGAGAAGCCCACACTTACCCGATAGGGAAGTGTGGGAGTATGTCACCCGGATACCAATTCTCGGAGGGTGAACACTATAAAAGTCAGCTCTGGCTAGATTGCCTAGAATATTGAAGAAATCCTAGCTTACCTAGATCAAGATCAACAATTAACATACATGCGCAAAAAAAAACCTAGCCAACAGCCCTGGTTACAGTTTCGTGAATCCAAACGACAAGAGTTGGATGTTAAACTGCCTATTGCTTTAGCAGCTGCCTTTGTACTAGTAGCCATTATCTATGGTGCTTTATTTCCCCTGCGCACATCTTTCATTGGTACCTTACTTTATGACCGGGGATTTACTCAATATGCGGTTATCATCTTAGCCTGTACAGTGGTAGCATTTACCATCCTCAAATTTGTCAAATTGCAATGGGAATTTCGCGCTTTGGGCTATGAATGGATTCCTAAAGGTATTTCTTGGGAAGATCCAACAGCTCAGCCACTCATCAAGTTATTCTACAGTCTTTCTAGTGCCAACCCTTTGATTGCTGCTCGTTGTAGCCGTGTTATTGCTGCCTATATTCATTCAGGTAGTCGTAAAGCTGCCACAGAATTAGCTCTAGATGATTCCACATTCTATCAAGCCGCCTCAGAATCATCTTACTCAGTTCCACGTATTCTTATCTGGGCAATTCCTCTACTAGGATTTATCGGTACAGTCATTGGTATTAGTGGCGCGGTTACTGGTTTTTCTGGTTTCCTAGAACAAGCTGGGGAGATTGAGCAGATTAAGGAAGGTATCGGGAAAGTTACCACAGGATTAGCGATCGCTTTTGATACAACCCTGCTAGCTTTATGCTTGAGTGTGTTAGTGATGATTCCCTTGGTATTAGTCGAACGCTCGGAATCTCGGCTCCTTCTCGCAATTGATATCTTCATCAACGACAAACTACTGCCTCAATTTAAAAATAGTACAGACAGCCTCAATGAAACTGCCCTACAACAGGTAGTTGATCAAGCATTTCAGGAACATTTACCTAGTCCGAAAACCTTGGTTGAGCCAGCCGAGGAATATGCAAAGCAAGCTGCTGCTAAGCTTGCTGAAGGTTTCATTGTTGAAGTGGGTAAGGTTCAAGAGGTAACAGCAACCCTAATTGGCAAGCTTAGCGAAGTGAGCCAAACTGTCTCCCAGGATCGCCAAGTGTTTATCACATCCTTAGAACAACAGCAGCAAGCAAGTACCACTGCTTTTACCAATCTACTGAGTGAACTGCGAGCCACCAATATGCAATTAGTGGAGGAAATCAATACAGGTAATTCCGCCGTTGCTAAAGGGTTATTTACTCAAGCAGAGCAAATCAGCAATCAACTAGAACAAGCTGCTAGCGCCTTACAAAACCGGGTTGAAGCTCTTGAACAATATTCAGCTCAAGTATCCGAAGTTGCCGAACTACAGCAAAGCTTAGAACAGACTCTACAGTCTCTAGAAAAATCTGCACACTTAGAGCAGGTTCTCATTAGAGTACAGGAAAACCTTGCCCAGTTAAAGCCTGCCCTTGAACAACTGAGCAAGCCGCGCCGCATTACTCTATTAGAACAAGAATAATGAAGAGGACACGGAGAGAAGAGAGCTGGGGGAGATGGGGAGATAGGGAGATGGGGGAGATGGGGGAGATAGGAAGTTGGGAGAGAAATTCCCAATTAACAATTAGCAATTAGCAATTAGCAATTAACAATTAGCAATTAGCAATTCCCAATTCTAAATTCTAAATTCTAAATTCTAAATTCTTTTCCTATGCGTAGACGTTCTATTTCTCGGCAGACGAATAATGTTGAACTATTTCCTTTTCTATCAGTTCTAGTCTGCACTATTGGTACATTAGTCTTACTGATTATTGTTGCCTCAAGCCAAATTCTCAGTAGCCAGTCAGAAGTTGCGATTATAGCTAGAGGTGAAGATGGTAACAATCAAAGTAAAAACCCTCATTACATTGAATGTCGGGAAGATGGCATCATCATTCACCCTAGTCAGGAATTTGTCTCTAACCAAGATATTACTCAGCCTGGTTCAGGATTAACAAAATTAATCGTTCAGGTGAGTAGTCGCAAGGAGCAAGAGTATGTGATTGTAGCAGTTCGTCCTAATGGTTTTAAGGTCTTTGAGCAAGTGCGAACCCTACTCGAACAAGCAGATATTGATATCGGGTTTGAGCCAATTGATCAAGATTGGAAGCTAAAATTCCAAGATAATACACTTAGTTAATGAAGAATTAAGCATGAGAAGAAGAAAATATATCAAACATAATGCCCCTAGCCAAAATTTAGACTCCTTTTTGGATATTCTTACCAATACAGTAGGTGTCTTAATGTTCATTGGCTTGTTTGTCAGTCTTTTTACTTTTAATGTCAAAAATATAAAAACTGAGAAAGTTATTCGCACTCCTTTAGTATCTGAGTCGAACAAGATTCCCCATTTTTTTGAAGTTCGGGATAATACAGTTATCTATCTTGACAAGGAAGAAGTTGAAGAAAAGTTGAGAAACTTTGATGGTGGTCTTCCCCCTTGCGTTCAGCCACAGGAGCCATCTACTTTCGATTCTGTAGTTTATAATTCCTATCTTGTTCAGCTACGAGCCTACCAAACTTGTTTAAGAAATAAAGCTGAGTTATTAAGTGGTTTTCGGACTACGACAGCTTACTATCAAGTATTCTTTGACTCCAATGGATTAGTGTTTCAACCTCGAAAAGATATTGCAGGAGAATCGCCGGAAGAATTAACTCAAGCAACCTCAGAATTCCGGAATGTTCTCAAACGACTGAACTCTGGCACGGATTATCTTGCTTTTCTGGTTAGAGCAGATAGCTTTGAGGCATTTCGAGAGGCTAGGGAAATTGCTTGGAAAGACAATTTTGGAGTTGGTTGGGAACCGATTAATGCCAATGCTGTTATTAGTTTTGGTTCAGGGGGGAGAAGTATTGGAGTACAGTAGAAAATAAGACGGGGTCAACGAAAAAAGGGTTGGGAGAGCTGTAATAAGTAATGAGTAATGAGTAATGAGTAATGAGTAATGAGTAATGAGTAATGAGTAATGAGTAATGAGTAATGAGTAATGAGTAATGAGTAATAAGTAATGAGTAATGAGTAATGAGTTAAGAAACTTTTGTCAAATCCTCTTCCCTCCTGACTCTATAAGCATTCTTAATTCTTAATTCTTAATTCCGCGCAGCGGTACTAGTACTAGTAAACTACTCAATTTTTATATATTTACAAATTAAAATTTTTGTGATATATACCCAGGGCTGTTAGAGTCAAATCATCAACAACTGATCAACTTTTATATATTTACAAGTATAACTTCAATCAATCATCCTTATAAACATTCATACCTTAGATATGTAAAACCAACACTATTGTGCCTACCAAACTCCTTAATGAGAGCATCTCCTCTCAAATTATTACATCAGAAATGAGGCTCCTTTTCATCCGTCAGATCGTCCAACAAGCTTTTCAAACTGGTTATCTAACAGTTGAAGCAGAAGACCAGTTAAGATTGCTGCTTCAAACAACCAAGTATGGTCAGGAAGACATCAATGCTTTTATCAGATTACAACAGGCAGCAATGACTGGTCTGGTTCAGCAACAATCACGAGAACTAAAAACTTCTCAGCCCCTTCCAGATAAGCAATTACTTGGGGAAATTAACAAATATGCTGAAGTTTGCAACTAAAGATATGATCTTGATCACTAGATAAATGTATCTTTTAGCCAAAAACTCAGCAGTTCTAGTAGGGATTAATCAAAATTGCTTTAAAAAAAATGGGAGTGCTCCTTATTGCCTATTTTTCAGTTAGGTAGGATTATCTATCTTTCATAATGAGAAAGCACAATCGTTAGCATTTCATCAATAGTTCCCAATTCTCAATTCCCAAGACAAAGCAGGAAAAAACTAAATTTTCCTCGATTCGCTACAAAATCAGACCCAGAGAACGTTTTGCTACTCACTTGGCATAATATCTACATAAGAGCCAAGATACTAAAAGTAGAAATGAGGGGAATTGAAGTAGTCTTAGAATTTACCGATCAACTAGTCCATACCAAAACAGGGAAACATCTCAATGATCTGCAAAGGGTTATCCTGCGGGAATCTTGGCAAGAGGCAAAAAAAACCTATGATCAGGTAGCCCAAGAGTATGGTTATTCGGCTAGCTACATTAAGCAAGCTGTTGCCCCTCAGTTATGGAGACTCCTCTCCCAAGGATTTGGGGAAAAAGTCACTAAAACTAATATTCGCTCTGTACTAGAAAGACGAATTGCTTCCCAAAGCAAACA
>JAAHGL010000260.1 GCA_010692635.1 Symploca sp. SIO2C1 | reverse complement strand
CAAAATGTGTTTATTGGATTATCTGCGATCGCTTAATCTGGATTTGTTTTGGAAATCGGTGAAATACACTATATATAGCGTATAGCAATTTTTCCTAACCACTAGACAAAATAAGCGAATGGTGAGTAACAAGTAATAAGTAAGAAGGAATGAAGAATTTATCGCAGTTTTGAGCACTTACAGTCCCCAAGGTTACCCAGGGATTTCCCATCAATGCGCAAGGAAATTGTATCTAATGGGCTCAATTTCCTTGCACAATGGAAAAAATCTGGGAGCTAATCGAGGGGTAATTCACTCATTACTCATTACTCATTACTCATTACTCAAAAAATCTCTCCCACACCTTTTTTCACCTGACCCCAGCAAACTCTAGGTAGGTGCCACAAACTGTTTCCTTAAGGATTCTGCTCTACGTTTGGTGGTTGGATTTTCTGGATCATACTTCAGAGCTTCTTCGTAAGTTTCCAAAGCTTGAGCTGTTAGTTTCTTGCGTTCGTAAACATGACCTAGGTTATTCAGCGCTATGACATATCCTGGCTGTTGCTTGAGTGCTTCTTTATACTGACGAATGGCGATATCGTACTGTTCTTGGGAAAAATAGGCAAATCCCAAGGCATTGTAAACAGGAGCAAGGTTTTCTTCCTCGTCATCTGAAGCTTTAAGTGCTTTTTGAAATAGAACTATTGCTTGGGCGAACAGTTTCTTATCGAGATAGATACTACCCAACTCATAATAATCCCTTACTTCGCCTCGTTCTTGCTTGAGCTTTTTCTCCAGTTTAGAGAGGGTGCTTTCCACTTTACGAGTTTTAAAAATCTGGCGAATGATCGTAAAACCAGCGATGCAAAGTAAGAACAGCAATAACGACAGATAAATAGCAGGAAGTGAATTTTCCATAATTGTCTAAAACTGGACTGTTTTCAACATGTTCGCAGTAGTCCCCAGACTCAAACTAGTACAAGAAGGCAGAAGACACCAACCCACCCCTAACCCCTCCAAGGAGGGGAACAGGAGGCTCCAAGGGAAGAAAGCTTCTACCGTAAGCTTTTTGACCTTTTGTCACTGGTGGGTTATTTCTGCCGAGCTGCACTAGTAACCTGGGAAGGAACAACCTAGTCTTATGGTAAACCCCAAGCAGCTGCACGTTCTGCTAACCAACCTTCCGCTTGCCAGCGAGCGATCGCTTCGTTCACCTTTCGATGTAGCCTTGTATACTGTAAACCCTTAGGTATCACAACACACAAAGCTTCACCAGAAAGACGTGCCGACAGTAGCCGATACTGAGGATACTCCTGTACCCAACCAGCAAGAACAGTTTTATCTGCAGCAAAGGCATCGGCACCACCCTTTTCTAGGAGTGATAATGCTTCTTCGTAGGAATCAACCCCTACTAGCTTAGAACTAGGCAAAGCATCTTTAACGACAGGGATTGTGCTAGAGTCCTTGATTACCGCAATTTTCCTTGTGGCTACATTCTCCAATTCGGTAATAGAAGCATCCTTGGTTACCAAACCTGTACCATCTAGGTAGTAGTACTCACTTAAGTCCACTAATCGAGCGCGGGACTCGGTGAAACTTACTCTAGCTATGGTCAAGTCAACTTTACCATTCAACACGACATTAAGCCGGTCAAGATTGGTTACTGGTTGTAAAACTACAGCATCGGGCTCTCCCAACAGTTCTTCGGCTAGATGTCTGGCAATATCAATTTCTAGCCCTTGCAGGTTACCATCCTCTCCACGAAAGCCCAAGGGGCGCAAATTATCTTTTACTGCCACAATCAACTTACCTCGTTGTTCAATTTCTTCTAGCTCAGCACTGGAAATTGGTGTCGTTGCTAAGAAAGACATAGCTACTAACCCAATTGACAAACTGAAGCTGAAGAATTTGTGGCTAACCATTGCTGGAGGGGAGGTAGAAGGGAGCTGGGGGAGTGTGGGGAGTTGGGGGAGACAAAGAGGATATTCCCCATTCTTAATTCTTAATTCTCAATTCCCCATTCCCCATTCCCAAACACGTCGAGTTCAAAGGTTGGATAGTTTATTTCTTGGAGTTCTCTTGCTTCATTTTCCGGCTTGACTTGCCAATTCCACGACTTTTTGGAAGCTAGCGGGATCTAGCACTGCTAACTGTGCCAACATCTTGCGGTTAAGCTCAATGTTAGCTTTTTTCATTTGACCTATCAGCTGACTATAGCTCATGCCATGCTGACGTGCTGCAGCGTTGATCCGAGTAATCCAAAGGCGTCGAAAATCCCGCTTACGCTTGCGGCGATCCCGGTAGGCGTTCCTTAGAGCTTTCATTACCTGCTGATTGGCAGTGCGAAAGAGCTTCGAGTGGGAACCTCGGTATCCTTTAGCAAGTTTGAGAATTTTTTTGCGCCGTTTACGAGCGACGTTACCGCGTTTTACTCGTGTCATTGTTGGTTGTTAGTTGTGAGTTTTTGGTTATTGAGTTAAAAAATTAGCCCTATCAGACTTGTAGGTTAGGGCACATCAAGACCTAATCTTTACAAATAGGGCAGCATCAAGCGCACATTACCAGCATCCCGCTCATTTACGAGAGTCATTTTAGAAAGATGCCGCTTTTTTTGTGGGGTCTTAGGTTCTAGGATATGGTTCTTGAAAGCTCTGCGGCGTTTAATTTTACCGTTGCAAGTAGCTCTAAAGCGCTTTGCTGCCGCTTTGCGGGTTTTTAGTTTGGGCATTGAGTGATCTTATAAGGGCACGATCTTTAATTATACTCCCACCCGAGTAACCCGGAAAAATTTAAGGGGGATGGGGAGATAGGGAGATGGGGAGGATAGTAAGATAATTCAGCAGTGACTCAAATCTATTGAGATATTGGATAAATGTCAGACTTAATAATAGTTTGTTTGATTTTCGTAGTCAGCTTAGTAGTTTTGGTGAAAGCTTCAGATTTTTTCACAGATGCTGCTGAAAAAGTTGGCTTATTTATAGGGTTGAGTCCCTTTATCATTGGTGTGACAATTGTGTCAATTGGCACATCACTGCCAGAATTAATTTCTTCAATATTAGCTGTTCTTCAAAATTCATCTGAAATTGTTGTCAGTAATGTTGTTGGTTCCAATATTGCAAACATTTTCTTGATCATTGGTACAGCGTCAATTATGAGCGCTAGATACTTAAGTATTACCTATGATTTAGTTAGCGTTGACTTGCCTTTATTTGTAGGCTCTGCATTTTTGTTAGCTTTGGCAATTGGAGACGCGAGTTTTTCTTCAGGGGAAGCTGGGCTTTTGATTCTAGGCTATCTGATGTATTTATTTTACACAATTAAGGGAAGTGAAGAAAATGAACCAGAAGCAAATGATGAGCAAGATGGCACTATAGTTAATAAGAATTCAAGTTTCTTACTCAGACAAATAATCATCATTGTAGTAAGTGCTATTTTCCTTTTTTTGGGAGCCAACTATACGATTGATTCCCTGACTAAGATTTCTGAAATATTAAATATTGGCAAAGAAATAATTGCTGTGAGTGCAGTAGCATTAGGAACCTCGCTTCCAGAATTGATAGTCACTATTAATGCTGGCATAAAAGGCAAGGCAGAAATAGCGGTGGGTAATGTTATCGGTTCAAATATTTTTAATGCTTTTATAGTTATGGGAATTCCTAGATTGATTGGTAATTTAGTGATTCCTGAAGCTGTTTTATTCCATGGTATGCCTACTATGGTTGCTGGAACAATTTTACTATTTTTTGCCACTCAAGATAAGAAACTAACTCAATGGGAAGGATGGTTGTTTTTTGTTTTTTACGGCTGGTTTATTGGTAAAACCTTTAATCTCTTATAAGGCAATTTAGAATTTAGAATTTAGAATTTAGAATTTAGAATTGGAAATTTAGAAAAAAATCTCTGTCCTAGATACAGCGATTAGCTATACTTGAAATTATGCCCTGAGACTAAAGCGACTCAAATGGTACAAACTGTCCAAGCTCAAGCAATAGATCTGCGCTACTTAAGAGATAACTTTGGGATTCAATTAGTCACAGATCTTGATTTTTTTCCAGAGTGGCAAGAGGATTTGCCTGAGGTTAGTGACTTTGAGCAACAGTTGTTAGACAGAGTGCAGGCTGGCTTTATTAACCTGCTGGAATATCCACCTCTACTGGAAGATGTAGTCAGGATGTCAGTATTAGATCCGATTCTCTTTGTTGGTGGATTTTTTCTGGAACCATTTTATATTAGGTCAGAAGAGTCAGTGGAGCTAGTAACGGAAGATAAAGGAATTTTAGTCAAAGGTAAGATTGATGCGTTAGTCTTGAAAGAGCAATTTTGGGTGATGGTGATTGAATCGAAAAGGGTTACCTATTCTACAGAAGCTGGACTACCTCAATTACTAGCTTATATGTTGAGCAATCCCCATAGACAAAAGCTCAGTTATGGCATGATTACCACTGGAGGAACATTCATTTTTGTTAAATTGCTCAGAGGTGAAAGACCACGATATGCTCTCTCAAAAGGATTTCGCACTCGTGATCCTGGAGAAAATCAACTATATCAAGTATTGTCCATCTTTAGGCATCTGAGTCAACTAGCAATTACCAATGGATAATTGATAATTAATCAATCCGGTTTAAAGCTTCTCCTTTTTAGGAGAAAAAAGTACGCTTGAGATTTCCTTATATTCAATCAAGCAATGTTTTAACCTTCTTGTAATTATCCATTACTCATTAATGAAATCTCTAGTGCAGCTTGGCGGAAATAAGTGACCAGTTAAAAAAGGTTAAAAAGCTTGTACAGTAAGCTTTCTTCCCTTCTACCTCCTGTTCCCCTCCTTGGAGGGGTTAGGGGTGGGTTCTGCCTCCTGCCTTCTTGTACTAGTAGGCTAAACTTGAGCAACTGCGATCGCTTTTCCTTTTGGCTTACGGTCAAACAATACTCGTGGTCTTAATAAGATTCTCAACAAAAGCCACAAAGATTGTAACTCTCCTGGTACATTGTGACGCTTCCACTGTCCTGGACGGCAGTATAACATTTCTACCAGGCGTCGTTGTTGAGGGAGAGATAGTTGCTCGAAGGTTACCCGCAAGCTGGGAAATTCTCCGTTGACACTAGTATCGCTAATTTCTGCTGGTAAAGAAATCTTCTCTTCAGGAATGGAAAAAGTTACTGGTAGGGTTTCTCCCGCTGGGATAGTTGGTAATCCAGCATGGGTTAATTCTACTTGGGCACCCACTTCCGAAATACTGCTGGTTACTCCCCATAATTCAATTGGGAATTGGGAATTGGGAATTGGGAATTGGGAATTGGGAATTGGGGGTGGGGAATTTACTGCGATTTTTTGTGTTTGATTACTGTGCTGTGGTTGAGTCTTGAGTTCAATTCTGACTACTCTCCGCAAGTTAAACCATTCATATACATCTAGTTTGGGAATATCGATTAAAATCAAGAGAGAAATGCCAAGCATTATCAGGTTGTAACTACTCCACATTGCTCCTAAGCCAATGCCTTTAAATTGTTGCACAATTTCTGATGTCGTCCATCCTCCTTGAATTAGGCAAACGCATAAATTTTGCCACAAACTGAGTGCTGTCGCAATAAACATAATTATCAAAGGTAAAGCTAATCTACTATTGAAATAAAAGCGATTTTTATGAATTCCTTTGGGGGTAACTTGAAATCCCTTGGAAAAAGGATTGAACATTACTTTAATTGCTGTGATTGCTAAAGGTAAAGTTAAAATTAGCGAATATATTTCTGAGATTAAAGCTGAACGAGAACGGTAGTTTAACCAGGAATATACAGCCAAATTTACCACATAGTAAGGCAAGAAATAATAGAGTAACTCTGAAGGGGTTGCTCTAAGGGGAATCACTCCTAAAAATGAATAAGCTAAAGGTATAATGAGAAAGAAGCATCGGGGAATGCTGGCAAACCAATAGAATAATCCTTCAACATAAGCTAATCTTTGTAAAGGTCCTAATCCTGGAATGGTTAGAGGATTAGCATCAACAAAAAAAGCCTGTAAAGTTCCTCTAGCCCAGCGCAATCTTTGAATAGCATGGGCAGAAATATTTTCTGCTGCTAAACCAGCACTCAATTTTTCATCAAGATAAACTAAGCGAAAGCCTTGAGCGGATAAACGAATGCCGGTGAAAAAATCTTCGGTGATAGATTGAGTGAAAAAACACCCAACGCTATTCAATGCACTGCGTCTAGCAACAAAAGACGTTCCTGTACAAATTACCCCTCCAGCTGCATCGCGAATTGGCTGAATTTGTCGATACAATACTTCTTCTTCTGGGGTTAGCACATTTTCCAAGCCTAAATTACTGGCAATAGGATCAATATTATAAAAGCTTTGGGGAGTTTGTACCAGGGCAACCCGCTCATTTTGAAAAAACCCTACAGTACGGATTAGGAAGTTTTTCGTGGGAATAAAATCAGCATCAAAGACGGTAATTAATTCTCCTGTAGTTTTACCAATGGCGTGATTTAAATTTCCAGCTTTTGCATGACGATTATCAGGGCGCGTCATATACTCACAACCCAATTCTTGCGCGAGTTGCTCTACTTCATAACGTTTTGTATCATCAAGCAGATAAATTGTTTTATGAGGATAATCAAGAGATTGGCAACCTATAATCGTGCGTCTGAGAATAAAGGTAGGTTCATCATAGGTGGGAATAAGAATATCAACAGTTGGTAAATAACTACCATCTAAAACTTGCTTTGATAACTGGTCAGCTTGACGACGGCGATTTTTGAATTGTAACATTAAAAATAACTGAATAATGCTATGGGATAATACCAGCATTTCCATAACAAATAACCCGAGGCTAAAGAAGCCATTCAAGGGGTCAGTAACATTAAGAGTAGAAAGCGATCGCCACAGAATATAACGAATCAATAAACTTAATAAAATACCAATTACTAATATTCGTGACCAGGGGCGAGGTTGGGGAGAAATTTTAGTGATTGCGATCGCAATTACCAAGATAACAAACGTAGGTGCAAGTAAATATTCTACCATCACCATCGGCGTCTCTATCCAACCAGGGGGATGTTCTTGCATCAGATGAAGCTGAGCAAAAATTTCGGTAATTTGTCCTACACCAGCAGCCCAGGCAATAACAACTGTACCAGCTAAAATTACAATACTCAGTAATAATAAGGTTGCCAATCTAATTTGAAAAATTTTCTGGATGTATCGAGTATTCTCGGCTTTACTGCCCAATTTTGAACTTGTCATAGTCAACTCAAAACTCAAATACCTAGAAATACACTTAAACAGAGATATACACAGCATAAGTTTTCCTTAGAGTAGGACATTCTCATGCTCAAAAAATGATTTTTCCCTGAGAAAAAGGTTAAACTTAAATAAAAGTTAGACAAATGAAGCTTAATTATCTAGGGATTTTCGTGGCTAATACCCTAATCTGAAAATAGACACGGGGACGCGGAGACACCAGAACTTTTCATCCTTCGTTGTGAGGTGAAAGTTCATGGGAGTCTGACTTGTAAGTAGGGAGTAGGGATCAGGGAACAGGGTATTGGTGTCAACTTAAAGTGAAACCCTTGCCTCACCGGTCGTTTAAACGAACGGCTAATAGCCGTGGGACTTAAGTCCAGGGCCGATTATGGAATCCAACTAAAAAGATGCCGTGAAAAGTCAGATCCCAATGAGACACACTATAAATGATTAATAAGATTGATAACAACTCAAGTATCTAGCGATATAATTATAATTAAGGTAAGCAAATTTTCCCAAAATCAGCCCTAAGTTGTTGTCTCTCTAATTTACATTGATCTGGGTGTACAAGATGCCTGCATGATTAACAATGTGTTCAGGCAAGTTTTACAAAGATAAACAGCTTAATACTGATTAAATTACTCACCTTAGCAAATTCAGTTTGTTTAGTAATTTATGCCCATAGTTCATAGAAAACAAAATCGCAGCAAACACACAATCAACGATCAAATTACCTTTCCTGAAATTCGGGTCATTGATGCTGACGGTAGTCAAATCGGCATTATGGCTTCTCGTGATGCCTTACAGATAGCAGAGGAAAGAGAGTTGGATCTGGTCTTGCTTAACGATAAAAGCGATCCACCGGTTTGTCGAGTGATGGATTATGACAAATTCCGGTATCAGCAAGAGAAAAAAAGCAGCGCCGGTAATAAATCTCGCTCAACGACTCTCAAAGAAGTGAAAATGGGCTACAAGATTGGGGAACACGATTATCAGGTACGCATCAATCAAGCTAAACGTTTTCTCAAGGGGGGAAATATTGTTAAAGCTACCGTCACGCTTCGAGGACGGGAAGTTCAACATGCCAATTTAGCTCAAGAAAGACTCAAACGAATGCTCGAGGACTTGCAGGAAGTTGCACAAGTCCAGCAACCGCCTAAAAGAGAAGGACGCAATTTAATGATGATACTCGGTCCGATGAAATAAGAAACTTGAAATAACAAAATAGGAAGCATCCCATTTTTGCAAATTAGTAGTGGGAGCATCTTGCTCCCACTACTATCCTTTGTGCAACTTTGGGATGCTGCCGAGCAACCATTAATAAAATTGCTATGAGACTATTTGGCTTGATGTAAATCATCAATTTAGCCTACTTTCCTCAAATAACAACTAATTACTTCAAATCCAGTAAACCTTTTTCTTTAAGCTTGGGATTGAAGCGAATTTCTGTTTGTACACCACGGGATTTTAATTCTTCTAAAATTTGTGCTTCAACTCGCCTGGCAATATTCTTCAACAGCTTAGTTTTCCTCAATTCATCGCTGTTTTCATACTGAATCTTATCCTCCTCTGTCATCGCTGGTTTAGCATCAATAGGCTGATTCCAGGCAGCTGACTCTGAACCATTGCCTGGAGGAGTTACACTGTTTTCCTCAATCCAAGCATTCCTAGTATTTTCTAATTGGGTACGGTTTGGTTTGGCAATCGTTTGTGCTTTGAGCCAATGACAAGCTTGAGGCTTACGTACTAAATGTTGCTTGAGGCTGAGATAAATATCTCGGGAATAGCCGACAAATTGCAGCGTTTTATCCTGATCAAAAATTGCATAAATACCAATTTTTTTTTGCAAGTCTTCAGGTAAATTACCCGTATCATCTAGATAGGGTAGATAATCTAGCTCACTCAGAGAAGGTGTTTGAGTTTCAGTGGTCATCAGCTATAAAATATAAAAACTTTTAGGCAACTTTTTGATAAATAGCACACAAGCGGCTAGGATTGAATATTTTAGCTTTAAACATAAAGTTAGGCGGCACGTTAATAATGACATAATCCTCAGACTCGTGATACTTTTCAAATTCCGGTGGCATTCCCTTGGGAGCTGCTGTAGTGTAAGGAACCGGCTGAAAAAGTAATTCTGTAAACTTAACTTTGTGCCATTTTACCTGTTCAGCTATTTGGTTCAGGAAGTTTTCACTGATTAACAGGCTAAATAATGTGCTTCGAGCTTCTGAATCTAGAACAAAACTGCTATCAAATTTGTTAACAATCTTTAAGCGAGCCATATTAACGGAGAATACTGAATCAATTAACAAGGAGATTATACCAAATCCAGGTTAGTCAACCCCTTGATTAGACATTTGTAGAGACGCGCCATGGCGCGTCTCTACTAGTGCAAGAAGGCAGAAGGCTCAGAGGCAGGAGGCAGAAGGGAAAAAAGCTTACGGTACAAGCGTTCTTCCCTTCTA
>JAAHGL010000026.1 GCA_010692635.1 Symploca sp. SIO2C1 | reverse complement strand
TGCAATTTCCTTGCATCTTCTTAACCCATAATCCCCTTTAAAGACTATTCTAAACTCCTAAACTCCTATTCTCCTGACTCCTGACTCCTGACTCCTGACTCCTGACTACTTATTCAGCAAACCCTAAGTAGTTCAGGCGAGTGATACTCGTCTGAACCCGTTAGGATTTGACTCCTTTACTGATATAGAAATGCTTAACTTAATGTTTCTTTACAAATACTTCCCTCTCAAGCTCCAACAAGCTCAAAGAGTTCAGACACAGTTACGGAAAGAGCGGTAAAAGCATTGATGCGTCCGCGCCCCAACTGACCGACAAAACCTGGATTAACTGGATCAATGTCGTCACAGGTCTGCTCGATGATATTACGTACATATTGATTTGACAATGCAGGATTGATTGACCAAATCAATGCAGCTAAACCTGCAACATGGGGAGATGCCATAGACGTGCCATTCTTGTAACCATAGTTGCCACCATCGAGAGTAGACCAGATATTAACGCCTGGAGCAGATACATCAACCTTCGTACCAAAATTGGAAAACCCTGCTCTTACATCATCCTGATCTGTAGCCGCTACTGTAATGACCTCAGAGTAAACTGCGGGATATTGTGGAGTCACATCAATGTTTTGATTATCATTTCCCGCTGCAACAACAACTACCACATTGTTGTTGATAGCATTAATGATGGCATTGTGTACACCATCATGATCACCGTTCATCCTCCAACTACAGTTAATTACATAGCGACGGTTGGGATTATCCCTCGCCTGAGATGCCACATAGTTAATGGCATCGGCACGGTTTTGGTTCATCCCTGAGGTTAAATTTATCCGTAGGGGCATCAACTGACATTCTGGAGCAACACCAATGATGCCTAGTGTGTTATCTACTCCGCCTATTGTTCCTGCCACATGAGTTCCATGGAAAGGGTCGAAAAAGTCCTCATCTTCAGGAATATTATCATCATCAGCAAAGTCCCAATCTTGGGTATCTCTGGACAAGATATTAGCGGCTAGCTCAGGATGATCTAAATTAGCACCCGTATCAATCACAGCAATGACAACATTGGGATTTCCTCTGGTAATTTCCCAGGCTTGTGGTGCCTTAATATCAGCTCCAGAAGTACCTGCCGTACCATTAACGGTTTGCCCAGTATTCCTTAGTCCCCAAAGTCTATCAAAATTAGGATCATCGGGAAGATAAGCCAATGCATCATTCAAGCCAAACTCACTTGGTTCTGCAAAAGCAACTTGGTCTAATTCGGAAAATTGGCGGATTGTTTCAAATAGTTCCTTGCCTTCAGAAACCCTCACCGTGTAATAGCCAGGTGTACGTTGCTTACGAATAATTGAGCTGCCTACTTGCTCAATCAGACGTTCGGCTTCTTCACGGCTAATTTCTGGTTGAAACTGTACTGTACATTCATCAGGAATAAAATAGCGAGTCAAGCCCTCTTGGTCAACCATTGCTGGAATAGTATTCACAATATCCGTTTCCGCAATTAGCCTTTGAGAGGTACTCTCAAGAGTATTTTCAAACGGAATATGGAAGACACCAAATCCACGTCTTAAATCTCTCCTTTCCACTGGCAAAGAAATAGCTCGGCTAGTCGAGTCCAGCATTTCTTGGCTAAGTCGTGAACTGAATTTAGTAACTACCTCTTCTTGTTTAGGAAAGAACTGAAATTGTTTTTGGCTGCATTTACTAGTGTAGAAATATTCGGACCCTGGTTGAAACGGTTTCTTCTTAATCATTGTTCAATTGAATTTGAGTAAGAAAGGTAGAATCTTCGTCATGAGTAATTCATAATTGTACATTTCTCATATTGTTTACCTCATGTTGAGGACAGTTTATTTGTTTAACTTCAGGGGCACTTAAAGTAATACAAATAGCTTGGTAGCTTAAGCAATTGAAAAATGCCGTAACTCAATCTATTTATTATGCTACGAGATAGATAAAAACTTGACAGTACCCTTGAGGGTACTTTTAAACCAATAATTAATAATTGATAATTAATAAATTTTTGATTAGACAACCTGCAAAAACTCTGTAGAGACGTTGCATGCAACATCTCTACAATGTGGATCTAACAGGGTTATCTGTACTGGATTTGTATCAACTGGCAATCAGTTGACTAGGACTTACCCGCCACAATTGTTCCAAACCAGTTGCAGGCATAGTCAGATATAAGACATCACCAGTCTGGAGACAAGTTTCCAGCAGTTCCCAAGCGTGGATCGTTTGCCCATTAGTTTCGAGGTATAGGGGCACAAAGTCAGCACTCATTGCTGCTTCTTTCACCTGACGTCCACAAAAGGGATGTCTTGGTGTAATTAAGGTTGCCAAAGCTACCCAAAGGGTATTACCAGTTATGCCATTGCCCAAAATTCGTCCCCCCAAGGCTGCTGCTGCAAAAGAAGGTGTCCCTAATTCTGTTGGACTTAACACCATTTCAAAATGAAAGACCTGTTTCGCCGTTAAAGCAAATTCTGGGTCTTGGTGACGCACCACTACTGGCAACTTAGAAGCTAAGGCTTTAGCACTCAGGGTAATTTCTACATTCGTCATATCGCTACTGGTTACTGCCAGTAGAGCTTGGCTGGTATGGACGTTTGCGGCTTTTAGGGTTGCAGATAAACTGGCATCTTCCAGAATTACCGGTACTCCTAAAGAACGGACAGTCCCCAGAAAGCGGTTGTTTTGGTCCCGCTCAATGACTACCACTTCATATCCGAGGCTATAGAGTTGATAGACAATCTGAACACCGATGCCTCCTAATCCACAAACAATATAGTGATTATTATTGGGAACCCGTGCTGCATCCCAAAACTGATTGAAGCGGGTTCCTAAAATAAAGTCATTGAGTAGGGCGTAGCAAATTCCAATTACCCCAGCGCCAACTAACATCATGATGGCTGTAAAGACTTTGATGCTGTCGGGTGATTGTTCTGCCACTTCTTCTTGCCCTCCAGCACCAGTAATCATACCGACGGAAAAATAGAGGGCATCTACAATTGAGGTATTGAGATTAACACAGACATAGGTTACTGTTGCCGCCATAATTGTCAACAGCAGGACGAGAGTAACCATCAACATGGATTGACCATGGCGCTGAAACTGGCGTAAGTTGGTGACAACTTTGAGGAATTTGCGAAGCCACGAGCGACGATGGCTGCGGATTTTAGGCTGAGTACCAATGATTAAGCGATCGCCTAGCTGTAACTTCTTACCTTCAATCACTGCTGAGACTAAATCTAGGTGACCGTAAGCTGGTAAGTAGTAGATTAGCATTCGCGATCGCTTTTCCCACAGCTCACTCAACTCACGTCCCAGCCAAGGGTGAGCTTCATCAATTAATTCTTCATAAATCGGCCAGGTTTGATTGAACAACTCTAACTTTCCAATCGCCTGACTACCCAAAGCTGCAAAGGCAAATACAGGAGCTGCTAGAGCTGAAACACTCATACTCACATGATAGGGAAGGGTTTGATCTAAACGCTCCCCTAGAGTTTGATTAAACAAGCGATTAACAATACGAATTTGGGGATTGAGTACCCGTGCTTGGGTGAGGATTGCCAAATTCAGAGCATCATCATTTGTAGAGATCACCAAAGTGTGAGCATCCTGAATACCTGCAGCTAGTAGAGTAGAAGCTGTCCGTAAATTGCCTACAATGATATTCTCCCCTATATGGGGGAGGGGTCGGTCACTGATGCCTACAACAGCAGTTCCCTGCTGCCTGAGTAAGCAAAAAATTTTATATCCAGTAAGACCCAAGCCACAGACGATGATGCGGGGTTTCATTAATTAGCTTTATTGACAAACAGATTTTTGCCTTTTAGTATACAAAACTCAATTGTGCTCCAAAGTGGGAGTGAGGACTGTAACCCAAAACACCAAGATGAAATATCACGTTATTTATGATGGTAACTGTAATCTTTGTGTCACCTTGGTAAAGGTGCTAGAAAACCTAGATCAGGGACAACTATTTGATTACGTGCCAATGCAGGATGAAGCTACTTTGCAGGATTGGGGAATAACGCCCCAAGATTGCCAAATGGGGATGATTTTAATTGATAGTTTATCTCCAGAGCGCCGTTGGCAAGGCAGTGATGCAGCAGAAGAGATTGCTCGTCTCTTACCAGTTGGTGATTTATTTGTCCAGGTTTACAGGACAATGCCTGGAATGAAATGGTTAGGCGATCGCACCTATGAGCAAATTCGGGATCATCGTTACAATTGGTTTGGCAAGCAAGCTACTACCTATCACTCAGCTTACCCAGTGGGTTGCAATGCTAGCAACAGTAGTGAGAGCTAGTATAAGAAGGCAGAAGGCAGTCCCGATGAAAAAATTTTTTTCACCACCAGGTGATGAAAGTAGGGGTGAATGGCCATTCGCCCCTACTGCTCCCTACTTTCAAGTCAGGATAGACGGTAATCCTACTTCCTTTGGCTTCACAAATTTGCCCTCAAAACTCATGGCTTGATTTCTCCCCACAGCTCTGGCGTCAGCCACAGCCATGCGTAGTTCTGCACGTTCTAAATTATCCTGAATACACCCCAGCATATACACAATTAGCTTAGTCGCTAAATCTCGTCCAGAAACTAACACCCGCTTGCGATTAGGGTCATACAATACTCCATACCACGGAGACTGAGGGTAATCCATTCTACTAAAGCCACCTTCGGTGTCATACTCCCGCAGTTTCTCAAAAATACTTTCCAAGGATAACCCCTTGTGAAATACCAAAATTCCCAGAGCCTGAGCTAGAGCAACTTGTCCAACTGGACGGAAAAGTAAATTGCCTTCTCCTGCTCCTCTCTCATGGCTAAACCTCCTTAACTGGGGAGTTTCTGTTCCAGCTTCGAGTTTTTGATAACTAGGTAGACTTGCTAAATAATCGAAAAACGCTTTAAATTCCTCTAACCCCCTTTCCAATTCTTCATCCTCAGGACGCATCGGAATTAGACCTTTTTCTGAAGGCTTCCAATGAAGGAATTTATACCCCAAATACAGCTCAGACATATCCTTAAGAGCTTGCAGGGTAGTCAAAACTGTTGACTTAGCTGCTACTGTCGCACTATCCCAATTGACACGGGGATTACGTTGCTCCAACTCTTTGAGTAGCGGATGAGTCACCGCAATTTTTCTGGCAACAATGGAAAAACCATCATCTTCATTCAGCAAAGCTAGTTGTCCTTTGCTCAACCTAATAGCCATTAAGTTGACATGAGCAAAGATAGATCTCACTCGCCGCCGTGCTTCTTCACGGGTTTCTCCTTGGACAACCGCAGGAACAAACTCAATACCAATCTTTTCGTGGGCTAAACTTTGGAGATAAGCAGGCTCTACTTGATATTCTTTAGTCAAGTCATCCATAGTAATGACTGAGCCTACAGGTTTCTTGGCTTTGTTATACTTCTGAAGCCTACCTGTTTTAATTAACTCCATTAGACCTTGGATACCCATGAGTCGGTGTTGACCATCTAAGGCGAAAATAGAAACATTTTCTGAAACATCTAGTAATCCTACTGTCCCATCTTTATCTAAAGCTGTGAACTCAGCAGCTGAGGTGAGAGCGCGTCTATATTGATCCCATTGAGTCGCCTTAGGTTCATCTACCCACCGGGAGCTAAGAACCACCAAAACTGCCGGAAACTTGTGAGTTTTTCGTGCTGCAAGGTATTGTGCTAAAGGTGCTTGACGGGACCAATCGAGAGGACGCTGCTGAAGCTCTTCAATGGTTTCTGCATCCCTCACTATGTTGTTGGTTTGAGGGTCGAACTTTTGTTGAAACAGGGGTAGTTGAGAAGCAAAACGCACCCGAATGGCTAACCATTCTAAGGTAACTGCGCCAATAAACGCTTCTGTACTACCCATCTTGGTTTTCTGCACTAGGAGTTGATCATTTCTCGCTAAATGCCGCTCCAGGAGTAGCGCCAGTGCCTGCCGCTCCTGGCTTTCCTGCTCTAATATTTGGCTGGCAAGGTCTTTAGTTGGGGGAGTTGCACTGTCTTTCACTATAGTTTTAGAAAAATAATACTAGTTTATAAAAACTATAGGTAAAAATTTGTTTTTTTGCACTAGTTTTTAAAAACAAAACTAATGTGCGATAATTAAATTTGGTATGCTGTATCATTCTCTCCTTCCCATACCCTGCTGGAGAATACTGTTCCTTCCGTTAGCTACTGCTTACATCAGAAAGTATCTAAATTGGCTGTTAACATTAAAAGATGAAGATTTATAACACTTCCTTATTTGAGTAGGTAGACAAGAATGGGTAAAGGACAACAGCAAACATTCAAATATAAGGCAGTTCGTATTCAACAAACGAAATCTAGCGATTGGCTAGTGCTTTTTGCTGCCTCAGCTGTAGAAATAGATATGTGGTCAGGAGTGCCGCAAAAAAAGAAAATAGGGACTCAAGAAACTACTGGTTTTCAACGAGAGGAAAATAAAACACGTCTTAAAGAAATTGGTAATTTTTATCAAAATGAAAAAAATATCATTCAGAATCCTTTGCTTTGTGCACTACGTCAACCAACTTGGAAAAATGTTATTTTTGAGTGTAATGACAATGAAAGCAATGATAAGAACACTGTTCAATACGGTTATTTAAGTATAACAACTGAACCATTAGAAGGCTTGAGTTTACTGGAATTGTTGAAAAGGGTAAAAAAAGATTTAGAGCAGAGAGTACCAGAGCTGTTAAAACGCCAAGTTTCTGACAACCTTATTAAGAATTTAAAACAACGTGCAAAAACTCAATATAGTCTTCAAGAAGAAGTAGATGAATCATCTGAAGAGCAGGAAATTAATGAAAGTTCAAATAACCATGAAAGTATAATATCGTTAACTGATGAATCTCATATATTAGATTTCTGGGAAGAGGTTGCAGCTTATGTTTCTGTCTTAGAAGAAATAAACAATCACTGGTCTGGTGATAAATTTCTTGATTATTCCAAAGAAGCAATGATTTCTTTTCTTCGCCCAATAGTTGTTGTAGATGGACAACATAGATTGCGTGCAGCAATCCAATCAGCTCAGGAATTAGTTAAGGGAGAACATTATAAAGAACGTATAGAGAAAGCAATGCTCGATGGTGGAGTTTCTGCAGACGAGGCTCAAGTAAGGATAGAAGCTGAAGCCGCTCGCCAGCTTCCAGTTTCACTACTTATGAATACTGATCCAGCAGAGCAAGTTTTTCAATTCGTAGTGGTGAATCAAAAAGCAACTCCCATTAAACCTGCGCTTCTCGGAACAATTGTATCTACTAGCCTCTCTAATGAAGAATTAGAAAGAGTAGCAGATCGACTCGAAAATGCTGGCATTAAACTTGAAGAATCAAGAGCTGTGACGTTTCTTGCAAGATATCAGGACAGTCCTTTTTGCGGTTTGGTCGAAAGAGGACTTACTTCTGATACTAAAGACCGCCTTAAGTGGAATGTTCTGGCATCTATAGTTAAAGTATTTTGGGATTTGAAAGGAGGTAAACTTTTTCATGAGAGTGTTGATTACGCCGATCAATGGAATTTTTATCATTTATCTGAATCAAAAATTATTGATAAGTGGGAATCAGAAGAATGTCAAAATGCTTTTGAATACTGGCACAAGTCTGATGGTCCTTGGCGAGATGTATTTATCTCATTCTGGACTACAGTACGAGATAAGCTAGCAGATAAAGATAACGATCAAGCATGGCATTACTGGGGTAATCCTAAGCAATCAAATATTTTCAACAAAACATCTTTAACAATTCTTGCCGCTGATTTCTTTCAATATCTATGCGATCGCCGTATAGGAATAGATAATGTACAACAAGTTCCTTCAGTGGTTGATGACTGGCTAAGAGATGTTAACACAGATTACTTCAATCGTGATTGGAATTTACATGGTGTAAAAAAAGATGTTCCTGGTATTCGTAAGCAGTGGTCAAAACAATGGGTAGAGTACAGAAAATTTCCTCGACAATTACCAAGATCAGACCGCTATCGTGTGCCACTAAACTGAGAAAATTTATTGAATACATCCATGGAATTTGAAGAAATTAGCACTTTTCTTAACACTACAGCAAATAAACTGGAATCTTGCTGGGATTTACAGGTTATAAGCAATATCGCTAACCAGAGAATTCCAGATTTTATTATGGGTGGTCGAGGATCTTTACTGAGAGCTGACATATATATACTATGGACACAATGGTTTATTGAGTCCATATGTGACCCAGATGTATTTATTAATTCTGCTCAAGGATACGCTCATATAGTCGAAGCTGTTCAAAAAAGGATACCTTTTATTTTTGCTGGAGTTTCTGATTATGAACGCCAGAAACTTACAAAATTTATTGCTAGGTTAATAGACAAAGAAGTTCAGCGTAGAAGGCTCAGAAAGCGTATTTATATTAATTTAGATGATAAAAAACTTTTGTGGGATATTTACGGACCTGAACCTCGTTGTTGGATTTGTGGATATAAGTTTACCAAGTGGGCTCAAAACAAGTTTTTAGGATACAGTAACTATACTGAAGCACCTCTACCTCAATTTATTGACTACATGACCTTGCATGGTTTGACCCAACGTGATATTTCCGTGGAAGTTGACCATGCTATACCCTTTTCAAAAGGTGGCAAGGAGGAAGAAGATAACCTTCGTCTATCCTGTGGATGGTGCAACTCTCACAAGAGTGATCGTATATCTTTATATGATGTGGGAGTTAGACCACGTATAGTAGAGCATCCAAAACTTGGAAAGCACAGTGTACCTCATCCATTTTGGATTGTTCGACTTCTATCTGTACGTAGACGCTGCGAACACGAAAGAGGCTGTGACAAGAATGTAGACAATGCTCAATTTACAGTAGTTTCCAAACATCCTGAAGGCGCTATGAATCCTACAAATTTGCGTGTCGTATGTGCCGAACACGACCCTCTAGGATCAAGTCGTCTAGTAAGCAGGGAAGTTGCTGAACAAATGCGTTACTAAAGAGAAGATAAAGTGACTACAAAACAACAGACAGAAAAAGAAATAAAAAAGCGTACAGTTGCAGAACTAGTTGAGGATATTCAATCTTTAACTACAGAAATTCAAGAACTATACTGTTCAGACGCAATACCTTGGGTAATTGGATATTCAGGAGGTAAAGACAGTACCACAGTCTTGCAGCTAGTCTGGAATGCGATCGCAACGCTACCACAAGAAAAGCGTACTAAAACTATTCATGTTATTACAACAGATACTCTAGTAGAGAATCCGATTGTATCTGCTTGGGTCAGCAACTCTTTAAAGCAGATGAAGACTGCGGCACAAGAGCAGGAAATGCCAATAGAACCGCATCTGCTTCATCCTGAAGTTAAAGAAAGCTTTTGGGTATGTTTAATTGGTAAAGGCTACCCAGCACCGCGTATGCGGTTTCGTTGGTGTACAGCACGCCTGAAAATTAGTCCTGCTAACCGCTTTATCCGTGAAATGGTTAGAGCTAGTGGGGAAGTAATTCTTGTTTTGGGTATGCGTAAAGCTGAAAGTAATAAACGTGCGATTGTCATGGAAAAGCATGAAAAAGGGCGAGTGCGTGATCGCCTCAGTCCAAGAGCGAGTTTAATTAACTCCCTAGTTTACACTCCTATAGAGGACTGGCGTAATGATGAAGTTTGGATTTATTTAAATCAGTGGCAAAATCCTTGGGGAAACAGTAATAAAGATTTATTTACTATGTACCGAGGTGCAACAGCAGACAATGAATGTCCTCTGGTAATTGATACTTCTACCCCTAGCTGCGGTGATTCCCGCTTTGGCTGTTGGGTTTGTACGATGGTAAATAAAGATAGATCGATGGAGGCGATGATCCAAAATGATGAAGAAAAAGAATGGATGCAGCCTCTACTAGATATCCGCAATGAGCTAGATCTCCGTGATGATCGCCATCGCAGAGACTTTCGTCGCATCTACGGCAAAGTAGAATTGTTTGAGCGCAATATCAAAGGTGAAACTTCAGTAGAACCAATTCCTGGCCCTTATACTAAAAAATGGCGAGAACATTGGCTGCGACGAGTTTTAGAAGCTCAAACCAAAATTCGTAGCGATGGTCCAGAAGAGATGCGGAATATTACCCTAATTACCGAAGAAGAACTCAGTGCAATTCGTCGTATCTGGTTAGAAGAAAAACACGAATTTGATGATAGCTTACCCCGTATCTATAAAAAAGTCACTGGCAAAACTTTCAACGATCCCCGTCCGGGAGCAGATAATCGTCTTTTAGGCAGTGATGAATGGCAGGTTTTAGAAGAAATTTGTGGTGATGATGCCATGCATCTAGAACTAATGGCGAAGTTGCTAGACACAGAACGCCAGTATAGGACAATGTCTCGCCGCATCGGGATTAACGAAGCTTTAGAAAAATGTTTCAATACCAGTTCTCGCTCTAAACAGGAAGCCATTGACAATGCTCACTTGAAACGGGATTTGAAAAATGCAGCAAGTCAAGGTGATATTCAAACTATTCAGCTAACCTTGAAAGCTGCTGCTACTAGCGTCAGCTCGGCAGTATCAGAGGAGCAAGTGCTGGCATCAACAACAGCTGTAGAGACAGAAGAGTCTTCATCAAAAGCTTCTGAAACTGATGTTAACACTACTGAACAACAGACTTGGGCAAGCATGAAATACCCAGCTAAGGGTAAGCAGAGGTAAGGTACCTACACTGATGTAATGCATCCTTTATACTAATCTCAACGTTAGTTATTTAGTGCGATCGCATATGGGTAGCCAATCTACAGCCAAAACCATCTTTCTTCTCGCCTCTATGGTAGGCTGGCTCATCGTTGGTGCAGCTCTGATGTATCTCTTTCCGCTTGTTGCAGATCAATTAGTGTCTACTGAGCTTACCCATCTATGGATGGAAAACCTCAGTCGTAGTGGTTACAATCCGATGCTAGGTTTCGTTGGAGGAGGTATTACCCTAGCTGTTACTGTGTTAGCTAACATCATCTGGTACCAAAGGTTTCAAGGTAAGATTTAGTATTCGTTTGTGAGGCTGTGTGTGATGTCTTTATCTGGGTTGCGATCGCAACACCGATCAGTTACTGAAACTGGTTCTGCACTAAACTCGATAATTTAATTCATATATCAGGATTATTTGCTTACCTTTGTGCCAGAAGCATTCCCTATTGTTGAGGTTTCCCAAGATGCTCCAGAAGAATCGGAGGTGATGGGAACAAAAGAGAAGTTCTGGTTTAATGATCAGGAGCGAGGACTTTGCCTTTACAAGAAAGCTCGCTTAGGAACTGGTGAAGATTGGTCAGAGAAAATAGCGGCCGAGTTATGTAAATTATTGGGTTTACCGCACGCAGATTATGAGTTAGCTACTTTTGATGGTTCATGGGGGATAATATCACCCTCTTTTCTGCCTGAAGATGGGAGTCTGATTCCCGGTAATGAGATCCTTAAAAGCTGCTGGAACTGTAATAAATCATGACACATAAACTTTTTTTAGCTTGGCAAGATCCCAATAGCCGTTCTTGGTTTCCGATTGGTAGGCTGACATTTAATGGACAGCAGTACAAGTTTGTTTACACTTATGGCGCTCAAAAAGCCCAGCGTGAGTCTAAATTTCAGCCTTTACATTCATTCCCAGAACTAACAAGAGAATATAGAGCAAGTGAGTTATTTCCCCTCTTTGCTAACCGCCTGATGCGTCCTTCTCGCCCAGACTATAGAGACTATATTGAATGGATGAATATTCCTCGCCACCAGGATGATCCAATTGCAATTTTGTCTCGTAGTGGTGGACGGAAAGCAACGGACAGTTTTGAGATTTTTCCTTGCCCTGAACCAGATGAAAATGGACTTTACCACATCCATTTCTTTTGTCATGGCTTGCGACACATTCCACAAGGCTCAATCGCTCGAATTAGTGAATTGCAGTCCAATGAACAATTGTATTTGGCAAATGAATTTCAAAATCCATACGACTCTCAGGCGTTATTGCTATGTACCAAAGATCACCACATTTTAGGTTATTGTCCAAGGTATTTGGTGGCAGATGCCCTGGAAATCCTGCGAGAGCAGCCAGACTTAGTCCATGTACACGTTGAGCAAGTTAACTTTGCACCGACACCACTCCAATTTCGCTTACTGTGCAATATGACTGCTAAGTGGTCTCCGGAATTTCGTCCATTCTCTGGAGAAGAATATCAACCCATTGTATCTGAAGCATCGGTTGCAGGTATTTGTGGCTAACGAAACTACTATTATTCCTTGACTGAGCAAATATTCAATACGCTAGCACGGTGATGAAAAAGCCAATGCCTGAAAAAACTTCCCCTACTACCATCCAACTCTCATATTTGTAACAATCTAATAAATAGCACTAAATACCTGATATTCTCGCTACAGAAGTCAGCAAACAGTTTATGCAAACACTGATCACGCCTCCAACTGCCCCCAAACCAGCGCCCATCGATACTACTATTCATCGGCGCAAGACTCGTCCTGTAAAAGTCGGTAGTGCAACTATTGGTGGTAACAACCCGGTAGTGGTGCAATCGATGATTAATGAAGACACCCTAGATATAGATGGTTCGGTTGCTGCTATTCGCCGTCTTCATGAAGCGGGCTGCGAGATTGTTCGCGTTACTGTTCCTAGTATCGGTCATGCTAAAGCTTTAGCTCAAATCAAGGAGAAATTAGCCCAGACTTACCAAGTAGTACCACTAGTAGCTGATGTCCATCACAATGGCATGAAAATTGCTCTGGAAGTTGCCAAACATGTTGATAAGGTAAGGATTAATCCAGGGTTGTATGTTTTTGAGAAGCCAAAACTTGAGCGCACGGAATACACCCAAGGGGAATTTGAGGACATTGGCAACAAAATTCGTGAAACTTTGGAACCGTTGGTAGTTTCTCTCCGGGAGCAGGGTAAAGCAATGCGCATCGGCGTCAACCACGGTTCCCTTGCTGAACGGATGCTGTTTACCTACGGTGACACCCCCGAAGGAATGGTGGAATCTGCCCTAGAATTTATTCGCATTTGTGAGTCATTGGACTTCTACAACTTGGTAATTTCCCTCAAAGCCTCGCGAGTACCAGTAATGCTAGCAGCCTATCGCCTCATGGTACAGCGGATGGATGCCTTGGGTATGGATTACCCCTTGCATTTAGGTGTTACAGAAGCTGGGGATGGAGAATATGGGCGCATTAAGTCTACTGCTGGTATTGGTACTCTTTTAGCTGAGGGTATTGGGGATACTATCCGCGTTTCCCTCACCGAAGCTCCAGAAAAAGAAATACCCGTCTGCTACAGTATTCTGCAAGCTTTGGGACTGCGGAAAACGATGGTAGAGTATGTTGCCTGTCCTTCCTGCGGTCGTACTTTATTTAGCTTAGAAGAAGTATTGCACCAAGTCCGGGAAGCTACCAAGCACCTAACTGGTTTAGATATAGCAGTAATGGGCTGTATTGTGAATGGTCCTGGTGAAATGGCAGATGCTGACTATGGTTATGTTGGTAAACAGCCCGGTTATATTTCTCTGTATCGGGGAAGAGAGGAAATTAAAAAAGTTCCAGAAACCAAAGGTGTGGAGGAATTGATTAATTTAATCAAAGCTGACGGGCGGTGGGTTGATCCGTAGAGGATAGAAGGGGTGAAGGAAAAAAGGTGTGGGAGAGCTTTTTTGAGTAATGAGCGTTAGAAGGCAGGAGGCAGGAGGCTGCGAGGCAGGAGAAACAATTCTCTTCCATTAGCTATTGCCATTAGCCATTAGCCATTAGCCATTAGCTTTGAGCATGTTTCTCGAGAGTAATTAGTAATTAGTAAAGAAACTTTATTGTCTTGTTCTACACTCTGTGAACTCTGTGACTCTGTGGTTCCTTCAAAAATAAATGGGATGGTTATCCAACCCATCCCATCTGAAAAACATTAAATAAACAATTTCCAGCACTAATGCCTACCAATCATCGGTGCCATCGACACAGCTGAGTTATTCTCCTGTGCCACATTGGCTGGCTGCACCAAAGTTGGTACTGACTCCCGTAAACGCGCTGTTAATTGAACTGTTGTAGCGTCATAAATTTGAGTTAGCACCTTGGGATACAAGCCAATACCGATAATTGGAACCAACAGACAAGCTACGATAAATACCTCTCGTGGTTCCGCATCAATCAAAGCTTGGTGCTCTACTAGTTCCTTGTTTTCCTCACCATAGAAAATTTCCCGGAGATTGGAGAGGAGATAGATGGGAGTGAGAATTACTCCAACTGCTGCCAGGAACACCACAATTACCTTGAAAGTTGAGTTATAGGCGTCACTGGTAGCAAACCCCACAAACACCATGACTTCTGCCACAAATCCGCTCATCCCTGGCAAAGCCAAAGAAGCCATTGAACAAGCAGTCCACATGGCAAAAATCTTCTTCATCCTCTTACCAACGCCACCCATTTCATCTAACATCAGGGTATGCGTCCGGTCATAAGTTGCTCCTACGAGGAAGAACAAGCTGGCTCCAATTAAACCGTGAGAAACCATTTGCAGTACAGCACCACTCATTCCTAGCTCGGTAAAGCAACCAATACCAATCAACACAAATCCCATGTGAGAAATGGAAGAGTAGGCAATTTTTCGCTTGAGGCTGCGCTGAGCAAAGGCAGTTAGAGCTGCATAAACGATATTGACAACCCCCAGAATTACTAAAACTGGTGCAAAGTAAGCATGGGCATCAGGTAACATACCAGCATTCATCCGAATCAGGGCATAACCACCCATTTTCAGGAGAATCCCAGCCAGCAGCATGTGGACAGGTGCAGTTGCTTCCCCGTGAGCATCAGGTAACCAGGTATGCAGTGGGATGATTGGCAGCTTGACACCGTAGGCAATCAGAAAACCTGCATAAATCAATAGTTGAAAGTTCAGGGCGTAGTCCTTGAAGGCAAGGGATTGCATGTCAAAGGTGACTGTATCCCCATAGAAAGCCATCGAAAAGGCAGCCAGCAAAATAAACAGCGAACCTCCTGCTGTATACAGGATAAACTTTGTGGCCGCATAAAGACGCTTTTTGCCTCCCCAAATCGATAGCAGTAGGTAAACCGGAACCAACTCCAATTCCCACACGAGGAAGAACAACAGCATATCCTGAACTGCAAACACGGCGATTTGACCACCGTACATTGCCAACATCAGGAAGTAAAATAGCTTAGGTTTAAAAGTAACAGGCCAAGCTGCCAGAATGGCAAGCGTTGTCATAAAGCCCGTTAAAATTACCAAGGGCATTGCCAAGCCATCAACCCCTACAGACCAATTTAAGTCCAATTGGGGTATCCAGGAATATTTCTCTACCAGTTGCAATCCTGGATTACTAAAATCATACTCCGTAACGCAGGCATAAATAATTAGGGCAAAGTCAATTAAGCCGATAATTAGGGCGTACCAGCGCTCCCAAATACCATTTTTCTCTGGCAGGAAGGGTATCAGCAGGGAAGCTGCAATGGGAAACAGAATAATCGTCGTTAGCCAGGGAAAATCTGTCATTGGTTATTTGTTATTGGTTATTTGTTGTTGGTTGTTTGTTGTTTGATAAGGGAGTAGGGAATAGGGTATCTATTGTGGAACTGGCATCTTGCCAGTTGCTTCTAAGAAATACACTCAGCTTTAGGGGATCGGGCGAAGCATTTGGATTGGTATGCGTAGGTATATGGGCTTAAATTGTCGCCCAAATGCTTCGCCCCTACAGATTCCTTTACCTAATACCTAACACCTAATTAGGTAACCCCAGAAACAATTACTAAACCTAGTACTGCCCCAAAGATAATCAGAGCATAAAATTGAGCGCGACCATTTTCTATGTATTTCAGACCTTCACCGCTCAATAATGTGAAAAAACCAGTTAGGTTAACTGCACCATCGACGACTCGGTAGTCCACTTCCATAACTTGCCGCGCTAAGCGACGGCTTCCCTGAACGAACAAGCGATCGTAAATATCATCGAAGTAACATTTATTGAGGGATAGCTTATACCAAGGCTGGATTTTTTTCGCGATCGCAGTTGGGTCAATCTTACCTCTGAGGTACATCAGGGAAGCGAGAGTAATACCGATCAATGCAATCCCCACAGAAGTACCACCCATCAACAAAAATTCTGACCATTCAAAAGCTTCTTCGTGGGCGATTATTTGAGCAACTGTCTCTCCAGAGGGGTGGATAAACTCCTCAAAGTAGTTGTTAAATGGCATCCCCACTAAACCAATCAGCGCTGATGGCACTGCTAGTACTAGCAATGGTAAAGTCATGGTTAGGGGTGATTCATGAGGAAACTCGCTGTGGTGATGCTCATGATCATGTTCATCATGAGCAGCTTTTGCTGCCAATTCCTTAACATCCATGGCACCAGGTCCGAAAGCCGGTACTATTTGCCCAGCAGCAATCTTAAGCTGATGTTGGATTTCCTTCTGATTACCCCGGAACTCTCCTTCAAAAGTGGAGAAGTACATCCGGAACATATAAAAAGCAGTTATACCTGCAGTGAGCCAGCCAATGATCCACAGTAGAGGATTGACCTGAAAAGTGCTGCCCAAGATTTCATCTTTTGACCAGAAACCAGCAAAAGGAGGAATGCCACAAATTGCTAGGGTTCCGATCAAAAAGCTGAGGGCAGTTATCGGCATAAACTTCCGTAATCCCCCCATTAGTCGCATATCCTGAGCTAAAACCGGATCATGACCGACAACATCTTCCATGCCATGAATCACTGAACCAGAACAGAGGAACAGCATTGCTTTAAAATAAGCGTGGGTCATGAGGTGGAATAAACCAGCTGTATAGGCTCCAACTCCCATTGCCATCACCATATACCCCAACTGGGACATGGTGGAATAGGCTAGACCTTTTTTAATGTCATTTTGGGTAATAGCAATTGTAGCTCCGATAAATGCGGTAGCAGCTCCCGTCCAGGCAATGACACTCATTGCTGCCGGAATACCTTCAAACACCGGGTACATCCTGGCAATCAGAAACACTCCAGCTGCCACCATCGTTGCTGCATGAATCAGAGCAGAAATAGGTGTCGGACCTTCCATTGCATCAGGAAGCCAGACATGTAGAGGAAACTGAGCTGATTTAGCCACCGGACCTAAAAATACCAAGACGGCAAACAGTGCTGCTAGAACACCACTGAGGGCACCCGATTCTACCAGAGCTTGCAAGCGCTCACCCATAACTTCAAACTCGAAGCTACCAGTCGCCCAGAAAAGTCCTAACATACCCAACAGCAGACCAAAGTCACCCACACGGTTAACAACAAAAGCTTTTTGACAAGCATCTGCTGCTGCCTTACGGTCATACCAGAACCCAATCAGCAAGTAAGAACACATGCCAACCAGTTCCCAGAAAATATAAACCTGCAGTAGGTTAGGACTGATTACCAGACCCAACATTGAGGAGCTAAACAGGCTTAAATAGGCATAAAAGCGGACATAACCAACATCATGAGCCATGTAGCCATCGGTGTAGATCATCACCAGAAAAGCTACTGTTGTCACAATCACCAGCATCAGAGCTGTTATGTGATCTATGGTGTAGCCCATCATTAAGTGAAAATTTCCCGCAGCGGCCCACTCAAAGGTTCTAATAAAAGGCTCGTGTCCCTGAATTTGACTCCAGAGCAAGGCAAAGGAGAGAACCATCGACGCCCCCAGAAAGGAGACGATAAACACGCCTACAAGCTGCCGCAGACGGTTAGTTGCTTTGTTTAGTGAAATTAGCCCTAGACCGACCACCATCGCTCCTGCCAATGGCAGGACTGGAATCAGCCAGGCGTATTGATAGAGCGGTTCCATTAAAGACAGCCTACTTCAGATTTCGTTACTATTTTGGCAAACACTTCACGATTATGAGGTTAAATCAATAAAAATTTTGGTATCTTATCCTATCGAAGCCTATTTCTCTGTAGAACCGCAAGTCGATCTGGTGTGGACAAACTTTCCTAGCCTTTTGAGAAACAAGGCAGAGGGCAGAGGGCAGAAGGCAGAAGGGAAGAGAATTTGGCTTGTTTCTTCCCTTCATTGCGGGTGTCGCCGCCCGTCGGGCGCTTTTGAGAAAATATTTCGACATCGATTGTGGAACTGGCATCTTGCCAGTTTCGCGTCAAACTGTAGGTTGGGTGGAACGAAGTGAAACCCAACGGATACAGTGCGATCGCTATCTAGTTCTGAATCTAGCGGGTGAGTCATGCGAGCGCTCTTTCTCTAAATTTTGCCTCACCTCATAAGTTCAAAAATTCCTGCATCTTTTCCATAATCGTATCTAGCTCAATCAACTTTAGTAAACCAGAACCTCGCTTAAGAATTGTGGGCAAGGCATCCAGAGCATTTTCTGCCATTTCTTTTAAATTAGAATTCTTGCGATCGCTTCCTAGCTTACCAAGAGCATTGAGGTGCTTGAGTGCCTTATCTTTGTCTTTCTGACTTAATCCCGAATCGTTTTGTTGAATAGCTGTTTGTAGCTGCTCCAACAAGTCAGCTAGCTTCGGCACTTCTGGTTCATCTGACGCTTTTAATTCACTAATAGTATTGCTAACTATACCGCTGATATCACCGCCAGCCACACCAGTCATATTTTGACCTGCTACACCGCTGATATCACCACCAGCAAAGGCACCAATGCCACCAGTAACGTCACCAATTTTGATATCACTTCTTTTGTCTGACATAGTATCTCCATGATTATAATAATACTGTGTATAAATACCAGGACGAGAGAGGGAGAGTTGATGAAATAAGTTAGCAATTGTTCTGTTCTGGAGCTTAATCTGCTCTTTTTTTCCCCTAAGTTCGCCTTGCTGTCTATGGACAACAGCTAGAATTTTCTGATAATCCTGCTTCAGACGTGTTTCAATTTTACCTTTATCAACTTCAGGTGTAACTTTAACCCTGATACAAATTACACCCTCGTCTATTTCCTCAATACCTTTAATTTTAATATCAGAGCCTTCTCTTTCCCATTCAAACTTGAAGGAATAGGCAAGAGCAATCCAGTTAACTCCATGATAGAAGACCCAATCAAAAGTGTCTCTATATTTTTGATATCGGTTGGTAAACTCTCCTAGTGCAAAGTTTCCATGAATAGGACAGCGCTCCTGTTGGTCACTCTGCCAATAGACATACTTACAATCAACTCCTTCTAGTTGTGTAGTGCTGTCAGTGTTCCAAGACTCTAGACAAGCTCCTGTTAACTTTGCCCCTCTCAAATCAGCACCAACTAACTGAGTTCTAATTAGCTTCGCAAATTCCAAACTAGCTCCTTGTAAATTGGTGTCAGTTAAATCACTCTTGCCAAGAAATGTGCAACTAAGGTTTGCCCTACTGAGATTAGCTTTACTCAAGTCTGCCCTTGAGAGTGTTGCCTCAGTGAGAGTTGCTCCGCTAAGATTTGCCTCGAAGAGGTCTGCTTGCCATAAACTTGTCTTAACAAGAGTTGCTCCGCTAAGATTTGCATTTCCGAGCCGCACTTTGGTGAGTATGGCTTCATTGAGATTAGCTCCCCTAAGATCTGCTTCATAAAGTATTGCCTCACTAAGATTTACCCCACGGAGGTTTGCTCCCCTAAGATCTGCCTTAGCCAATTGCGCTCCAAAAAGATATGCCTCACGGAAATTTACTTCTCGAAGGTTTGCTCTAAAATGAAAGGGATGACAGGGATCGATGCCAACCCCCCCCCGGGGGAAGTCCCCAATTTTCTAATCTTGCATTACTGATATCTGGTTGTTGTATTTCAGGATGTCTATTCCTCCAATGATTCCAAGCTAATGTACTTTGCCGCCTAAGTAGAGCAAGGTGTTCTTCATTTGCCATTTAACGCTAACTTTTCAGGTTTATCACTGACCGCAGCATAGCTTAGACCCTTATCTAATGACTAGGATAGTAAATGGCTTTTCAGGGAACAATACCCACCACAACCTTTTCGCTAATCGGGATTGGTGGGCAAAAATGGGTAATTTATCAGTTCAATTGAAGATATTCAATTTGCCCACCCTACAATGCGATCGCTCTTTCTCTAATTTTGCCTCACTTCAAATTCCCTTCAATTACCTGAAGGCTAAATACCCACAAAAGTTAATCTGTGAAAAACTCGGTCTTAATAATGATCAAATTCGTTCAGCTCTAGCCTACATTGAAATTCATCCTGTTGATTTTGAAGCAGAATATCAAGAATGTCTGCAAACAGCAGAGGAAATTCGGCAATATTGGGAAGAGCGAAATCGAGAACGATTTGCCAAGATTGCAGCAATGCCTCCGAAGCCAGATCAGGAAGTGCTCAGAGCAAAGCTTCAAGCATGGAAAATGCGGATTGAAGCCCAAGCAAAGTTATGAAATTTCTAACACCTAACACCTAACACCTAACACCTAACACCTAACACCTATATTGTAATTAGTTGACTTATTTTCTTGAGGATCTCAAGCACTTCAAATAACTTGTTTCTTCGGGGAAGGAGAGAAAAAGTATCTGAAAAATCATATTGTCGATGTCCTTGTGCTGAGAGTTTTAGGAAACAGAAAAGCCCTCCTGTTGTAATCAAACCATAGAGAGGTTTCTGGCTTGAAGAAGGGACAGAAGTGCAACGTTCTGCTGCTGCCATCATATAGGTGAGGGTCTGGGGAATTGCTAGTTCTAAGTCAGTGGTGCTGCGTTTAGATTCAACTACGACTACCCAAAGCTGATGGTACACAATCAGAAAATCGATACGTCCGTTGAGAATTTCATCTCCTGCCTCTACCCGCAAAGCTACTGATTCTTCCGCCCGGATTTGGAACGGTGGCTCATAGAATCCTGCTAGTTCTAGAAGAGGAGATATTAGTAACAGATTAACGGCTCCTTCTGCTAAAGGACCATAGTAGCGATGATACTCATACCGAGCTTTGAGACGATCAAGTGTCTTTTTCTCCTCCTCAGTCAAGGATGGCAAATCCTCCCTCCACTCTGGGAAGAAATTATCCTGTTGTGTCCTGTGCAAGTCTAACTTCGTCTCAACGTCTATTAATGAGGTAATAGCTTTTGTTACAGCAACAGTCTTTGTCATTACTTTCCGTTGTCCACTATCTCAGGGCGACCCCTCCTCTATTATCATCAACGAATTTGGATTGAGGAAAGCGCGAGATTGAGACAGGCAAAGAAGCCTGTTCTACCTATTTTGCTTGATGGAGTTTACCTGACAACTGAAAAAGAAGAAGCTGATAATTGACAGCTTCTTCCCTGAAAGTTAGAAGACCAATCCAACTAAGCAGAATTCGGTAGAGAATTGAGCATAAATTTCTTAAGTGCCATGCGCAGTTCATCTCGTCCTTGGAAATTTTCCAGGCGGTAAATCACCTTCCCATCTTCAAAAAAGAGCAATGTCGGCAGAGATTGAAGTTTATAAGTATTAGCAAGCTTGAAATTGTTATCAGCGTTAATCCTTACTACTTTGACTTGATTGCCCCATTCCAACTGAAATTCTCGTAGTATCGGTTGCATTATTTTACACAATCCACACCAAGGAGCCCAAAAGTCTACTAACACTGGTTGAGAACTGTTTAAAACCTCTTGTCTAAAAGTCCGCTCGTTAACAGACAATATCATGGTTCTTCAGAATATATAAGTTTTTACAAATCTTTAGATTTATGCTACATCTAATCGGGATCATCTGAGCAAAGGATTTTGAGCCAGAGTAGTTTTACCTACCAGTTAATATTCCCTACTCCTTGAATTAAGTAAGGATGTACCCACCACAGAAACAAGATAAAACCAATAACACCCAGATAAGCAGGACGGAGAAACTCTTTCCACTTGATAGTTTGGTGTCCTTGGAGAATAGCCAGGAAGGGCATCACAGACGTGCGAGCTTTAGCTACCTCAAATGCACTCCCATACCTTGCTAACATGCGTCTATCGCCATGCCAGACAGCAAAGAGATGATGCAAAATTAACCCTGCTGAGGTGAGCAGGGTGAAGGTAGTACCAATCCAAAGGGTGTGAGCAATACACCAAATTACTTGTCCCACCATTTGAGGATGCCTAGTGATGCGAATGATGCCAGTCTCAAACAGATGAACTTCGGGCTTTTGGATGGCAGCAATTTCTAAGAGGTTGAAGGTAGCTGGATAGAGAAACAGGAAGGAAATTGCGGAAAGCACCCACACAAGTGATTGCATTCCCGGACTTCCTTGAACCTGCCACAGCTGCAAGCCATCATAACGATGATTGATAAAGTAAATAATTAATACAATAGCTAAAGGGAGGCTAACTAGGGCAAACAAAACACGATACAATCTTGCTCCGATGCGTTGTTCACCCCAAGGTCTTAAGGCTGCTAAGCCACTGTGAGCGATCGCAAAACCCAACAGCAAACCAATCATTACTAAGTGGCTGGGAGTCAGCCAAGGAAAAAACTTCATAAAAAATTCATGGAAATAGACTCTTGAAACAACCGATTCTACCAAGTATTGGAGATAGACTTGAGCCCGTGGTGTGTTACTGTCAATGTCAATAAAGGTTTATATATTCATTAGGGGCAATCCATCGCTTGAGTCAAACCCCATCTCTAATTCAAATGCTGGTTGCCTCAGTTACTCTTTGCCCTGAGGTTTAGCCTATGTCTGATCTTCCTTTCACTTTAGATCAACTCCGTATTCTCAAAGCGATCGCTTCTGAGGGGAGTTTTAAACGTGCTGCTGATAGCTTGTACGTTTCTCAACCTGCTGTCAGTCTACAAGTGCAAAACTTAGAGCGACAGTTAAATGTACCGTTATTTGACCGGGGTGGACGCCGTGCTCAACTGACAGAAGCAGGACATTTACTCCTGAACTACGGAGAAAAAATCTTGACTCTTTGTCAAGAAACTTGCCGTGCAATTGAGGATTTACAGAATCTTCAGGGTGGAACCTTAATAGTGGGAGCCTCTCAGACAACAGGCACTTATCTTCTCCCACGTATGATTGGTATGTTTCGACAGCGTTACCCAGATGTTGCCGTACAATTACAGGTTCATTCCACTCGCCGTACTTCCTGGAGTGTTGCCAATGGACAGGTGGATTTAGCAATTATCGGTGGTGAAGTGCCTAGTGAACTACAAGACACCTTGCAAATTACTCCCTATGCCGAAGATGAGCTAGCACTAATTTTGCCAGTTTTTCATCCCCTAGCAAAAGTTCCCACCATCCAAAAAGAAGATTTGTATAAATTGCAGTTTATTGCCTTAGACTCCCAATCCACAATCCGCAAGGTAATTGATCAAGTCCTAGCTCGTTGTGGTGTTGATACCCGACGTCTGAAGATTGAAATGGAGTTGAACTCTATTGAGGCAATCAAAAATGCTGTACAGTCAGGACTGGGGACTGCTTTTGTTTCTATTTCGGCAATCGAAAAAGAGTTACAAATGGGGATTCTCCACCGAGCTCCCATCCAGGATATGACTGTTAAGAGGGTGCTTTCAGTTATTACTAATCCAAATCGTTACTGCTCTAAAGCAGCAGAAGCTTTTAGCCGGGAAATTTTGCCAGAGTTTACTCCTAATGGGTGGCGAGAGGCAACCGTAACTTCGGCGATGAGGGTGGGACATACACTCAAGGCAGCTTCTTCTCATACTTTAGGAGGATGACATTTTACTGACGCTGATAAAAAAAACGTGCCAACAGCCCTACAGGCATTATCAAAACAGATACATTTCTACACCTTCATATTTTCTTAAATCCAGGGATTGAGCCTCACTAACCGAGCAGTATTGGTAAGTGGGACTTTTGCTAATTCAGCTAAAGTGAAAAAAGACACAAAAAAACTCAGTGGTTTGCTTGTTGATTAGGTCTCACTGTCCTCAGTCGTGCCTATGTTTTAGTCCTGAACCTTGGAAACATGGAAATTTACTGCACCCGTCCTGGCTGCTCTCGCCCTCACAACTTGTTTGCCGATCTTGATGATAAAGCGACCCTCCAGACAGCACAACAAAAATTCTGTACTGCCTGCGGTATGCCACTAATTCTCTTGGGACGTTACCTACCATCAAAATTATTGGGTAAAGGAGGCTTTGGAACAGCATTTTTGGCCCGCGATCGCTATATTCCAGGTATGCGTGAGTGTGTGGTAAAACAGTTTCAACCTTCTGGGAATTTGAATCCCCAACAGCTCGAAATTGCACAAGGTTTATTTGCCAGGGAAGCAGCAGTTTTAGAGCAACTCGGTAGACGTCATCCTCAAATCCCCGATTTGTTTGCTTTCTTCCCTTTGAGTGTTCATAGCCAACAACAAGGTAAAGAAGACCAATTTTTCTATCTAGTCCAAGAATTTATTGATGGACAAAACTTGGAGGAAGAGTTAGCAGCTAAAGGCAAGTTTTCTGAAACTGAAGCTTTGGAGGTTTTGGAGGAAATCCTCAAAGTGCTGAAATTTGTCCATGAGAATGACTCAATTCATCGAGATATTAAACCTTCTAACATCATGCGCGAACGGAGTGGGCGTTTACATTTGTTAGATTTTGGTGCAGTTAAGCAGCAGGTAAGCCAAGGAGCAGGAGCTACAACCACTGGAAAATCAACAGGCATTTATTCTATGGGATTTGCCCCCCCAGAACAGATGTCTGGGGCTCAAGTCTACCCTTCAACAGACTTATATGCTCTAGCCGTGACGGTGATTACTTTGTTGACTAGCAAAGATCCAGGGGATTTGTATGACTCTTACAGTAACCAGTGGAACTGGAGGGGCTATACCCAGGTAAGTGATACCTTAGAAGCAGTCTTAAATCGGATGCTGTTACCAACGCCTAATCAACGTTTTAGTTCATCTCAAGAGGTGATGGATGCTCTGAAACATCAATCCCCAACAACGCCACCTCCCATCACGCCGTCAACCTCACCACCGCCTCCCATAACTCCACCAACACCACCTCCGGTATCCCAACCACAACAACCCTCCCAACCGCCAATTACTGCAACTCCCCAACCTCAGCCCCCAGTTGCAGCGAAAAAACGAACTTTCTCACTCATAGAAATTTTGGGAGGGGCGGCGTTTACAGGATTTATGGGAGGATTGCTATCCTTTGCTCTTCGGAGCTTTCTGGGATTATCAGGAATTAGTATGGGACTGCTAGGGATGATTGTCGGTGGGCTGATTTATGCTCAATATCGCCGTTGGATTGATAGCAAGGATTCAGTGATTTTTGCCGGGATTGCTGTGCTTTTGATGCTTATTCCTGTCTTAAGAGCTGGTTCCCCGTTAACTTATGTAATTGCGATCGCAGTTTTAGCAGGGGCAGCAGCAGTTGCTATAACAGCCATCTTCCGCCTAGTTTATCTGTTATTGTCTCAGTTTCTTTAAATAGGGTTTGCTGAATAAATCAATATTGGTAAATTATTATCCTGTAGGGGCGGGTTCACCAATCCGGTAAGTACATTGACAAATCAATCTGCTAAACCCGCCGGTGGTAATGCTGGTAGGGCGGGTTTAGATAAATTATCGTCTGGTTGCCAAATTTCGGGCGAACCCGCCCCTACATAGGGTTTGGGAGAATAATACCAAAAATTTAAAGTCCTGACATACATAAGGATTTCAAAATCCAATCCCAACCAGTTAAAGTGCCGACAACTTCTTGTGACAAAGAGTTTAAGATTTTATCTACTTTGGTTCTTAAAGAGTCTAAAGATTCATAGAGTTCCCAGGTCAAATCTTGTTTGAGATATTCCCAAAATCTCTCAATGGCATTAACTTCGGGACAATATGTACACTGAAGGGAGCATCGCCAAGTTGCAAATTTATCATTTATTCAGTTATCGGCTAAAAAGCTGAATGCTGAGGTGCGGAACGCTGAAAGCTAATTGGCTTATGTCCAAACAAAACGAAACTACAGTTCTTGTTCTTTCTTTAGCAGTAACCCTTGCTCTGGTGGCAGCTGGGGTGTGGTGGTTTAAATCACCGCCATCACCAAACAGTTCAACTCCATCTCCAACGACATCGACTGAGCCAATATCCTCAAATCAGCTAGAAAAACCACGCTTCAGTGCAGGTGAGCAACTGTTAATTACCTCAGACACAACTCCAGAAAAAGAAGCTGCTATCAAAGCGATCGCAACAGGTAATTATGAAGAAGCTGTAGCTAAACTGGAGGCTTCCCTCAAAACTCAACGCAATGATCCTGAAGCACTAATTTACCTCAATAACGCTCGCATTGGTAAGCAGAAGTCCTACGCTATTGCTGCTTCGATGCCGATTGGGAAGGAGGTAGATGCAGCTAAAGAAATGCTGCGGGGTGTGGCTCAAGCGCAAAAGGAAATTAATGAGCTAGGCGGTATTGGTGGTGTACCTTTAAAGGTGCTAATGATTAATGATAATAATGAACCAGAAGTTGCTAAACAAGTTGCCCAAGCTTTAGTGAACAACTCAGATATATTGGGAGTTGTTGGTCATTTTGGTAGTGGAGTTACCTTAGCAGCAGCTGAGGTTTACCAAGCTGGAGAATTGGTAATGATTTCCCCCACTAGTACCTCAGTAGAACTATCGAGAGCTGGTAAATATATATTTCGTACCGTACCCAGCGATCGTTTTGCCGGTAGTGCCCTTGCTAGTTATATGCTCAAGGAATTAAATAAACAAAATGCTGCTGTATTTTTTAACTCTGAGAGTAACTATAGTAAATCATTAAAAGATGTATTTACTACTACAGTATTTGGTGAAGGGGGGAGGGTGGTATCTGAGTATGACTTTGCTAGTTCTGATTTCAATGCCGCTGATGCAGTTAAGGAGGCGATGCAACTGGAGGCTGAGGTGTTAATGTTGGCTCCTAATTCTGCCACTCTTGAGCAAGCTTTATTCGTAGTGCAAGTCAACGACGGACGTTTACCGATGCTGGCAGGAGATAGCGTCTACAAATTCAAGACGCTGCAAATCGGTGGAAAAGATGCAGAGGGTATGGTGTTAGGGGTACCCTGGCATATTTTAGGAGATCCAGACGCTGAGTTTCCCCAAGCCGCCAATCGTTTGTGGGGTGCAGATGTGAACTGGCGCACAGCTTTAGCTTATGATGCTACCCAAGCCTTAATAGCTGGTTTGAAGCAGAATCCTACCCGCAAGGGAATTCAAGAAACCCTAGTGGCATCAGGATTTTCTGTTCCAGGTGCTGGAGGAGAAATTCGCTTTTTACCCTCAGGCGATCGCAATCAGAAAGTGCAGTTAGTTACTATTAAACCAGGCAATAGATCTGGCTCTGACTATGATTTTGTCCCACTAAGCGAAGAATAAGGCACTTCTGAAGGCAGGGGAGATGGGGAGACAAGAGAGAAATTCCCTATTAACAATTAGCCATTAACAATTAGCCATTAGCAAACAACAAACAACAATTCTCAATGAAGCGCAAGAATCCAGCAATTTTCTCTTTACTCTCCCAAGGCATAATCCTTGTTTCCACTTTCCTACTATCTATTGGCTTGGTTAGTGCCAAACCTCCCTTATCCGAGTCTCCGACAATGATTCTTGCTCAGGCAGACAATCGACAGCAAGAAGAGGTGGAGGAATTGCTTGAGGAATTGCGGAAAGAAAAGCAAGTTCAGGAGCAGGTACAAGCTGAAGCAAATCGTGCCTTTAGTCGAACAACAACCCTGTTCAATGTTTTGCTGGCAATTCTAGCTTTGCTGTTAGCCGCAGCAATCACGGCTCTGTGGATACTGCGAAGATCAGTAATTCGAGAGGTTACAGAGATTGTCAAGGCACACTTAGAGGAATTGGGAGGTTTGGAAAGTCAGCTTGCTAGTGCTAAACAAGAAGTCAGCAACATTTTGCAAAGAGCTGAAGCTGTCGAAGATAATCTAGATCATAAAGCTGAAGCATTCCAACAAGATATCGAAACCCATAGAGAAACCTTATCTAAACTAGTCTCCGAACTCTCTGAATTTAAAACCCACAATATTGAAGAACTAGAGGCACAGCTGGGAAGTACTCAACAAAAGCTCGTACAGTTAGAATCAGGCTTTACTGAACAACTTTCTGAGTCACAGTCAGCTACGAATAAGCAAAAAGAACTAACTCTACAAAAATTAGCACAATCTGAACTGGAGTTTACTGAGCAACTCGCGGAACTTCAATCAGGAGCTCAGGAGCAAAAACAACTTGTTTTTGAACATTTTGGCAAGCTAGAAGCTGAACTTGCTCCTCAACTGGATAAACTGCGCCTTGAGTCTCAGCAGGAGGTTCAGCAACAGAAAGAACAAACCTTAGCAACCCTCGGAAAACTGGAGAGTGAGTTTAGTACTGGAGTATCAGAACTACAGTCAACGGCTGATGGACGCAAAAATCAACTCCTGGAGCACTTAGCCAAACTAGAGGCTGAATTTAGTACTGGAGTATCAGAACTGCATTCAACGGCTGATGGACGCAAAAATGAACTTCTGGAGCAGTTAGGAAAGCTCAACTTTGAGTTTGCGACTCAGTTATCAAAGTTACACTCGGATGCTCAGGAACACAAAAATAAGCTGGCTGAGAATTTACAAAAGCTCGAAACTGAGCTAGCTACTCAAAAGTCAGAGCTACAGTCAGATACCCAAGGTTATAAAGACGCAATACGTCAGCATCTAGAGCAAGCAGAAGCTGAATTGGCTAGTGGAAAATCCCAATTACAGTCAGATCTTCAAGCTCAGCAGGAGACAATGGGTAAATATCTAGAGCAGGTGGAAACCGAGTTGGCTAGTGGAAAATCCCAATTGCAGTCGGATCTTCAAGCTAAAAAGGAGGCAATAGGCGAAAATCTACAAAAACTAGAGTCTGAGTTTGCTACTGAACTCTCAAACTGGCAATCGGGGACTGATGAACGCAGGGAACAGATTTTTGAGAATTTAGAGAAATCCCAAGCTGAGCTTGACGAGCAACTGTCGGCTTTCAAGTCAGAGGTTCGCACTCAAAAGGATAAGATTAGCCATAATCTGGAGAAATTGGAAACTAAGTTTGAGGCACAACTCTCCCAATTAAACCTCGGTGCTCAAGAGCAGAAGGATCTAACCCTCCAGAATCTGCAAAAAACAGAAACTGAACTAGCTACTGATTTATCTAAATTACAATCAGATGCTCAAGTTCAAAAGGACGAAATTCTACAAAAATTGGCTGAAATTACACCTCAATTCATCTCCGACTCCTTCATCGCTGAAGCGCAAGAGAAAATCCAGCTCCTGACAGCACAACTCGATATATTGCAATCTAATCATCCTCAACTATTCTTCAAGGCGGATGATTATCTTAAACAAGGAGATACCCTATTATCACAGAAGCGCTATGAAGAAGCGATCGCTAATTATGACAAAGGGATTGAACTTCAGCCAAATATTCCTACCGTTTGGCAACAAAGGGGCACAGCTCTGAGAGAATTAGGAAGATATGAAGAAGCGATCGCATCTTTAGATAAAGCTTTGGCAATTAATGGCGATGATTCTGATAGTTGGTATCAAAGAGGCATTGCCCTAATGGAATTAAAGCAGTATGAAAAAGCGATCGCAACTTTTGATGAGGTAATTCGCCTCCAGCCTACTGAGGAAAAAGCCTGGTTAAATCGGGGTATTGCCTTAGCAAGGTTGAAGAAGTACGAAGAAGCAATTTCTTCTTATGATCAAGCAATTGAGGTTAACTCCGATTATCATGAAGCTTGGGTAAACAGAGGGGTAGCCTTAGGCATTCTACAGCAGCGTGAAGAAGCTTTCACTTCCTTTGATCGAGCTACTCAATGTCAGCCTGAGGATGCCGTTGCTTGGCTTAATCGAGGTCTTGCTTTAGAAGAATTGAAACGCTATGAAGAAGCCATTGCTTCTTTTGACAAAACCATTAAATTTAAACCCAACTCCCATAAAGCTTGGAACCACCGAGGTTTTGCTTTAGTTCAGCTAGAGCGAGATGAAGAAGCGATGCTGAGTTTTAACAAAGCCTTGGAAGCTAAACCTAACTATGCCGATGCTTATTACAACAAAGCTGTTTGTTGTGTACTACAAGGGGAAGATGACTCAGCTTTGAAAAACCTACAACAAGCAATCAAGCTTAATCCCAGCTATCGACAACAGGCAAGAACCGACCGAGATTTTGAGGTTATTCGAGATGATGAATGGTTCAGGCAGTTAATTAGAGGTTGAAATTCAATTAATAATTAATAATTAATAATTAATAATTATCAATTATCATTCTCCAAAACACCAAAATAATGCTAGCAAGGCAACCACCAGTGTTAGAGAGGTTAGAGGCTTAAAGGAATCGAGGATAGCCACAGGAAACAATACAAGAGCTTCTGAAAAAAGCCAATTGCTAAATAGCGCTAGCAAAATTAAGATAATAAACGGCATAGTACCTCCACAAAAGTAATCACGTAAATATCTGATACGTTTGGAAGCCCTGTCTCTGAGAGAGCAGGGAGGAAAAACGAACGTGCGGCTTTAGCCGCCGTCAACCCGTTATGCATAGGCATATCCATCCTTTTGGTAAATAGGCCGACAATACTTGTGGCTAATCCCTGTCACTCTGCCACTTTGGGTCGCAATATCAAAACTGCCAGAGGCACGACATAGCACCCGCCCCACATAGGTTCCAATCTTCTTGCCAGCAGTGACCACTGCTTTAACCCTATCTCCGGTCTTGAAGCCTTTATGGACTTGCACTCGTAACCTGTGTCGTTTCGGGAAGCCATATTTATCGATGAGCTGGAAAGCACCCAAAGGTGTCATGACTTAGAAAACGGAGTCCTCGAAGGACTGAGGCTAGTCAGCTACCTGAAGCTAGAGGCATGAAGCCCCCGTGCTTCAGCCGGGGGTGCTGACAACCGAACTATAGTATGTGGCAGACAGGGTACTGTCACATTTGTTGCTCTCGGATTGCCCAAAAGAAGCTGCAATACTAGTAGTGGCATAGTACGACTAAAACTGTAGGTTAGGTTGAACGAAGTGAAACCCAACACAGTGTACTCCGATGTTAGGTTACGCTATCGCTCCACCCAACCTACCTATTGCACCATTTTAGCTGGGTCACAGCAGTAGCGACTTTATCATGTAAGACCTGATTAGACTGATGTTAAGAAAGCGATGATTCTGAATAATCCCTAGCTTGAGAGCGATGAGAGTCTCAAAACTCCTTTCTCAACTGGGAGTAAAAGAGAAGTTCAAAAATTGACAATTATTAATTATCAATTATCAATTATCAATTATCAATTATCCATTATCCATTATCCATTATCCATTATCCATTATCCATTATCAATCTCGCTAGGAGTAGATAAATAATGCGACGATTATATGTAATTAGTGTCATTTCTTTGATAGTAGCCTTAAAAGCTATACCTGTCTTATCCCAAGAGGAAAATAAAGAGGCAAATTTTGACAGTTTGACTCTATCACCTGGTTTTACCCCAGGTCTTACTCCAGAAGGAGGACAAGTTGGAGGTTATACAAGTGGCTCTTACTCCTTATCATCTATTGCCAATACCGATCATAACGGTAACCCCTGTGTTGGTTTTGGTGATACCACTGCAGATCACAAGTTGGTTTTAGAGCAAGATTTCTCCAATCTAAGTGTGGGCGTCAACAGTGGAGGAAAAGGTACAACCTTAGTAATCCAAGGGCCTAATAGCCAAACCTTTCGTTGTGCTGATGGCATAGAATCCACTAATGATGCCACCGTCGATCATAATACTGTCACGAACCTCACCTGGAAAGCTGGTACTTACTGGATTTGGGTAGGTACAATGGATCCTGAACAAATGCTAAATTACACCCTAACTGTGCGAGAGTAGCAAGGAACGGTAAGATAGTCAGTGACTGTACCGTTCATTGGGTAACTTGCTTGTGCTATCTGCCCTAATTACTGACTTTCGCATTATCTTTGAGCGCGACCCTGCTGCTCGTAACTGGCTAGAAGTTTTGTTCTGCTACCCTGGTTTGCAGGCATTACTGTCTCATCGTTTCTGTCACTGGCTACACATTTTGGGAGTTCCCTTGATTCCCAGATTGCTTTCTCAGTTTTCCCGCTTTTTGACTGGTATTGAAATTCATCCTGGTGCCACTATTGGTAAGGGAGTTTTTATTGACCATGGCATGGGCGTCGTCATTGGAGAAACTACCATTATTGGAGACTACTGCCTTATTTACCAAGGCGTTACCTTGGGTGGTACTGGTAAGGAAAGTGGCAAGCGGCATCCAACCCTGGGAGAAAATGCTGTAATTGGTGCAGGTGCTAAAGTTTTAGGTAACATCCAAATTGGTAACAATGTTCGTATAGGGGCAGGCTCTGTTGTATTGCGAGATGTCCCTTCTGACTGCACAGTGGTAGGTATTCCTGGCAGGATTATTTATCGTTCAGGGGTTCGAGTAAATCCCCTAGAACATGGCCGTCTACCTGATTCGGAAGCCAATGTTATTCGCACTTTAGTAGACAGGATTGAGTCTCTGGAGCAACAACTACAAGATTTGTCTAGTAAACAATCAGCAGCTGATTCGTTATCTTCGGAACTTTCTGCTGTAGGGGCAAAAACGACTGTCGGTGAAAATTGTCAACTTCGAGATAAAGAAATTCGGCAGTTTTTAGATAGTTCTGGTATTTAAAAGAAGGCAGGAGGCAGAACCCACCCCTAACCCCTCCAAGGAGGGGAACAGGAGGCTCCAAGGGAAGAGGAAAAGACCTTGTTTCTTCCCTTCTTAACTGCGGTGCGCCGCCTGTGGAACTGCTCTTAAATAAGCTAAAATCCATCTAATTTGGATCAACTGAAAAATCTAAAATCTAAAATCTAAAATTTAAAATCTCAATTGGTATGGTTCAATAGCTCTCATGGAGCAAGCTCTTCATCCTATCACCACAGATTTAGTCTTAGTTGGCGGTGGTCATAGTCATGCGATCGCTCTTAAAATGTTTGCCATGAATCCTCTTCCTGGCATTCGTTTGATCCTGATTACCGATACTCTCCACACTCCTTATTCGGGAATGCTACCGGGTCACTTAGCTGGTTTTTACAGCTATGATGAAGCTCATATCGACTTGCGTCGTCTAGCTGTGTTTGCCAAAGCTCAATTATATCAAGACCAAGCGATTGGTTTGGACTTAACTAATCATAAGGTGATTTGTGCTAATCATCCCCCCGTTGCCTTTGATTATTTATCCATTGATATTGGCAGTACGCCAGTAACAGTTGGTACACCTGGTGCAGCTAAGTATGCTATCCCTGCTAAACCTGTCCCCCAGTTTTTGGCAGCCTGGGAGCAAATCACCACCCAAGTCCAAGAAAATCCCACCTGTCCTCTCACTTTGGCTATCGTTGGCGGTGGAGCTGGTGGAGTAGAACTTGCTCTCAACGTACAAGCAAAATTGTATCGCATCTTGACTGATGCTGGTCAGCCAACAGAGAATTTAAAAATACATCTATTGCATCGGGGTAGACAACTGTTACCCCAGCACAATAGTTGGGTTAGCAGTCACTTAAAAAAAATTTTCTTGCAGCGACGAATTAAACTTCATTTAGGGGAAAACGTCAGTCAAATATCCGCCAATATCGAGCAATCCCCACTCCTCAAAATTATCTGTGAGTCTGGCTTAAAAATCGAATGCAACCAATGCTTTTGGGTGACTCAAGCTTCGGCTCCCAGTTGGATTAAAGCCTCAGGACTAGCCACTGATGAGCCTGGGTTTATTCTGGTTAAAGATACCCTACAATCAATTTCCCATCCCCAGATCTTTGCGACGGGAGATATTGCTACCATGCAAAATTACCAGCGACCAAAAGCTGGAGTCTTTGCTGTTCGCCAGGGAAAGCCTTTATTTAACAATCTACAACGTATTATCTTAGGACAAAAACTACTTCCTTACCATCCCCAAGCCCGATATTTAAGTTTAATTGGTACCGGAGACAAAAAAGCGATCGCTTCTTGGTCATCTTGGGGTTGGCACTCACCTCTATTGTGGCGATGGAAAGACAAAATTGACCGCAAATTTATGGATAAGTTTGATGATTTACCTTTAATGGAAGAAAAGGAAAGTCAGCCGAAAATGTACTGTGCAGGCTGTGGTGCAAAAGTCGGTAGTACAACCCTAGAAAAGGTACTCAAACGGCTTACCATCGAGGGAAAACCTGATATTATTATGGGACTGAGTGACCCAGATGATGCAGCGGTTGTACAAGTACCAGCAAGTCAATTGTTGGTACAAACTGTAGATTATTTTCGCAGTCTGATTGATGACCCTTATCTCTTCGGTCAAATTGCCACCAATCACTGTTTGAGTGATATTTTTGCTATGGGAGCAACTCCTCACAGTGTCTTAGCTGTTGCTACTATTCCCTACGGAACACCAAAGAAGATTGAGGAGACTCTCTATCAATTAATGTCGGGAGCTAATAAAATTCTTCAACAGTGTCAAACTGCCTTAATTGGAGGTCATACTACTGAAGGAGCAGAATTAGCCTTTGGTCTATCTTGCAACGGATTAGTTTCTCAAGAGCAACTATTGCGCAAAAGTGGGATGAAACCGGGTCAAGTACTGATTTTGACGAAAGCTATTGGTACAGGAACCCTCTTTGCCGCTGATATGCGCTATCAAGCCAAAGGTCGCTGGATTGAGCAAGCGATCGCATCTATGTTACTCTCCAATCAAGCCGCTGCTCAAGTTCTCATGGAATATGGTGCAACAGCCTGCACCGATATTACCGGATTTGGAATGTTGGGACACCTGTTAGAGATGGTGAAAGCTTCCCAAGTCGGCGTTGAATTAGACTTAGATGCCATACCGATTTTGCCAGGAGCTAGAGAAACTATGGAAGCGGGAATTACTAGTTCCCTACATCCTCAAAACTCGCAGCTAGCTATCTATATTAATAACTCTGCCGAGGTTAGTGATTTACCCAAATACCAGCTGTTATTTGATCCTCAAACATCTGGTGGACTCATAGCCGCTATTCCCACCGAAAATGCTGATGAATGTCTCAAGAGTTTGCAAACTTGTGGCTATGAGCAAAGCTGTTTAATTGGTAGAGTCATTGTTGCTCCACAAGCAATGCCAATTAATCTTAAGCATAAAAAGTGACATACTAAGCTTCAAGTTCATGCTTGGCATTGCCCACCCTACATCTTAGAGAATTAGTATTATCATACCAACGCTCACTAACAACATGAAAAACAAACTACCGTTGAATCGGTCGATAGAACGCTCGATGCCACATTTAAGACATACATATCTATTTTGGTTATGGTGATCTTGCACAAATGGGCAGTGACCTCTATGGCAATCGTGGGTGCAGTTTGAGTGTAACATCGCTAAAAACCTCAACAAATTACATTCAGAATTTAGTTCAGAAAGTAGATGCCTTTGCCCTGGTTTAGAGTGATTTTTGCTTGATAAATTGAATCATCAGTTTCTTGTGGGATGAGCGTTTCGCCCGTCTGGAAGATGCAAGGTAAATGCGTCTAAGGTTATTAGGGGACGAGGTTTGACTAGTAGCGTGATGTTAAATCTTCCTACTACATAAACTCTCTCACCTGGAGTTAGGATAATTGGTTGCTCACACCGAGCAGGCCACCAGCTGTCCCGGAAACGCACACGTCCAGTTTGATTAGGTCGTATTTCCTCATCGACGATCGCTTCCTTTTCGAGTGCTTCCTTTGTTAAACGACTAACGGAGTTGTTTTCTTGGGATTGAGTCTGTGCAGCAAAAGACTTGAAAAAAACAGCAAGAGAGTTGAAAAAATTGAAACTAGACATAACATACCTCATTAAAGTTAAGTGGAATGTAGAGGAGCGATCGCCTCAGTGACCAACAGAAAACTGGTGAAAGACAACTGCTCCTTTCGGTGTAAGCTAATCAGTTAGCTGGTTTAGGAGACATGAACATTGTTGAGCCAGCAAATAGCAATGATGAAGACATTGCAGGTGATTAAACCAAGGGCTAGAATCAGTAGCATGAGCATTAAATTCCGAGCCTCCAATGAAGTGAAAGATTTTGAGAGAGCCATAAAGATTGCCTCGTTATTAATCGTGCTAGTTTCAGGCATCCTTTGAAAGGTTAGAGACAACTAAAATGTGATTGTCCTTGCCTGACACTATTTAGTTTTACAGGTGGTATCGGTATTCCATATACCCTCAAGGCGGCACTCAACAGGAAATACAAGGAAATTTCTGGCCAAGGTAATTTAAAGCCGCCCATTTCCGTAAAGTTCCTCTCAATTACCGTTTTTACCAATTGGGTTGAGCTATGTTAGGAGCATCCCAATTTGGCAAATCCATCACTCAAACTAAGGAGAATACTATAGGCATCTCTATAAGTTAGGTTTTTACCTAAGGTCTTGACTCAAATTTCCTCAAGATGCAAACGAAAGGCTGAAGAAAACGGCAAAAGCACTAGAGGAAGATGATGAATCATGAATGTGTATAATGTGATTCTCTTTTTGTAAGCGTAGGTAGCTACGCGAGAGATGATACCTTGCTAGAAACGTCGGGGTTTATTTTCTAGCTGCCTCCCAGATACTTCATTTTTTCTTCATAAATCCTCTGAGGAGATAAATTTTTTGTGAATTTATTACAATTAACATACAATTACCGCTTATTTCCGTAAAGTTCCTCTTGATCACCGTTTTTTACCATCGAGTTATGTTATTCGTAAAGCATCCATGTCTTACAAGGAGGCAAAAATGGCAACAATCCAACCTCATCCAAAAGTTTTTGAGCAATTAAAGCAAGCTTATGCAGAGAAGTGTGGTAGTTCTCCTACGTATTTAATAGACAAATTGAACCATGTTTATGAACATGATTTACATAGCAATTCTGGTCTTATTTCAGATAAAACTATTCGTAATTTTTTTAAAGCAACTACGCCACCAAACACTCAGGAGAAAAATCTCAATTACCTGTGTGACTTCCTGTTAGAATTTTCAAGTTATCAAGCAGCTTTGAGTCAATTAGTTCAGAAACAATATGACATTCAAGGAAATTTTCTTAATCCATATATAGAACGAATAAAAGGAAAATGTGGTACGATAAAAGTGCCACATATGACTAATCCTCGACCGTTATCGACCATCTATACTGATTTAAATATTTTAGAGAATATTAAACGAAGAAGAAGAAAATACTTTCCAGAGTTACTGACTTATTTAGATGCTGATGATAGTCAGAGCTTGAATCGCTTTGGTCTGGCAGATAAGCAAAACTCTGTGGCAGCTTTAGAGGCAGTAAAGAGTCATTCAAGACTAATGATATGGGGTAAGCCTGGTGCTGGTAAAACGACCTTTTTGCAGTATCTAGCGCTGTACTTTCTGGAGGAAAAGTTACCTCAACCACTAGTACCTGTGTTTATTCGATTGAAGACATTTATAGAGGATAAAGGTAAGCCAACTCTTACTGATGCAATAATACAGGAGTTCGCCGCATGTATTCCTGATGCGAACGAAATGGTTGAAGACTTACTGAAGCAAGGACAGTGCTTGATTTTGTTAGATGGCTTGGATGAGGTCGTAGCTGCAGAGGCTCAGCGAGTATATCAAAACATCGATACTTTGATCGAGAAATATCCCAAAAATCGTTTTGTCATCACCTGCCGATTTGGAGCTAGTGAATATGTACCTCCAGCTTTTAAAGAAGTGGAGATGGCAGATTTTGATCAAGAGCAAGTTGCTGTATTTGTGAAAAACTGGTTCCAGGATAGTGACGAACCAGGTATAGACGAGAAGTTCTTAGAAAAATTAACAGAGAACCGATCTATCCAAGAGCTAGCAACACAACCCTTACTATTAACTATGTTGTGCTGGGTATATGAAGATGGTTATGAATTTCCCAAGGAGCGAAATTCCCTATATGAAGATGCGGTAGATTTATTTATCAGAAAATGGGATGCTTTCAGGCGAATAGAGCGGGATTCAATTTACAAAGGTAAGTTATCACGACCGCGCAGAATAAGCCTGTTTGCTAATATAGCTTATGATGCCTTTCACCAAAAACCAAAAAAAAATTTCTGGAAGCGACGAGAACTAGAAAAAATGATTCGTAATTTTATTGAAAATATTCCTGGAGTTGAGCCAGAAACTCTCGATCTTGACAGCCGAGAGGTGCTCAGAGCGATTGAATCACAACATGGACTAGTAGTTGAACAAGCTAAAGATATTTACTCATTTTCTCATCTCACCTTTCAGGAATATTTTACAGCTCGCTATGTTTTGGAAAGCCAAGAACCAGACCTTTTGCGCAACACCATTCAGCAACATTTTACAGACCGCCATTGGCGAGAAGTTTTTCTTATGATTGCAGAGCGCCTTCCCAAAGCTGATGAATTTCTCAAGCTCTTGTTTTGTCATGCTAATGCTTTAGTGAAAAGCGAAGCTCTGCAAAAAATGCTCTGTTGGCTAGACAGAATAACTTTGGAAGCCAAAGTTTCATCTAATTCATGGAGAGCATGTTACTTGGCTTTTGATTTAGAAACAGATCTCTATATTGAAAGAACTGTAAAAATTGACACTAAGCTAGCTCAAAAACTTTCAGATGAGTTAAGAAATATCAATCTAGAACGGAAAAAAATCATTCCTCGAACACCAAAATGTAAGCTAGAATTAGATTTAGCTGTTATTCATGCTTTAGCTAGGGATCGCTCTTCTCACAAGACTCCTGACCTTAAACAAGTAGGAAGATACGATGAAGGGTACATTGAACTTCCGCAAAATATTGAACCCAGATTGAAAGATACTATTGGTATTGCTCAAGAACTGAATAAAGATTTAGCAAGTAAGTTATCTTCTCTGCAAAATCATCTGCCTTCTAATGATGCCTCTGAGTCAGAGTGGCAAGAATGGGCAAGTAACTTACAATCAGTTATGATTAACTATCTAGATATTGGATATAGTGTGAGGCTCTCAGAAGAGAATACTGAAGCTTTAAAAAACTATCTTTATGTCCTTAACTTACTAGTGCAATGCCTTGGAGGAGATATTTATGCCTCGAAGGATTTGCGAGAAAAGATTATCGATAACTTACTGTTACCAGTTGAGCGTATTCCAGCAGATTTATTATCCTCATATTGATAAGGAGTGTTTGTGATAGTAAGAGAGAGCTGGAATGTAATTACCCTTTTGATTCTAACAAGCGAGGGATGTAGAACTTACGCACCTTTACGGAATTATGTCATCCTGAGCAGCAGCGAAGGATCTCCAAACGGCTGAGATGCTTCACTATCGTTCAGCATGACATTTGAGTGCGTAATACTAAATCCGGGTTTACGATCCCCGTTTTGAACAAACCCAGAAAATCCTGTAGAGACGTTGTATGGAACGTCTCTACAGGGTCGGATATAACAGGGGTATCTATACCGGATTTGGTATAAGTCCTAGGAGCATCAGAGCATCGCAGGGTATTACCAGTTGCACTTCAGTAATTACGCCTAATCTGAAATAGACCAAAGAAAAACGTTAATTACCGCTCATTACCGCATATTGCCGTTTAAGGTTATCCTGTATACGTACTCTATCTGCATATATACAGGAGCAGTCTGTAATGAGTGAAAATCAGGACAAAAAGATACTATGCAAACATAAGGCAGGTGATGATTGGAAAGATGGCTGTTGTACAGATAGTTTGTCGGGTGAAAGCATTTCTGAAGACTCCCTTGCTCAAGTAAGCGAGTCTATTTCGGCGCTGCCTTCTCCAACGGAAACAAAACTAGAGGAGGAACTAACTCAGCCTACTGTTGTAAAAATGGCAACAGATCAGGAAGTAGCAATTGGAGATACTGGAAGTGCGATCGCTAAGACAGCTTAGTGAATTGATCTAAACCTATCAAGATGGAATATGATAGTGCAATGGCACTTCTTATAGGTTGGATTGAGATAACCAAATCCAAAAACTCTATTATTCAAGTAGGTTGGTTAAAAAATTAGAGCGGCTACCAACTTACAAATTGCATGAGAATATCACATACTGAGAACTGGAAGAATTACTGAAAGCAAGCAAGATGCTCCTAGTAATTTCTGTGCCAAAAGGGAATGCTGCTTTTTTGTACCCCATGATAGCTTTTAGCGTACTCTTTAGGCTTCTCGTTGAGACATTTTCACTAGAATCCCAATAATTTTCTTAATGTCACTCATATAATATTGATCATTATCAATGTACGCTACATTTTTTTTCAGTTTTACAAACCTCCATTCATTGCCTGTTGTTACTGCACCATATACAGATGAAAAATCATGATTTTCTGCTTGATTAAAGAGTTGAGCTGCATACATTTCAGCAATACATTGACCTAATCCAGAAATAATATTTTCATTTTTAGCTTCAACTATGGCAATTACCGGTACATCTAAATATAATTGTTCTTCTGAGCCGCTAATTAGATAATCACAAAAGCCATTCAAACCTTTTTCTTTATCTACATTAAAATCAATTCCTGAAAAGAGACTGATTTGTTGAGATAATTTTTCTTTAACTTCAAGTAATATATTAATGATTATAAGTTCTGACCTGGCTTTCTCAGTATTAATGGCTAAAGCTAAAGGGACATTCCTTTTTAATGTCTGTGTGAGATAATCACTTATTTTCAGCCCTTCAATATCTAAAAATAGAGAATGATTCTCTACAGTCTGTATATTGAAATCAAGCTTTACTTTCTTGAGCGTAAAGTCACTGTATGCCACTTAAGTCTCCTTATTCTCAGCATAGGGTTGAAGTTGAGGAGTGTGAGACTATTGTATAATATTCAGAAGAACTAATACTTAACACCTCTTTTTGAACTGACTAAAAGGAGAGGGATTGAAAAATGTCAGTATTAGCAAGTAAGGTGCGTTAGGCGCTTATTTGGTTAAGATAAAGAACATTTTGTTCTTTTGCGCTCTAACGCACCGTTATCGTTTGTTTTTGTGTGTTAGCTGTTGCTAATGCACCCTACTGGTGCGTCAAGCTTAAAATAGTGCAATAAATGTAGGTTGGGTTTCGTACCTCAACCCAACAGAGTTTTCAACTAATGCATCAAATTAAGCTTGACACGGCACTACAAGATTAGCGATCGCACTGTGGAGATGATTAAGGATCTCCACCCCAAATACAGGAACAGTTGTCTCCAACACAATCGATATCATCAACACAATAAGGCGCAACAATCTTACACTGTGCACTATCTTTTCCACCTTTACACTTACAAAAAAGACCTTCGCAACCCCATTCATTGCTTGGAACTAGAGCTGCCAAAGGCAAATCCAGAGGAATGGGGACTCGTGGTGTTCTATCTGAGGTCAAGGCTGGGAGCTGGTAAATCACGTCTTGTGAAGGATTGATAGCTGCGGTTTTATTCCATTTTGTATACCTTATAAACCTTATTTGACCTGTAGATTGATTGGGAATTTTCATCTTTCTATTCTCCTACACTATGGACTAAATGATTAACTCATCCCCCGGAAGACAGCACGGGGGATTTCGTGTTATTGGTTGTTAGTTATTGTTTGTTTTCGTGCGTTACGCTGTCGCTAACGCACCCTACAAGATCAGCGATCGCACTAAGTGAATCTGCGTTGTAACACACTCAAAGAGTTGTCAAGCTACGCAAAATTCAATACGGAACTGGGATAGAGCCAAATACTGTCTTCATACAGCAATAAAATCCGTAAAGACGGCTGTAGCAAACGTCAAAACTACCACACGGACCATAGAAGACAGAAGGATCCAGCAAACGTAAATCGTCTAATTGAGAAAATGAGCTATTTGAGATACCTGTCTTTCCTGGTTTAGTTGAATTTGATCTAAGCGGCATATAACGGGAACTTCCTTCAGATAGATTTGGTAATTTCATACTGATTTTCTCCTCAAATTATTTCGGGTTGATCACTACCTCACAAACCACGATCGCACTCTCCCCACACTCACCGGACATACATCACTCACATCGACTGTGAAGCGATACACTTTTCGAGCTTGTTCAAACACACGTCGGGGATTGAAAAACGTGAGCTTGACATCCCAACACTCAGAACCTTGACGACAAAGTGGACTAGGTTCTACCTCAATCGTGTCGAGATCCATTTCTTCCCGAATAGCGGACTCGAAAATCTGTTCTACACTCAGAGCATTAGTAGCTGAGTAATTGATTGCTCGCTCTTGAGGAGTTATCCCCAGATTCCGCAATTCGTAGTAAATCCTTTCCAGGAAGTTTTCCACACCTTGTGCTGCTGACTCATCAGGAGAACTTCCACAGATTGCTTCCATCAAGGCTGATGTTGTCCAGCTATACATACAGCGCAGCGTAGGCAGAATCACAGGCACAGTTTGGCCAGACATCAGCATCATTTTTCCCATGATTACACCGGGAATCGAAACCCGCTCAACGCCTTCTGTCAATTGTTCTCTGAGAAACTGGCGCAACCGTTCAAATCCCTGTTGAGCATAAGCACCCTGAGGCAGAATGGCGTAGATGGGGGTGTTATCCAAACTGAGTGTCCAGGTAATCGCTGCTGTGTCCCAAGGATTCTCATCGAGGTATGCTAACAGTTGTCGAGGGTCTTGAGGATTGGCTCCTTGACCCATATGTTGCTGGATAGAATCCCGGCGAGCCTCTGTGCCGAAGTCATACCCTAGCTGTCCTAAAGCATAGACCAATTGTGCAGATGCGCCGCCGCTACAACCACAATCAGCAGGTTGTATGGCGCTGGGATTTACCTGAACTGATGAAGGTTGAATTGTTACCGCTTGGGGTATCACTTCGGAAGACACAGCAGTGTAAGTTGCCGCTTGCACAGCAGGGACTTGTTGTTGAGCGGGAGGAGGTGGATTTGCCTCCTCAATAGGTGCAGGTTGCACTGTTGCGACTTCTACATTTTCATTCATGACTTTTCCTTGTTGAAGAATGATGGACATTGCTCCTTGGACATTGAGGCGACCTGCCAAAAGTCGGCGACAATCCGGTGCTGGTTGTTCCTCACAAGCGATCGCACTTTGAAGGATGGCAGCTCGAACCGCTTGAGGATTGGGAGTTTGACCTCGTTTGACTTGGAGACTTAGTAGTAGAGCGGCGATGCCAGAGACAATAGCCGTGGCATAACTGGTTCCACTACTGGTAGTAATACCCCCGCCGGGAACTGCTCCGGGTATGTTTTCACCCAGTGCTAGAATTCCTTGATTCTGATACTGTTCACCCCAATTGCTGAAATCTAGGGGTATTCCTGCGCTATTCATGGCACCAACTGCCAGAACTGATGGCAAAGCACCGGGAATATGTAAACAGTTGCACCCTTCATTACCTGATGCTGCTACGATCAGGATGTTATGCTCCAGGCAATGGCGAACAGCATTGGTGAGTAGTTGATCTGCTTTTCCACTGGGTGTTAGTTGTCCACCACTGATGTTGATAATCTGAGCACCGTGATTGGCGGCTAAAAGGATAGCTCTGGCTAAATCGAGTTGGGAGCAAGGCGCAATTGCACCTCCTTTGCCATCAGTGAAGATGGGAATTAATAAACCCTGACATTGAGGAGCGATGCCTTGAACTGATTTATGATGTTGACCAAAGATGATGCTAGTAACCTGTGTACCATGTTGAGCTGCCGAGCCTTGATGGGAACGATGGGAGGCAAGAGAGTCTAGTTGAGTTAGTTTTGCACCTACAAGACTGGGATGGGATTGCTCCACTGAACCATCTAAGACGGCAACACTAATTTGAGGTGCCCCTAATGTTTCTGTCCAAAGAGCGTGTAGTCCAGCAATGGAATTACTTGTAACAGGTATTAGAGCAGACATAAAAGAACAGTCTCAAATCTTAAGGCAATCAAAGCATTAGAATTTGATTGCTTGGTACTACAAACACCATAAACATTGGCTTCAATCCCTGACAGTACCCTTGTGGGTACTCTTTAACTGGAATCTATTAGGACTTACGAACCTTAAGGAATTACGTCATCCTGAGTGGTAGCGAAGGATCTCCGAGGGTGTTGAGATGCTTCACTATCACCTCAGCATGACAGTTGAGTAGCTGTAGGTTGGGTGAAGGGTTACGCAATCTTTAAGCAAAATCTCTCTAACATAATCAAGAGTAAAACCCAACGCTAAACTTTTGCTGTTGGGTTTCGCTTCGCTCCACCCAACCTACTTGCCTACTTGCTCAGGAGGTGACAAAACGCTTGAAAAGTATGCTGAGTGTAGGGAAAAAGAGGGGCAACACCTAGTAGGTAGGGACGGTTGCATCAGGTAAATTTTGGTTGATGAGGCTCTTACCCTGAATAACTAACATCTTTTATCATATCCTGGCAAAGCTTTTGAGCAATCATTTGACCAGCAAGATGATGGCCTTCTTCATTCCAATGCCCTGAACCTAGTGAAGTATTTTCAAACCCATGCAGAAAAACTTGTTCTTTCTCCGCATAAGCCTGAAAAGGCTGTGCTAAATTTAGCACAGTAAAGTTCTCACGCTCACCCAAAGTTTTAATGCGTCGATCTGGATAAAATAAGTCAGAAATACCTAACTTTTCTATAAACTCTTGGCGTACTGACGGGTCGGGATCGACTTGAATGCCATTACTCAAAGTAACAACTAGGAAGTCTGCCTTCTGTTCTCTGACTTCATCCCTTATTAACATCACTAGTTCCTCTGTTACTTGCCATGCCTCTTGCCAAGCAGAATCAGTAGCTTCCTTGTAGATGGAGTGATAAAGTCCAAGTTCTGCAATCTCACTATCATTCCTTTGGAGCCTCTTGTAATGGCTCGCTTTAATTAAATCCTCTAGCCGAAATATAACCTGTATTATCCGTGAGTAATCACTTAGCTTTTTTGCAGTCTGCAATGGTAGTGACTGCTCCAGAAGATACTGAGGATGATTCCGAAACGATGAGTCTACAACCAATTCACCATTTTGGTAGATAAAAAAGGGCTTGATCTTTTCTGGCTCCAGAACTATTAAGTTATTGATGATATCGTTACCTGTAAAAAAAGCCAATAAAACTATATCGGGCTCATAGTCCGAGGCATGATGGCGTAGGGTGATCAATTCCTGAGCTGTACTGTAACCACTAACCCCAAAATTAATCGCCTCAACGTCCTTACCCCCTAGGGCTTTGCATCTACTCAGCTCCTTTTCCATTACACTCCAAAAGGTCTTTTCCATGGGTATTTGAAGAGCTGCTGCGTAGGAATCCCCAAGCACTGCTATCCGGAGTGTATTTTCTGGTTTTGCTTTAGAATGTTCCTGATCTCGAAGGCCATCGCTATTGATCTGGATGTAGGCTTCACCTTCATCTCGTTGCCAGCCAGCTGCACCCGCTCGCAGAGCACTACCTCGATGTTGATCATGAGTATACAAGATCGGATAAGAGATACCAGCGATACGCAATCCGATTTCAACTATCACAATCCCACTGACAACACTGCCGAGTATTAACAAGAGGTTTTGTGCCCAAGGCTTCAATTTAAACATTTTCAGTTCATTAAAATAAGGTATAAATAAACGGTGCGAGGGCAGAGCTTTTTGCAGTTTTTCTTTTTGCTTTGATGTTAGATGATTTTTGGATAGAATATTTCCTATTATTTTCTTATTTGTTAATTGTTATTATACCAATTTAAGTGCGGGACAGCTTATTTTGCAGATTCTAAGAGAGTTTTTAAGGAAATAGATTGCACTTTTGTGCAAATAGATTGCAATCCAAAATATTCCCAAAGGAAGATGATATTGTTGGTTCATTAAAGTTAAACATTATAGAACTTGCTGAAAAAGTTTTATCCTATAGTTTCTAAATAAATTCTAGTAACTGTTCGGGGATGGTAAGAAGCTAATAAGGTTTGAGGTCCTTTCGGTCCCATAGATATAGGCAACAAGGTCGAATTAACTAATTTGGTCATCTCAAGCCTTAATTCTCCCATTACCCCCTGAACAGCTAAAAATTCTATATTGTGTGGGAAGTAATTGACTAAGTTATACAAAAATTAAAAGTCCTGACATACATAAAAAATTAAAAGTCCTGCTTCTAGGTTTTTTCGTTTAAGTATGACACTAATTTGATTTTTGGGTATTCAAACTGTGGCTAGCTTAGACTTCCCCATCATTAAAACTGGAAGGCGAGCATGAGCTCTGGCTCATAAAATGCAGGGAAGGTTTACTAAATTATGAGCAAAGTTGATACTGTAATTCTTGGCGCAGGTCTCACAGGACTTGCTGCCGCCTTAAGTCTAGAGTCTGATTATATCTTGCTGGAAAAAAACAGCCGTCCAGGTGGCTTAACACGTACGGAAAAAATAGATGGCTATTTGTTCGATCACACAGGCCACTGGCTCCATTTGAGAAATGAACGTACTCAGGCATTGGTCAAGACTCTTTTGGGTGACAATCTCATGGAGGTTAGCCGGAATAGTAAGATATACAGTCATGGAAACTATATTGAGTATCCCTTTCAGAGTAATCTTGGTGGTTTGCCCAAAGACATAGCTTTTGAGTGCCTTTGGGACGCTATCGAAGCACATTTAGAACGCAATTTGCGACCTGAACCTAAGAACTTTGAGGAATTCAGTCGTACTCTCTTTGGGAACGGGATCACTGACCACTTCCTCGTAAGTTACAATCATAAACTCTGGGGCTGTGAACCGAGGGAAATCACCGCTGAGTGGTGTGGTCGCTTTTTTCCCAAGCCAAATCTTGAACAGATCACTAAGGGAGCCTTGGGATTGACTAAGGCGACAGGCTACAATGCCAAGTTTGTCTATCCTAAACAGGGGGGAATCGAGGCACTACCGCGATCGCTAGCCTCTCAAATCGATTCGATTCAGACTGATAGTGCGCCGGATGCCCTTCATCTGGGAGAGCGCTGGCTTGAGGTAAAAGGCGATCGCATCCACTATCGACGCCTGATTTCCAGCATTCCCTTGCCTGAGTTACTCAAGATAGTCCTCGATCTGCCTGAGGCTTTAAGGGAAGCAGCCTCATGGCTGCGGTGTACAAAGCTGCGTTATGTGAACTATGGAGTTAAAGGGAAAGTACTTAATCAGATTCACTGGCTCTATCTACCGGAACCCCAACTGCCTTTCTATCGAATTGGCTGCTCCTCTAACGCCATACCGACTCTAGCACCTCCTGGATGCAGTAGCCTCTATGTTGAGGTCAGCAACGATCACAATTTACCAGATGCTGAGGTACTCTCTGCAATTCGTCACTTCTTCCAAGAGCTTGGTGTGATCAGCAGCGAAGCCGATATCGAGGTGGAAGCTGTACGCCATATTCCCTACGGCTACGTCATCTTTGACGACCACTACGATGAAGCTCGCGAACATATTTTTCCTTATTTAGAAAATAATGGTGTCATGTCTAGAGGGCGTTACGGAGCCTGGATTTACTCCAGTATGGAGGACGCGCTATTAGATGGACTCAAGGCTGGCGACATTATTCGAGAGGAACGAAAAAGCCGAACACTTTTGAGTGTCAAAGAATAACCAGATCTGCTGCAACGAGAACAGCAATAAACAACACTATTCGTAATAAAGAACAACTATGACTACTATTGGAGCCTCAAGCCAAACAAAAAAAACCCAAACGACGAATGCAGTCGGTCTTAGCATTATCATTCCTGTGTACAATGAGGAAGCCTTACTTGCCTCTGCAATTGAAGATTTAAACCAAAAACTCGATAACTTGGGTTGGGACTACGAGTTACTGATTACCGAAAATGGTTCAACTGATCGTAGCCAAGAGATTATCAAAGAACTTGAAAACAAGTATCGCCAAATTCGCGGTCTTCACACCGATGAGCCTAACTATGGTCTAGCCCTAAGACGTGCTATTAAGGCGGCTGGTGGAACCTACATTCTTTGTGACGAGATTGACATTTGTGACACAGACTTCTACCAACGTGCTCTTGCCATACTCGAGTCGGAGCATGCCGACCTAGTCATTGGCAGTAAACGGCATCCGGAAGCTCGCGATCGCCGTCCCTGGATACGCCGTCTGGCTACGGCAACAGTCAATTTCTTGCTGAATATTCTCTTGGACTTTAAGGGTACAGACACCCATGGGCTTAAGGCTTTTCATCGCCAACGTTTATTGCCGATAGTGGATCAATGCATCGTAGATAAAGACTTATTTGCTACAGAATTAGTCATCCGTGCCCAGCAAGCCAACTATCGGACTATCGAGATTCCCATTGAACTGGAAGAAAAGCGCCAAACTCCGATTCCCCTGTTTCGTCGAGTTCCCAAAGCTCTGAAACAGATATTGAGGCTGGTGGCCGTGATTCGGTTTAATCAGAAAGTTTAGGATGAAGGCATTAGAGACTATGTTGGCATCGGGAGACACAATCTCTGTGAACGTCGATATTGATGCGATTCGCTTCTACTACGGTATTCACGGACTCACCAATTGCACATCGCCAGAATCTGACCCTGTCTGGAACTTTGGAGTTCCCCGCTTTCTCAAACTATTTGCTGAGCTTGGAATGTCTGCTACCTTTTTTGTTGTTGCCTCGGATTTGGTCTCCATGTCCGATGGTGGGGCAGTTCAAGACCTGACTGAGGTTAAGCGGCGTCGGCAGCTGGTACGTAGCATGGTTGCCCAAGGTCACGAGGTAGCCTCTCACTCCTTTGGACATAGTTATGCTCTCTCCCGTAAATCCTTTCAGGATATAAATGCTGATCTCCAGAGGGCTGTGGATATATTGTATGAAGTCACAGGCGTTCCTATCATAGGCTTTCGGGCTCCTGGGTATAACCTCAGTCCTTCTCTGATTGATGCTATTGAGAAAAGTGGAGCCATTTACTCGTCGAGTCGCCTACCTTCTCCACCTTATTTTGTTGCAAAGTGGCTAGTCATGCTTAAAGGGGCTTTAATTGGTCAACCCTCCCGGTCGATTATCGGTGAAATTGCCTCTCCTTTTCTCTCCCGTCGGCCCTATCGTCACCGAGAAGGTTTACTGGAGCTACCGATGAGTGTCATTCCTTTATTGCGGCTGCCTGCGATTGGAACTTTTTTTACACTATACGGCGATCGCGGTATCGATTGGCTATTGCCTCATTTGAAACAGGAAAACTGGCTCAACCTTGAATTTCACGCAATAGATTTAGTGGACAGATCAGATGCAGGTGTGACGCAGAACTTAGTGTCCCGTCAGCCTGACTTATCCACCTCAATGACGCAAAAACAGAGCCTGTTTACTAATTGGCTGTTGGAATTAGCCCAAGGACGGAGCAATCAGACATTGAAAGAGGTAGCAAACAATATAGACAGAAGTAGCTATCATCTATCCAAATTTTAACAACAATAAGCAGTAATTAATCAATGACAATCCAAAAATTGGACAATTTAAATCCGGAACTCGTAAGTTGGAATGACAGAATGTACCAAGATCATCCAACTCCCTATAAGGGACTTGCTGGGATGATTGAAAAAGCCCGTCTTCGAGCAGTATTAGACTTTGCCAACTGCCAGATTAATGATGCTGTTCTAGAAGTAGGTTGTGAGGGAGGAAATTTACTCAATAGTCTGCCTAGTGTCAGACGGATTGTTGGTGTTGATATTTCACTAAGAGCACTTGAGGATGCCCAACGGCAATTACAAAAACAGGGTCGCGATTTACAACTATACCAACTTGATGCCCAATTGCCCCTCCCTTTTACTCGTAATGAGTTCAATGTGATTATTTGCTCAGAAATGTTAGAGCATGTAGAAAATCCTAGGGCAGTTCTGGAAAATATTCATGCGATCTCGAATAAGGATACATGTATTGTTGTCAGTGTTCCTCTTGAGGATACCAAACTGTTTGTTAAGCAGATATTGCGTAATATCGGTCTGTTTAAACTATTTTTTGCAGGGATTGAGGAAGGGCAAAGTGAAGGTCATTTACATGCATTTTCTGAAAAATTTCTCCTGGATCTGACTTCTGGCTTGTTTAAACCTAAGCTTTCTAAAAGAATTTGGGGGATTCATTACGTAGTTCTGCTGGAAAAAGAAGAGAGGTACAACGAAAATTAACAAAAGTTGCGAACAATAGTTCAAAATCAATTATCAATTATCAATTATCAATTGATAAGAACCCAATGATCTATCCAGATTTTAATAACATCATTATCAATAACTCGGTTGGAGTTTCCCCTGTCGGTAGTGACACCCAGTTAATTGCGCAACAGGTAGCTCAATTAGACTTTACTCGTGCCCTGGAAGTTGGTATAGGAACAGGATTTATTCCTATCTATCTGAGTACCCTAAATCGGCAATGTGAGGGTATCGACATCAATCCTCAGGCTATTAACTGCGCTTCAGAAAATGCAAAACTTAACCAGGTGGATGTAAAGTTTTTTCTTTCAGATCTTTTTGCTAATGTAACAGGCAAGTTCGAGCTGATTATCTTTAATCCACCCTACGGAAATGTTCGCTCGACATTTGCTAGCAAATACCTAGAAATTATCAAGTCTCTATTACCCAAAGAGAATCCTTTACTCTCAAAAATCACTTATCTTCTGATTCGGAAAAGCCGACGGCAGCTCATCAGCCTGTTTCTCGATAATGTTAAATCTGTTCTGGTCGATTCAGGAAATATTGTCATCCTCTTACACTACAGCGAATTAGATTTGATCAAGGACAGTAAATTTCGTATCCTTGGTGAACTAGGTCAACAGAAACTAGTCTGTATATAAAATTGATATTATGGCTAATTTATCTAAAGATCTGAAGATAATTATTTTAATTTTATGTCTAGGTTTTTCAAGTCGATTGATAGCATTGCCTTTCTCAACGACTACTCATACTGATGCTGTAGGAAGATTGTATATTGCTCAGAATTGGCTTGATAACCCGCACATTATTACCCATGGTCTTTGGTTACCTCTACATACATATCTCACAGGAGGGGTAATATGGTTCATCAACGATCCAATACTTGCACCAATACTACTCAATATTTGTTTCTCAGTTGCTACAGCTATTCCTCTGTATTTCTTTACTAAGAATGAGTTTGGTAAACCAGCTTGTTGGTTCGTTTCTTGTGCATTCTTATTTTACCCAATAGCATTCAGAAATAGTTTACAGGCTTTATCTGATACTCCTTTTGCCTTCTTTGTGGCAATGGCATTACTTTTTATTTCTAGATCAAGGAAAAAAAATGGCTCTTGGAAGGATGCATTAATTGCTGGTTTATTTATGAACTTGTCAGCGATGTTGAGATATGAAGGTTGGGTATTAATTCCTCTGCTAGCTGTACTACTTTGGAGAAAACCAAGGATTCTACTGACTTTTTGTCTTTGTTCTACTCTCTTTCCTCTATTTTGGATGGTCGGAAATTACATCCATCATGGCTCTTTTATACATAGTATCAAGGCTCATAAAGCAACCGAACTTGACTCTAGACAGTTTAAAGAAGTTATAACAATAACGGAAAGAATATTACGCATTATGTTTTTTCCATCTATACTCATATTTGGCATGACATTTTTTGTGTTTATTTTATCTTTTTTAGGGGCAATTAAAGCTTTATATAAACGCCAAGAAAATTCATGTTTTTTAATTCCTTTTGCTGGTTTATTTATTTTCTACTTTTTCAATGCAGTTACTGACTCCCTGGCAATGGAAGCTAGATATAGTCTTACATTAGGGCTACTATTACTTCCCTTTTCAGCAGAAATATTGAACAGATTTTATAGCGTCAAAAAAAGAAGATTATTGTCAGTGATAATAATTGCTTCAATGTTTCCATTATCTTATACACCTCATTTAATATTTGCTTTGAGTCCATCTACCCTAGAAGCAATACCAGAATCATCAAGAGATCCTAGAACTTTCTTGGAAGCAATTCCAAGATTATCAAAAAATACTGAACTTATATCTAAATCTGTCAATAAAAATATTAATATCATAAATGACAGACTTATTGTGATCGGTTTTACTCCTTCAGTCACTAACTTAGTGTCTTTTTATAGTCATCTAAATCCCCAAAAAATAGCTCGTTTTCCAAATAATTTGCATTCAATATCAGAATCAGAAAATTTTTCATTGTTTTTCGATGATCATGATACTGGTATCATAGTTTGTGACAAAGACAAAGTTGCAATCAAATCTTTATACTCAATTATCAACAATACATTAAAAAGAGATAATTCAAATAAATTGCTATCATTAAGCCAGCTCATTGATGCTGATAATTTTGCCATTTATCGTTATCAAGTCACAGAAAAATAGCCCAAGGCTTATTTCTTAGAAAGATAAATTCCTGGCAACGGAAAATACTCTTGGATATTTTTGCTAAATTTATTTACCTTGAATAAAAAAGTTTAAAGTGAGTGCTTTAGTCATTGCCCAACCAATTCTTCTGGCTGGAGGATAGATGAAGCACATTATATAATCAACAAATGCATAGGAAATTAAAGTTGCGATCGCTGCACCAAATGCCTGATAGATTGGGATCAACCAAAAATTCAATAAAATGTTAACTACAGCGCCTAAAGATTTTTCGATTAAATTATATTTTGTCCGACCCTCATTAATTATCCAAATTTGTGACTTACAAATGCCTAAAAACCAAAACATACATGTCCAAACCATGATCACTAAAACTCTACCACCAGGAGCATAGTCTTCACCAAACATGATGACAAGTACGTGTTTTGACAAAAAAGTCATAGGAATGGCAATAGAGTAAGCTAATACTGCCATCAGATTTAACAACTTTTGTAATCGGCTATAGTAAAGGGTCTCGCTACTTCTTTTAGCTTCCGTAATCGAAGGAGCTACGGAAGAGACAATGCCTATGGGGATAAAATACCAAACAGAAGAGATGCGGGTTGTCACCGCATAAATTCCCACAGCCTCATCGCCAATCATTTGACCAAGCATCACCTGATCTATCCGCAGATAAATCATAATTGCTACCCCAGCAATGATCAGAGGCCAACTTTCTTGGAGTAAGCTTTTAGCTCTCCCTAAGCTTGGACGCAGTGCTAGTAAAGTTTGTCTATTAAATTGATAAGCAATTACTAAACCAATCGCTCCCAAAAAAAATTCTGTTGAAATTGCTGTAGCAAAAACTATCAGAGGAGCTTGCATAGTAATTAAAATAATTCTGATACAAGTAACTATAATAAAAGCTGTATTTTTAGCAAGAACTGTATATTTTGATTTAATTTGCCACTGGAACCAAAAATCAATGGCATCAAAAGCTTCAAAAATGGTTCCGGCTGCAATAATTGCTACTAAATAGTGACTTAGGGTGTCATCTGGACGAATCAGAAAAATAGTGACAACAGCTAATAACCAAGCAAGAATACTCCCAAGGAGCTTGAGGATAAAAGCAGTACCGACTATTTCGTCTTTACAAGCTGGATTATGAACTAGCTCACGTATCACAATCCGATCTAAGCCCAAGGTTGCAAAAATACGAAATAATGCTACTAAAGCGATCGCATAATTCAGTAATCCAAATTGCTCCGGTCCCAGATAACGAGCAATCAAGGCTACAACAATCACACCTACCCCTAAGCGTAAAATGCGATCTGCAAATAACCAGCTAATGTTACCGATAATTTTACGTAGTCTAGGGCTGAGCTTTTCTATTGTAGCAGTCAGCTGATTGAGCATATGTATAAAGATGTTTTTTACTTATTTATTGTTTCAAGTTAATATGCTGAGTATTTTTTACTGGTTTAGTATTCTTTGTCAAGGAATTAGTACTCCACCAAGTAAAAAACTTAATGAGCAGACTTACATCAAGATATACTAATGATCAGAAACACAGCAGAACCATAAACATACCACCAAACGATTTAGGGATTTCAAGAATGAATGATAATCTTTTAGTTAGTGTTGTAATCTGTAACTACAACTATGGAAAATTTTTACCGCAGACAATTAACAGTGCTTTGAACCAAAGCTACCCCTATACCGAGGTAATTGTAGTAGATGATGGTTCGACTGATAACTCGCGGGAGATTATTGCCAGCTATGAGGATAGCATTATTCCAGTGTTCAAGACAAATGGTGGGGAAGCCTCCGCTTTTAATGCAGGCTTTGCAGCCAGTCGCGGTGATATTATTTGCTTTTTAGACGCTGATGATATTTTTTTGCCGGATAAAGTCACAGAAGTAGTCAAATCTTTGGGAAATTACTCAACACAACGCTGGTGTTTTCATCGACTTAAGCAGGTAGAAAGTAAAGGACAAATTTCTTTTCCTAAAAATTCTAACAATTTAGCTCATAGGAACAATCGTGATGACACTATCAAGCGCGAGTATGATTTAAGACCACATATTACAAGTGGTAAAACGAGAAAAAAAATTCCACCCCTACCACAATCTACCAGTGGTCTTTGCTTTACTCGCTCACTCCTAAAGCAGATTTTACCAATGCCTACAGCAAAAGGAATTAGTCTGAATGAAAGTTATCTAACATGGACAGCATTTGGGCTGAGTCGAGGTCTGATTTTAGAGAAGGAATTAGGTATTTATCGGGTTCATGGTTCCAATGCTTATGCTAGAAGAAATGACCTACAAAAGATACAATCTCAGACCACTATTCTGACAGCCTATTGGATTCGTAAAAATTTTTCTAAATTTGCCAAATATACTAATAAAATGCTAGCTATAGGGATGGGCATGTATCAACGTGCTGGAGGAGGTGAGGCAGAATATCAGAAGATGCTCAGAGATTATTTAGATTCTGTGACACGAATTGAAAAAATTGCAATTTATCTTGAAGCAAGTGTCAATTACTTAAGAAACAGGGTCTTCTAAGAAGATTTGTGATAGTTTACTTTTTGGCTATCTATTTAGTATAACCAGTCTCGGATAGCTAAGAAACACTAAATATTAATTTGATATCATTTCTGTAATTGGAGAGAGTAAATATGCCAACTCAAGTAACAGACAAGGAAAATTTATCAAATCTTGGTCATAATCCAGATGCAGGATATCTGAATATGCTTTCTGAAATAGACTTTCAGCCTATCTTTATCATGGGTGACCATCGTTCTGGGACGACCTTGTTATACAAGTTATTAGCGGAAACAGACTGCTTTAATTTTGTCAATACTTATCACATTATTAAGTACAATGAACTTTTGTGCAATCGATTAAATAACACAGAACAGCAAGCGCAACAAGAAGTAAACGAACTTTTTCAAGCTCTCGGCTTAAAAAATCGACTCATTGATAAAGTAGCTGTGACAGCAGGGCTACCAGAAGAGTATGGCTTTATTCTGGGAAATGCTGGCAAACCAACTCATATATGTCTTGAAAATTTGCAAGATTTTAGAGAGTTATGTCAAAAAATTAAATTTATTTCTGCACCACAGAAGAGCTTGTTGCTCAAGAATCCCTGGGATTTTGCTAACTTCAGATATATCAAGAGTGTTTTTCCCGCAGCAAAATTCATTTTCATTCATCGCCATCCAATACACATTATTAATTCTCAGTTGAAAGCCAGCCTTTCGATGCTGTCTACTAAAAATGCATATATTGCCGCTATCTCCGAGGAGTATGCCAAACTTTACGCTCATCCTTGGCGTCTTTGGTATCGCAAGTTAAGGAATTCCTTGTTTTTCCAGCGCTCATTAAGTACCGCTACTAGAGATGTAGCTCAAGCCTTAGATTACTTTATTGAGAATATAAACTCATTGCCGAAGACAGACTATATCAGTGTCAGATACGAAGAACTATCTCAGAAACCAGAACAAGTTGTACTGAGTATTTTGAATTTTCTCCAACTGCAACCGGAGTCTCCTCTATCCTATGACACGTTGATTGAATCCCGCCCCCTTAGCCTATTACCAGAAGTAGCAAGAAAGTATGATCAGTTGCACCAGGAACTCCAACCATATTTTGATTACCTTGACTACGAGGAATAGCTTTAACTCCTGAACTCCTAAACCTTAGGGGGTGACAAGCAGGCTGAAATGCTTAGTCATCCTGAGGGATAGCGAAGGATCTCCAAACGGCCGGTGATGCTTCACTATCACCTCACCCGGGTGAGCGAAAAAAAGGGTGGGGAGATAGGGAGATGGGGAGATGGGGAGATAGGGAAACAAAGGAGAACTAATGATTTGGGTGGATACTTTGCTATAAATCCCACTTCATATTTCGTTCACCCACCTCACCCTATCAAAAGTTAGCTGAAGTTGCGGCTATTGCGATCGCTTTTGGTAAACTTAGATGTTCCTGCACTTGAATTCGGGCATGTAGAGTTTCTGGTGTGTCGTTAGGCAATACAGGGACAGCAGCTTGTAGCAAAATAGGACCACTGTCTACTTCCGGAGTTATCAGATGAACTGTACAGCCAGTAATTTTTACCCCAGCTTCCAAGGCTTGTTCTACTCCTCGTACCCCCTTAAAACTTGGTAATAAGCTGGGATGGACATTAATTATTCGATTAGGGAAGGCATCAATCAGTACCGAAGTTGCCACTCGCATCCAGCCTGCCATCACTACCCATTCCACTTGGTACTGCTGCAAGGTTTGGGCAATTTGGCTGTCTAAATCTTCTCGTTTGGGATAATCCCGGTGGTTGAGTAGCACTGCCGGAACATCGCAATTTTTAGCTCTTTGTGCTGCTTTCGCCCCCGGATTATTGTAAATCAACACTTGAATTTGAGCATTAAGTTGTCCATCTTGGATAGCTTGAGCAACTGCTTCAAAATTAGTGCCATTGCCAGAAGCCATAATCCCTAATTTCAAGGGAGGAGTGTTGCTCAGCTGACGAGGAACAACAGCAGGTGATATCAAACTAGGGGTAGCATCAGCTATTTCAGGATTGGTATTCATTGGGCTCCTCTTCGGCTAAAAGCGATCGCACTGATAACCGCAGAATACTTCAAAACATAACATCTAGTTGCGATCGCACTGTGAGATTATTAAATTACGATTAAAGACGATCAATGAAGTTTTAACAAAATGGGACAAGATCACAAGTCAACCGTCGTAATCACGGGTGCCTCTTCGGGGGTGGGTTTATATGGTGCGAAAGCTCTTGCTAACAGAGGATGGCATGTGGTGATGGCTTGTCGGAATCTCGCCAAAGCCGGAAGCGCTGCTCAATCGGTGGGGATGCCTCCAGATAGTTATACAATCATGCCTCTCGACTTAGGCTCCTTAGGGGGAGTGCGACTTTTTGTGCAAACCTTTAGGGAAAGTCGCAAGTCTTTGGATGCTTTAGTGTGCAATGCTGCTATCTATATGCCTTTATTAAAAGAGCCATTGCGAAGTATAGAAGGTTATGAATTGACTGTTACCACTAATCACCTCAGTCATTTCCTGTTGTGTAATCTGATGCTTGAGGATCTTCAGCAGTCAACCGCTGAGGATCGGAGGCTCGTTATTTTGGGAACTGTAACCCACAATCCTGATGAACTAGGAGGAAAGATTCCACCACGCCCTGATTTGGGGGATTTGCAAGGCTTTGCAGAAGGTTTTAAAGAACCAATCTCGATGATAGACGGCAAGAAGTTTGAACCTGTCAAAGCTTACAAAGATAGCAAGGTTTGCAATGTGTTGACGATGCGAGAACTGCATCGGCGCTATCATGAGTCAACTGGCATTACCTTCAGTTCTCTCTATCCGGGATGTGTTGCCGACACGCCACTATTCCGCAACCACTATCCCCTATTCCAAAAAATCTTCCCTTGGTTCCAGAAGAATATTACAGGAGGATACGTGTCTCAGGAGTTGTCTGGTGAGCGGGTAGCAGCAGTAGTTGCCGATCCTGAATACCGTCAATCTGGTGCTTATTGGAGTTGGGGGAATCGCCAGAAGAAAAATGGCAAATCCTTTGTGCAAAAAGTCTCTCCTCAAGCTCGTGATGATGAAAAAGGCAATCGCATGTGGGAGTTAAGTCACAAGTTAGTGGGACTTGGTACTTCTGGAGTTTAGACTATTACAAAATAACTCAGTCTTCCTTTGAGGCTGAGCTCTTAGTAAATTGATGCAAAATAATGTAATATAAATCGCTAAAGGTAGATGCAGATATATAACCTTCAATCTGTTGCTGTTCCACTAAGCTCACAACTTGTTCGCTGTCTGTGAAGAAGGGATCGTGCTCAAGTGCTACATCGACAATGATATTAGTGTCTATGAGAACTTTCACAGGTTATGCTTCTCCTTCAAGTACTCCCACTTAGCTTGCTCAGGATCAAAGTCAGGTGGTGTAGGAGGAGCATTTTCGAGCAAGTCTTTGAGAGCTTGAACTTTGTATTCCCGTTTCTTAGGTTGCTTGGGAGTGTTGGTAGTCGTTGCAGTTGGCTGTAGAATGATGACTTCTACATTGCCAGGAGCAATATTAAGAGGTTCTTGAATAATTAACTGACCAGATTCGTCAATCGTGGCATTTAACTTGTAGGCTTGCATCATGATCTGGCTCCGGTCGATTACAGTAGGGTATTGTCCATATTAGCCAAGGCAAATTTGGCGATCGCTTGTAGATGTATAGCCAGAAAGTTCCAAGTCAATCCATTTTTGAAACTCCTTAATATCCAGTTTTTTTGCAACAACTAATGCTTTGCGAAGTAAAGTTAGGGCAGAAACAGAAGGATCGTAAGCATCCTTCTGTAACTCGATTACTAGTGAACCCACAGTTTTTTTGAGGAATATCTCTTCACTTCAGTATAACTTTAGGCGGGATACTGCTAAGGAAAATAGTGTGCTGTCACCCAAAAGATTTGTGCTTAACGCACACCATTCAATCTAAGCAATATCCCACCCTTCTGCTCTTTCTCGTTATCTATTGTTCCTTACGGACACCTTTAAACGGATTTCCACTCTGCTTTACATTCATAAACCGTCCGGTTTCAGCATTACGCTTAACCCATTGCTCGGTTTTAGGGTTAAAAGCTTGACTGCGATTGTCCACAGCACCACGACGATAGCCCTTACCTGTGTTTTTTGCTATATCTTGATCACCTCCTTAATGCCCAAAAAATGTCAAAGCTGACTTCCAAGAACTCAGTCAGCTCTTACAGAATTCCACATACAGGCACATACTGGCTGCGAATTTTTTGCTCAATTGCCCTTCTCAGTGATTTGGGAAACTGTGGAGTGTAATGAACAGCAACCGCCAGGGTTCCTTGCTCGTTTCTTCTCCAACAGTTTTTTCTGTTGTGATTTTCAATCCTAGTCTTCAGTGCTTCAGATTCACCTACGTCGATAACATAGTTGCCATCTCTTCTGAGATCCAGAATGACGTAGACTCCAGAACGCTCCTGTAGAAAGCCTGTCTTGTCGTAAGGACCTTGAAATTGGTATCCTTCGATTACCATAAATTTACTCCTATATATTTTTTTATAGATGTAAAAGCGCTTTTACATCTTTTATTATAATAGGGAAATACAAAGTCAACAACTTTGACAAAAACTTTTACACCTCCAGCACTTTCGGGAGAAAGTCAGCCATGAAGGAAACCATCGGAGGCAACCTCACCCGCTATCGCAAAAGCCTGCACCTATCCCAGGAGCAGCTAGCAGAGATAGTAGGGATAACTCGCCAGAGCATTAACAACTACGAAAAGGCTAAAACTTTACCAGACAGCAAAACTTTGTCTGCCTTAGCTCGTGCCTTGAATATTACTATCGATGATTTACTACGCACTGAAAGCGAAGGATTGCCTAACTTCCGTTTCCGTGCTCATGCTTCTTTCGGCAACAACCCCCAATTTGCTGCTCAAGTGCTGCGAATGCTGGAAACCTATAACAATCTGGAGCAAGCAGTCGGTTTGCCCTCCTATGCTCCAGAAAGTACTCCTTGCCATCAAGTTGAAGGTAATGAAAAACGCATCGCTGAAATTGCCAGTCGGTTGCGTCGCTGTCTGGGATTGGGAGAAGCACCGATTTTCAACTTATTTGAAACTGTAGAAGAAATTGGCTTGAAAGTCCTGCGTCATCCATTCCCCATTAAAGACTTTTTTGGTTTAAGTGCTTGTAGTGCTGAGCAAGGAGCTTTTGTATTAGTCAACAGCCATAACATTACGATAGAACGGCAGTTGTTTACTTTAGCGCATGAAATTGGACACTTAATTTGTCATCGGGGTGAGTACCAAGACACCTTAGTTGAGGAAGGAACGAAAGAAGAAGAAAAAGCGCGGGAAAAGGTTGCCAATCACTTTGCTGGTTATCTGTTACTTCCTCAAGCCGAATTCGAGCGGATGTATCAACTGACAACTAACATTATTCGACTCAAGCAGCATTTTCGGGTAAGTTACCAAGTTATTTTGACTCGTTTGGCACAGATGGAGGTTATTGACTATGCCAAAGAAAGAGCCAAAATTTGTGCTGTCTATAAAAAACAGCATGGCTCCTCGCTGAAAAACTCAATGGAGTTACCACCAGCAGTGAAGCCAGAAGACTTTCCAGAAAATGAACGCTATCAACAGTTAATTTGGCAAGCCCTTAAGTTAGGCAAAATTTCAGAAATGAAAGCAGCGGAACTTCTCGATTTAACGGTGGAAAAACTGCGGGTGCATCGTCAGGAAGCTGAGGTTTATGCGATCTCTTAACGGAACAATTCTAGATGCAACAGCAATCATAGACTTTCGCTGGTTGAATGAATGGGAGTGGTTGCAGCAGCATTACAGTCCCCTGTTCATTGCTCAAGAGGTTCTTGACTCTGATAGGCTAGAAGTGCTTACCCGTGAAGCTGCTAGACGATATTTAGCACCACTTACGCTTGATACGGAAGAGATGTTCGCTAGCTTTGTAGAATTTGGGAGAAAAGCCCCTCTTTTAAGTATCGCAGATCGCTCTACAATTGCTATTGCTCGTCATCGATTACTTTTGTGTGCCAGTGATGATGGCTTAGTTGTTGAAACTTGTAAAATATATGATATTGCTTATACTCGGACATTGCGTTTATTGTCTCAAATGGTAGCAACTCAACATAAAACAGTTGCACAAGTAATAACAATGGCTGATGGTTTAATCAAAGAGCGAGGAAAACACATTGCACCAGTAATCTTGGCTGATTGGAGAAAAAGCTTACAATAATCTGGTACAAATAAATTCTTATCAATTATCAAGTCTTAATTTGCCTTCGCTACAATTGTGCGATGGCGGGGACTGTTAGGAGTAATAGTCGGTAGTTCAAAGCCAGCTTCAACTAAAGCTTGCTCAATATCGAAAGTGAAATAGTCATCCAAAAATGGCTCAGTACTTTTGAGTAAGGTCAAAATGTAGGGAGGCATATTGGCATAAATTTCAGACTTAGGATTCATATCCATAATAGTGAAATAACCACCGGGACGGAGTAAGCGCCGCACTTCACGAAAAATTTCCCGAGATGGTTGTTGGGGCAACTCATGGAACATCAAGAAGACAGAGACTAAGTCAAAGGAAGCATCTGGTAATCCTGTCCCTTCAGCATCACCATGTTTCCAGGTAATTTGAGCATCCCGTTGCTGGGCTCGGTACTTTGCTACAGCTAAATAGTATGGTGACAAATCCATACCAGTAATTTTTGCTTGGGGATAAATCTCTTGCAGTGTAAAGGTACTCATTCCCACACTACAGCCTAGATCCAAAATATCTTGGGGCTCAATAGTAACTTGTTCTTTAACCAAATCATGGTAACTTTGGCGCAGTTTCGGATCACCTTGAACACCACTGTCAGGCCAAATCTTAGCATGGACAGTATAGGCAGCAGGTTCTACTTCCCAAGCAGCTTCCCAGTCAAGATTGCCATCTTCGTAAGCATGGAACGAACCTAAAAAATAATCTGGGTAGGTTACTTGAGGGTTTGTTACCTCAGCAAGTCGAGCTTCCCAATCAAGCTGACGCAACTCCTCTACTTGTTGTCTCCAAGGTATTCCCATCTTTTCAGCTCGCTTAATCATCATGTTACGAGCTTGGTATTTGGCTAGGCTAGCTAAGGGCTTGATGGAAAGTATGCCATTGACAATCCGAGATGCCAATCTGTCAGTAGGAGCAATGTTTACAGTAGTACTCATAAAAAAGGTTCATAAAACAACAAACTAGTGCAAGAAGGCAGAAGGCAGAAGGCAGGAGGCAGAAGGCAGGAGGGAATAAAGCTTGTACGGTAAGCTTTTTAAGCTTTTGTCACTGGTGGGTTATTTCCGCCGCACTGTACTAGATCTTGTTTATCTTATCGTCTCAGAGGTTATTGATAAAGTTAGGACTTACGCACCGTAACCGAATTATCTGATCCTGAGCGATAGCGAAGGATCTCCGAGGATGCTCAGATGCTTAACTATCACCTCGGCATGACAGTTGAGTGCGTAAGTTCTAATAGCATGTCCTGCCCTAAGTTAGTAGCCCTAATGGGATAATGACAGCAGAGTAGTGCCGTGACACAACTAAAACTGTAGGTTGGGTAGAACGAAGTGAAACCCAACGGAATATGCTCCAGCGTTGGGTTACGCTACCGCTTCACCCAACCTACCTATTCCACCATTTTAGGTGTGTCGCGCTAGTAGAGATTTTTAACTTTGTACTTGCTTGGTGGGGGTTTATTTCATGACAATTAAGCGGGTGATTTTGATTGGGCTGACAATTTTAGCGATCGCTAAAGTTATCCTTTCTTTAGTGGCAAGTTGGAATGAGCCTCAGATTCAAAGTCGCCTGGAACTGTACCAAACCAATTTGTTCCTGAGTACAACTGAGTGGCAATGGGACAATACTGACAATAGTGTAGATTTAACCGCTGCTCGGGATGCCATCATTGGTAATGAACCTTTCAAAAAGGCTCAAAAACAGTATCAACAAGTCCGTGAATCAGCTCAGACAACTGAGTCTCAAATCATTGCCAAACTCCAAGAGCTCTCCCCCAAGCAGGTTGCTACATCAACTTCTGTTGAGAAACCCTCAACCCTAGTCAAACCAATTACCGATACTCCTACTTCCCCCCAACAGCAGCAGTTAAAAAAGTCATTGGTTAAGGTAGAAAAACTGATTGATGAGCTAGATTTGCGACTGGGTATTCTCCAAGTTCAACAGGGAGAAACCAAAGCAGCGATAGAAACTTGGACTAATTTGGGCAAATTGGCCCATACACAAGAATTTGTACCAGTATTTCATACATCATCAGTACAAACAGCGAAGACATTAATCGCCCTTTGGCATGAGCCACCCCGCTTGCTACCAAATGCTGAGAGACAAATTGAGCAAAACTTAGATAGTTGGTTCCGTGATTGTGCTTTAACTCAACTGTATCAATCACAGGAGCGTCAAGAGCACCTGGCGTCTCTCCAAGCCAAAAAACAACAAAGAGCTGAGCAAGCAATATTGAAGTTAGCACTAATCTCAGCCATACCAGGAGTTGGAGGCTTATTAGGTGTAGGACTAATGATCTTTTTATTAGTCCAACGGCTACTTCAGGGTAAGCAATCAATTTTAGCTACTAACAGCGAGGTTCCCTGGGAAACACCCTGGGATTGGGAAGTTATTTGGCAAGTACTGATCTTTGGCTTTTTCTTCGTGGGTCAAATTTTACTACCGTTGCTGCTACCACTATCAATTAGCTTGTTAGGTCTCAATCCTGTCAACTTCACAGTACAGATGAAGGCATTCTATAGCCTCTTTGCTTACATCTTACTGGCAGCCGGTGGGTTATCGGTACTCTACTTTTTCGTGAAACCTTTTTTGCCAATATCAGAGGATTGGTTTCGCTTTAAGTTCCGCAGTAACTGGGTTTTTTGGGGACTGGGAGGCTATTTGGTGGCTTTACCCTCAGTAGTTGTAGTATCCCTGATTAACCAGCAGTTATGGCAAGGGAAGGGAGGTAGTAACCCGATTCTACCCTTAGTATTGGAAGGACACGACACCATAGCAATATTGATCTTTGGCTTAACAGCATGTGTTGCTGCACCCTTGTTTGAAGAGATGATTTTTCGAGGGTTTTTGTTGCCATCGTTGACTCGTTACTTGCCAGTTTGGGGAGCAGTCTTAATCAGTAGTCTACTATTTGCGATCGCTCATTTGAGTCTTTCGGAAGTACTCCCCTTAGCAACCTTAGGAATCGTCTTAGGAGTAGTCTACACGCGATCGCGCAATCTACTAGCTCCGATGCTCCTACACAGTCTCTGGAATAGTGGTACTCTTTTGAGTCTATTTATTTTGGGCAGTCAATAGATATAGCGTTTCTCATTTAGATGAGGTACAAAGATCCTGGTTTTTGGGAATGGGGAATGGGGAATAGGGAATAGGATCTGTACCTCACGGATACGAGAACTGCTATATTTGGTCATTTGTCATTAGTCTTTTGTTCTTTGTGTTTATTTTTTAGGAGATTTTTCCATAATTTTAAGACAGATCAATTAAATTTTTTCTTCAGACACACTGGCAGCAATGAAAGTAGAGTAAGCATACCCAGTGCCAAGAAAAAGGGCAAGCGATCGCCTCCTTGCAATGCTTTCTCCCCTGTCACTCCCAGCCACGTATAAGCTAAAGTGCCGGGAATAATCCCAAAAAACGTGCCAGTAGCATAATTGCGAAGGTCAATAGGCGTCAAACCAAATAGGAAATTGACTACATTAAAAGGAGAGATGGGAGCAAAGCGCACTGCTAGTACAAAAGCTAGAGGCTTGTGCAAGACTGCTTGATTAAAACTTACCAAAGCTTTGTGACGCTTGAATCGACCCTTAGCCCAATCCCTGAGTAAATAACGCGCTAACCAAAATGCTCCAATCGCTCCCAGAGTTGCTCCAACTACAGACCAAAGAGTTCCCCAGAATAAACCAAAGACTGCACCACCAGCAATAGTGAGGATAGTACCAGGAACACCAAGTACAGTGGCAATAGTGTACACCAGGATAAATAAACAGATTGCCGAGTGCCCTAATCTTCCTAACAGGCTAACTAGTAAGGCGTGATCAAATAAAGCTTGTAGCGGACCGAACAAACAAACTAGAATACAAACCGAAACTGCGATCGCTAGCCAAAAACGTAGTCTTTTTACTTGTTGGTGGGATTGATAAAATATTATCAATTTGTCATTAGTCATTGGTCATTGGTAAAAAGGAGCAATCACAAGTAACTTGCAATCCCATGATTTGCATTACGTGGGATAAGCTTAACTGGGCTTACTTGGGATTAAACCCCAACAACCTTAGTTTGTCCTGAGAAAAGACCCGACTAATTCCCAATTCCCAATTCCCAATTCCCAATTCCCAATTAACCTCTAATACCATTGACATAAGCAGCTGTCAATGGCTGTTGTGGTGCTTCAAAAATCTGCTCCACAGATCCATACTCGACTAATCTGCCCACCCCTTCCTTAACCCAAAATAAAGCAGTATAGTCAGCAATTCGTTTAGCTTGAGCCAGGTTGTGGGTAACAATCAAAAGAGTGTAGCGTTCCCGCAAACTAGCAATTAAATCTTCTACTACCCCACTGGAGATAGGATCTAGAGCACTACAAGGTTCATCTAACAGGAGAACTTCTGGTTGCAGCACCAAAGCACGAGCAATGCACAAGCGTTGTTTTTGACCCCCGGAAAGAGCAAGGGCTGAGCTATTAAGTCGGTCTTTAACTTCATCCCACAATCCTACATCTTGCAGGGTAGTTTGAATCAGGTGAGCAATTTCCTCCCGGTTCTTAATACCATGTTCTTGCAGGGGAAACGCTAAGTTCTTCCAAATGGAAAAGGGAAAAGGATTAGGCTTTTGGAAAATCATACCAACACGACGACGCAGAGCGATCGCATTAATTTGAGGACTCAGTATTTCCAGGGAGCCTAAGCGGATACTTCCTGACACTCGACAACGAGGAATCAAATCTGTCAAGCGGTTGAGGCAGCTAAGAAAACTAGTTTTACCACAGCCAGAAGGACCAACGAGTGCGGTGATGCAACCGGCATTAATTGGTAAATTTACATGACAAAAAGCAGTTTTCTTTCCGTAGTGTAAACTCAGATTTTCAGTCTGAATCAATGGTTCGTGTTGAAATTGGCTCATAAGTGGATACAGGAATTATGCTAGCTGCAATAGTAGGGTGTGTTAGCAAAGCGTAACGCACCACATATGTAGTACAAAAAATTCATTTTAATGTATTTATATAAATTAGGAATTGGTAAGAATAACCCTCAAATCTGCAAAATTCCCAAGATTTTGTCAATCTCACGAATGCTGTATTCTTGGAGATCAATTTGCAGATTGTTACCAGTAAGCTTGAGAAATCGCCACACAGTTCCAGTAGTAACTGCTCCGAGCAATTCAATATCTTCTCGGTTTTGGTCTTGATTAAACTGTTGAGCACCGACTAGGGTAGCAGCACATTGACCTAATCCAAAGGCTAAATCGTCGCGTTTGGCTTCAATAATCACAACTACAGGTGCTTTGACAAATATTTGCTCTGGATCTTGGCTCATCAAGAAATCGACATATCCATTCAGGCCTTTACTTTCATCAACATTGAATTCAACACCAGAAAATAGAGCATAGTTGGTGAGTTTCTTGAGTTCCAACATTACGGGAGCAATGATGAATTCGCTTCTAGCTTTTTCTGAATTCACTGCTAATGCCAAGGGAACATTAAAGTTAAGAGTTTCTTGGAGGTAGTTGCTGATTTCTGAGGCGGGTACATTTTCAAATAGTCCAGCCCCTTCGGTAACAGTAAGGTTAAACAGTTCGACAACTTGAGCAAACGAAAATTTAGAGTAGGACATTTTAACAATTAAGTAGGGTTTGCTGAATAAGTCGATTGATTCGGGTTTTCAAGTAATGAGTAATGAGTAATGAGTAATGAGTTAATTATCCCTCGATTAGCTCGCAGATTTTTATTTTCTTTATTTCTAAAACTCCCTGACTGTAATTAATCCGCGAACCCCGTTTTTCTCCGAATTCTTCTAGCAGTTGTTGATACATCTGCCAACTTACATCGGTCATTAAAAGTTGCTGACCGGGAGGAACTACGATCTGTTTGAGTTGGACTTGCATCGTTTATTGGTTGTAATTGCTTTTGTTTTCTGATACTATTTTTTTATAATAGTAAAACTGTGCGCCCATATATAAAGACAAGAAACTAAGAGATAATCTAAGTGTTGGGTTTCGTTACCTCAACCCAACCTACAAGATTTACGATCGCACTGTCGCATAAGTCTACAACAATCCAAGCATATTAGCATGAGGATTTCCGTCAGTGACGCGAACTGGAGAACCCAGATAAACAATTCCTTCGATATCAATCAGCACTTTGTAAAGTGTTGTTGCTAAATCACCATTTTTTAGACCATTTTTTGGAGTTATGACCCGATTTTGAAAAAAATTGCCCCTAACTCGAAAAATTGGAATGAATTGCCCTGTGGGATCGTCTTATAAATAGAGTGACAGAGGACAGAATATCAAATTTTCTCCAAAGTCCAATTGTTTGGTAAATATACTCACATCATGTTGGAGAGGAAAGTAATTTATGCTTTTACATGGTACATTTTTATGGCGCGGCTTTGGTCACGACTGGCTTAGAACCGTTCTGGGATTCCGCGTTGCCAATCGCATCAGTCAATTTAAAAGCTACATAAGTGAGGAAAGTTTTGAGGCACCAGAAAACTGGAAAGGTACTGCGGTATTCACAATGGGTCAAGCTAGCGGTGTTGACGCCAACTTCATGTATCCAAAAGGTTACTTCGGAGCCATCTACTCGCCCGATCTACATATAAAGCACGACAAGAAAGAACTGGTGTGGACGGATTCCTCTGAGGGCCCCGACGAGTTTCCATATGCTATCTCGCAGCAATCCGAAGAGATAGAAATAGACTTGGCGGAGATGGGAGCAAGCAACGCGAATCAATATGTTATTGCGCTGAGTGGAATTAGTCTTCAAACCATGTGTGATTGTAACAAGCAACCCGATGGAAAGGAATGTAACTCAGATGGGATGTGGCCTTACCATTTTGAAGTCAAGTTGTCCCAATGTAGTCGAGAGGGGAATTTGCTCAAGTGTCGTCTGGACGTTTACATTGCCAGGGCATGGACTCCCAATTATGGTGGCGCTCCAGATTTCGCTCCACAATGCTTGAAAGACATACTGAAGAAGCCCTATAACGATCGACTCGACTTTGAGCTCAAGGTTCAATATACGCTGATCGCAGGTACAGATAATGCACTCAGTGTAACGCATGTATCTGGTGAACCACAAAAAGGAGAAGGGCATAACATTGAGCCGAGCATCAGTTCCGTCAGGCTTCAAGGGATCGGTGGTGGAGCTTATGCTACAGCCGCCAGTGTAGTTACAGGTTTCAGTTTTGAGCTGTTTCAGACTATCTTTGACAAAGAAAAGTATCAGCGTCTAGGACGCTACATTGGGGAGTGGGGTTTTCATACTCACGACTCATCCTATGAATCGCAAACGGGCGAGCTGGAAGTAGAGTGCTCTCAGAATTTGTGGGTTCCCTACACCACTCTAAAAACTGGTGTATCTTATCGCACTGACTTGGCTCTGCTACAGCTGGGAGATGGCGCTGAGGTTGTCAATACGTCGCACAAGGAATGCCAAATCTGCAATAACAGTTCACCTAATGCACCACGCATTACTAAATGGCAAAAGTGTGGCACAGATAATTATCCCTGTGAGCAATCAGAGGATCGTATCGAAATTAGTACGGATATCTCCTCTTCTAACTAGAGCGTCGCTCTAGAAAAATTGCGATCGCTCTAACGAACTGCCTGCGATCGCAGCGCAATTGAGTATAATTTCTTCAATAGGCCATAAAGTTGACCAAATTTCATTGATTGTAGAAAACCAGGGTGTAGTTGATCAGAATAATTCAGATGAACAGCAAGGGCTCTTAGAAATTGCTGATTCCTATCTCCGGAAATCTGTTGCACCAGTAGCATCAGAGATTGATGACAATACAGCAGCATTAAAAGAAGCACTTCAGGGAATGAGCGATCGCTCTTTATTAGCGTTACAGGTTCCTAAAGTTTGGGGAGGTGCTGGAGTTAGTGAGCTAACCCTTCGCTCCTTTCAGCAACTAGTTCCACGTTATTCTGGTGCTTTGGCATTTCTGCAAACTCAACACCAAAGTGCAGGAGGATTGCTCACCAAGACTGACAATGAATCTTTAAAGTGGCAATATCTGCCCTATATGAGTCAAGGAAAGGTTTTAGTTGGCATCGGCTTTTCCCATCTGCGACGTCAAGGCAACCCAATAATTAAAGCTATTCCTGTAGCAGGTGGATATCAGATAGAAGGAACAGTGCCTTGGCTAACAGGTTTTGGCTACTTTCAACATTTTATTTTAGGTGCAACACTTCCCGATGGCCGGGCAGTTTATGGTATGTTGCCATTTATTGAAACTGTGCAACAGACTGGGGGAGCAATTGCCTTTAGTGAGCCAATGAAACTAGGAGCAATGTCTTCAACTAATACCGTTACAGCAAAGCTCACTCATTGGTTCTTACCCAAAGAGCATGTTGTCTTGATTAGATCAGCTGGTGCAATTCATGAGAGCGATAAGAAAAATGTTCTGCATCACGGATTTCACTGCTTGGGAAATACTAGAGCAGCTCTCGATATCATAGAGGCGACTTACCAGACTAAGCAACTTCCTTTCATCAAGCATGGGTTTGATGCTTTCAATGAAGAACTCAATCGTTGTCAATTAGCAATGATGGCAGCGCTAGCACCTGATTCCCAGACTTGGGAAGAACGACTAAAACTCCGCACTTGGGCAATTAATTTAGCACAACGTTGTGCTACAGCCGCAGTTACTGTTTCCAGTGGTGCAGCCAATTACCGACATCATGTTGCACAGCGAGTGTATCGTGAAGCATTAGTTTTTACTGTCTCTGGTCAAACAACGGCACTTATGGAAGCAACTCTTGCTCAGTTAGTTAATTACTCAATAGCTAATGGCTAATGGCTAATTGCTAATGGCTAATGGCTAATTGCTAATGGCTAATTGCTAATTGCTAATGGCTAATGGCTAATTGCTAATGGCTAATTGCTAATGGAAGAGAATTGTTTCTCAATTGAAAACTGCTCTGGATGAAGATCGATTTTATGATCGTCCCTTGTTTCCATGAATTGAACAAGGAATTACCCATTTTTGCCCACCAATTAGATATCGTCTCTGCTTTCCCTTTGTGCACTTTGTGCCTTTGTGGTTTCTCAAAAATTTGGCCATCTCTTCAATAACACTGGGGAATTTTGTTTGAGTAGTTGCTAATCAACAAACATTCTCCATTCTCAATAAGTAATTGAACTTTATCCTTGAATTATTAGGGTCAAATCTGTCAC